>JBATXP010000064.1:0-2685 GCA_049673465.1 Litorimonas sp.
GTGGTAGCCGCTGCGGCTGCCCGGCTCGAACAGCGGCTCCTGATCCTCCAGCACCGACACCACCCTGTCGAAGTCGATCCAGTCTTGGGGCTGGAAGGTCGGATCGGTGATGCCGGACAGGCCGCTCTGGTGGCTCATCAGCTGCGCCACGGTCAGCGCGCCCTTGCCGTGCGCGCCGAACTCCGGCCAAAGCTCGCTCACGCGCCGATCGTATTCCAGATCGCCCCGCTCCACGAGATGGGCGATCACCAGCGCGGCCATGGCCTTGCCCGACGAGTAGACGGAAAACAGCGTGTCCGGGGCGACTTCCGCCGTCTTCTTGCGGTCCGTCCAGCCCGCGCGGAGGTCCACCACGGGTTCGCCGTCGCGGAAGATCGCGACCTGGCAGCCCAGCTCGCCGTCATTTTCGAAATTGGCGATCACGGCATCGCGCACGGGCTCGAAGCCTGCGGCGACGAGGCCGGACAGGGGGATGTCGGTTCCAAGATCGGTTTTGGGGTCGGTCATGGGGTCGTTTCCACGGTCAGCTCGGGGGCCGCGCCTTCGAGGTCGAGAAAATGCTGGGCTCGGATCAGGGGCAGTTCGCCCGCATCCGACGCGTCCGCTTCGCCCATCACCTTGAACACGGCGGAGACGGAGCGGCCGAGCGCGGCTTCGGGCGTCCGGCCATGCAGGCGGTGGCCCAGATAGGTGGCGGCGAGCGTGTCGCCTCCGCCGTTCGGCACGCCGGAATAGCGTTGGTGCATCGCGGAGTGGGCGCGACTGCCCTCGAACAGAATAGCGCCGATGCGGTCGGCCCCGCCGACGGAGGTGACGAGGGTTTCGCGGGTTCCGGCCAGCGGACGCGGCGGCGTGTCGTCCGCCTCGTCCAGATTGCCGGTGATGAACCGCCATTCCCACAGATTGGGCGTGGCGATGTGGGCGCGCGGGATCAGCCGGTCGCAGACGGCTTCCGCCCGCTCGCGCGGAATGTAGAGCCCACCTTCCTCCCGGCTGCCGTCGCCCATGACGGGATCGACCAGCACGAGCGGGACGCGCAGCGTGTCGATGGCCTCCGCCGCGAGGTCCACATGGCCGGTCTCGCCCATATAGCCGGTCATGACGGCGTCGAAGGGCAGGTCCTGAATGTCGAGCTGCGCTCTCACCGCGTCCCACATGGAGCGCAGCTGCGCGGTCGGCACGACGGCCCCACCCGGCGCGCCCCAGCCGGGATGGCGTCCGAACAGAGTGGTGGGCAGCACGGTGACGTCGATGCCCATGCGCCGCAGCACGAAGGCGCTGACGACCGAGCCGACATGGCTGGCGGCGGTGAAGGAGGAGATGAGCAGGACGCGGTGCACGGGGGCGCTCGTGCCGAGGTGCCCCGCGAGGGTCAAGCGCCGCGCGCCCCTTTCTTGGGGCCGCTAAACCGCTTGTTAAGCAAGAGCGGGCAAGAGCGGTTAACCATGGCGGGGTCTGCCCGCCTGCTTTTACGATCGATCGGGGGACGTGATGCGTCTTGTGGGTGTGGCTTTATCGGCGGCTTTGCTGTCCGGATGTTCCTTTGTCGGCGGCATGGGCCAGAAGGTCGGCGGCCTGTTCTCCGGACCCCAACCCGCCCATCACGGCCATTACGGCCAGCGGCCGTCCCCTTACGCCGATCCTTGCCAGGTCCCGCACGCCCAGGCTCCGATCCCACGCGGTTGCCATCCGTCGCAGGTCTCCATCGGCATTCCCGGTGCCTATGGCGCGCATCCGGGCGGCTTCCCGCAACAGCCGCAGTTCGGCCAGCCCCAATACGCGTCCGGCCAGTACGGCACGCACGCGTCCGGCAATCGCCACGCCGTGCACCACCAAGGGGCCAGCGGCCCGAAACTGCGCCGCCCGCGTTTCCGCGGCGCGCTGGATCTGGGCGTCGAGTCCGGCATCTCCGGCGAGCTAATCAATGCCGATCTCTCGCCCATCGACCCGTTCGCAGGCTATGTGCCCTCACGCTACAATGAAGGTCGCTCGGAAGGTTCCATAGCGGACGGCGAGACGCGCGACATCCGGTACTACGCCAACTCCCGCCTCCAGAACACGGTCGACCCGTGGGACGAGGAGCGCACACCCAGCATCTCCTTCAAGGATGCCTGGTCCACGCCGGCCACGGTGGGGCTGAGCGGGGAGTATATTCTGAACGACCGCGCCACCCTGTTCGGCCGCGCGGGCTATACGCGGGCCGAAGGCACGAATGGCGGGGCCGCGACCCTGGAGGCGACGGTCTTCAAGGAGACGACGACGCGAACCTTCGACGAGGCCGATCCGGGACCCGGCTTCGTCCAGACATCGCAAACGGTCGGCACCGAATTCAACCCGGAAAACACCATCGCCGAAGTCAGCTACGACTTCAGCGACATGGAACGCTACGACCTGGAAGCGGGCGGGCGGTACTATCTCGACCCGATCTCCGGCCGTTCGACCGGCCGCACGGTGACGCCCTTCGTCGGCGCGTCTGCCGGGGCCTCGCACATCAATGCGGCTTCCGTCACCCTCGACCAGCGCCAGCTCAGCTACGAGTCCGTGTTCGAGGCGGACGAACTGTTCTACTACGATATCGACGACAGCCCGGCCACGGCGGCCCGCGCCGACCGCGTCGAGCTCTGGGACTCGCAATGGGTGCCGACAGGCCGTCTCGCCGCCGGCGTGGAGTGGCAGGTCACGCCG
>JBATXP010000065.1:0-4238 GCA_049673465.1 Litorimonas sp.
GGTCTAGACTTCGCGCCGGAGGCGAACGGGCTGGCCTGTCCGGAAACCATCACCACGGCGGACCAGGCGAAGCGGCTGAAGGCGCTCCTGGACGCGCACGAACTCGGGTCCGTGACCGCTCTGATCGGCAGTTCCTATGGCGGCATGTGCGGGCTTGCCTTCGCGCGCGCCTATCCGGACAGGGTGCGACATCTCTGCGTCATCGGGGCGGCGCACAAGCCCTACCCGATCGGCGTGGGCTGGCGGGGCATCCAGCGGCGCATCGTGCGGCTGGGGCTGGACGCCGGGCAGCCGGAAGCGGGCCTGAAGCTCGCCCGCGAGTTGGCGATGACGACCTACCGCACGCCGGAGGAATTCGCAGACCGGTTCGCGCTAGAGGAGACGGGTCGGGACCCCGCCCGGTTTGACATTTGCGACTATCTGGAAAACCGGGGCGAGGCGTTCGCCGCGCAAATGGACGCGCAACGCTTCCTCGCCCTATCCGAATCCATCGACCTGCACCGGGTGGAGCCCGAATCCATCACCACGCCGACCTTGCTCATGACCGCCATTTCCGACCAGCTCGCCCCCCTGCCCGACATGCGCGAGCTCCGCGACCGGCTGGCAGGCGAAAGCGAACTGTTCACCTTCACGAGCCTCTACGGCCACGACGCGTTCCTGAAGGAGTACGATGCGATGGAGCCGCGGCTGATGGCGTTCGTGGAAGAGGCTTTGGCGGCGGCCGACCATGTGTGATAGGGCAGGCGCATGAGCATCGTGAACGAATTGCGGGACTATCTGGAGGGCGAGACCTCCCAACGTCGGGCCGAGATCGAAGACATGGTCCGATCTCTCATATCCGGTAGGGACTCGTCCCTGACACCCGAGCAGATGCGAGAAAGCCGCCGACGCCACTCCGAAAACGACCCGGCCATGGCCGATCCAGACGTCATCGAGCGAATTCTGGGACGCCGCTGGACTTGAAGGCGAAAATCATCATTCGCGCCACTGCGCAGCGCGACCTGGAAGACATAGAGGGCCACTACATCCAGTTCGGAGATGGCGTTCTAGAAAATATCGGGTCCGACATAAACGCGGCCTTCGACACTCTGGAAACCTTTCCAAAAGGTGGGCAGATTATCGAAGGACCAATCCGGCACTTCGTCACGACGAAATATCGATTCACGGTC
This sequence comes from Litorimonas sp., assembly GCA_049673465.1. Lineage (GTDB taxonomy): Bacteria > Pseudomonadota > Alphaproteobacteria > Caulobacterales > Maricaulaceae > Litorimonas. Next base: position 1,170 of record JBATXP010000065.1, read on the forward strand.
GACTACCGCCTGCAGGACGGTGACGTCCATATTCTCGGCATCTACCGCTACCAGAACCGCCCATGACCTCCTCCACCACCCAACTCGTTCAGGCCGGGATCGCCTGGGACCCGGCCTTTGGGGCGGTCGTTCCGCCGCTCTGGATGAGCACGACCTATGTCTGGCCGGAGGCCGACGTGGCCTCCAAGGGGCCGTTCGACTATGGCCGGACCAACAACCCCAACCGCGACCTGCTGGCCGAGACGCTGGCGGAGCTGGACGGCGGGGCGGGGGCGGTCGTCACCAGCAGCGGCATGGCGGCCATCGACCTGGTGCTCAACCTGCTGCCGTCGGGCGCGCGGGTGGTCGCGCCGCACGATTGCTATGGCGGCACGCACCGCCTGCTGGCGGCCCGCCACGACCAGGGCAAGATCGACTGCGCCTTCGTGAACCAGGGCGATCTCGACGCCGTGCGGGCGGCCGTGACGGATGCGACCGCGCTCATCATGCTGGAAACGCCCAGCAACCCGCTGATGCGCCTCACCGACGTGCGGGCCGTTTGCGGGATCGCGCGGGCGGCGGGCGCGCTGTCGGTCGTGGACAACACGTTCCTGTCGCCCTTGCGCCAGCAGCCGCTCGCCCTCGGCGCGGACCTGGCACTGCAATCCACCACCAAATATCTGAACGGCCATAGCGATGTGGTCGGCGGGGTCGTGGTGGCGAAGACGGAAGAACTGCACGAGCGCCTCGCCTGGTGGGCCAATGCCGCCGGGCTGACCGGATCGCCCTTCGACAGCTACCAGACGCTACGCGGCCTGCGCACGCTCGCGCTGCGCGTGGACGCGGCGGAAAGCAACGCACGGGCGCTCGCGGCGAGGCTGCGCGCGCACGACCGCGTGACGCAAGTTTTCTATCCCGACCAAGGGCTCGCCCGGACGCAGCAATCCGGCCCCGGCGCGATGGTGTCCTTCCGCATGGAAACGGCGGAGGCGGCGGGCGAGGTGCTGAGGCGCGTCCGGGTCTTCCGCCTCGCCGCCTCTCTCGGCGGGACGGAAAGCCTCATCTGCCAGCCCGCCACCATGACCCATCGCGGCATGGCCCCGGAGGCGCGCGCCGCCGCCGGGCTGGACGAAACGCTGATCCGGGTTTCGGTCGGCATAGAGAGCGAGCCGGACCTGCTGGAAGCGCTGGAGGCAGCGCTTGCCCCCAATCGAGGCCTCTGAGGGCATGTGATAGCGATCTTGCGGTCGATTTAGCAATGATGCGGTAAAATTTCCTCTTGAGCGTCGTCCGCCTTTAAGGTTTAAGCGATGTCATGAAACCGTTCCGCCACGATGAGCCGAAAGTGAAGGTCGAGAGCCGCGCCACGAGCGTGAACGTCGAACTCGTACTCCTGGCTGGTCTGGTGGTGCTCCTTATTGGAGCGATAAGCGGGTTGTAGGCTGAAGACAAAGGCTTGAACGAACCCGCCCCTTCCGAGGCGGGTTTTTTTGTTCAGGCGACAGGGAAGACGGCAATGGGAAAGCCCACGGGCAAACGAAGCGACGCCATCGTCACGGGCCGCGACCGCAGCGCGGCGCGCGCCATGCTGCGCGCGTCGGGCATGACGGACGAGTCGTTCGAAGGCCCCATCGTCGCGGTCTTCAACACCTGGACCAATATGGGTCCTTGCAACATGCATCTGGACCAGCTGGCCGTTCCGGTCCGGGCGGGCATCCGCGCGGCGGGCGGGACGCCGGTGGACTTCAATTCCATCGCCGTGTCCGACGGCATCACCATGGGCAGCGACGGCATGCGCGCGAGCCTGATGAGCCGCGAGGTGATCTGCGATTCCATCGAACTGGCGGTGCGCGGCCACTCGCTCGACGGCGTCATCATCCTCGTCGGCTGCGACAAGACCATTCCGGCCGCGGGCATGGCCTTGGCGCGCATGAACGTGCCGGGCGTCGTGCTCTATGGCGGGTCGATCATGCCGGGCCACCACAAGGGCAAGGATCTGTCCGTGCAGGACGTGTTCGAGGCCGTCGGGGCCTGCGCGGCCGGGATCATCGACGTGGACGAACTCAAGGATATCGAAAAGGCCGCCTGCCCCGGCGCGGGCGCGTGCGGCGGGCAGTTCACGGCCAACAGCATGGCCATGGCCATGACATTTCTCGGCCTGTCGCCCATGGGCATGAACGACATTCCGGCCGTGCACGAGGACAAGACCCGCGCCGCCTATGACGCAGGCATGTGCGTCGTGGACTGCGTCAAGGAAAACCGCCTGCCGCGCGAGATGATCACGAAGCAAAGCCTCATGAACGCGGCCATCGCCCTGTCTGCCACCGCGGCCTCCACCAACGCCATCCTGCACCTGCTCGCTATCGCCACGGAAGCGGGCATCAACGATTTCGAGATCGACGCCTTCGACCATGTCAGCCGCACGACGCCCGTGATCGGCGATCTGAAGCCTGGCGGGCGCTACATGGCGGCAGACCTCTACACTGCGGGCGGCTCCGGCCTGATCGGCAAGCGCCTCGTCGCCGACGAGCGCATAAAGGACTCGATGACCGTCACGGGGCAAACCCTGTTCGAGGAGATCGAGGCCGCATCAGAAACCGACGGTCAGGACGTGGTTCGCACATTCGACGATCCTGTCAAATCTCGCGGCGGCTACGGCATCCTCTACGGCGATCTCGCGCCGGAAGGCTGTGTCGTGAAACTGGCCGGCCACGGCGCGCTGCACTTCGAGGGCCGGGCGCGCGTGTTCGAGTCCGAGGAAGCCTGTTTCGAAGTCGTCCAGAACAATGGCATTCACAAGGGCGACGTGGTCGTCATCCGGAATGAAGGCCCGCGCGGCGGACCCGGCATGCGCGAAATGCTGGGCGTGACGGCGGCGCTGGTCGGGCAGGACCTCGCCGATCATGTCGCGCTAGTCACGGATGGCCGCTTTTCCGGGGCGAGCTACGGCTTCGTCATCGGCCATGTCGCGCCCGAGGCCGCGCATGGCGGGCCGATCGCCTTCGTCGAAGAGGGCGACCGGATCACCATCGACGTGGAAGCGCGGACGATCGATGTGGACGCGGACCTCGCCGCGCGGGCGGTCGGCTG
>JBATXP010000066.1:0-1971 GCA_049673465.1 Litorimonas sp.
GGTCGCGGACGTGATCGCGCAGGCCATCAGGGAGCAGGGACCGGACGCCGCGCCTTCCGCCGTGGCCGAGTTCCGCCGCCATCACCTTCGGCGCGAGCGCTATGCCCGGCTGCTCAACCGCATGTTCTTTCGCGCCGCCTCGCCCGAGCGGCGGTTCATCGTGCTTCAGCGATTCTACGGGCTGGACCAGGGTCTGATCGCGCGCTTCTACCGCAACGGTTTGAAGCTGCGCGACAAAGCGCGTATCCTCATCGGCAAGCCGCCCGTCCCCGTAGACAGAGCGCTGGCCAATTTCGGCGAAAAAGCCTTCATCCGGCGCGAACGCGCCGCCTCCACTCCGCGCGAGCGCGCCAAAGGGTCCCCGCAATGAACGCTCCCCTCGATCATGCCGACATCGACGCGGCCAAGGCCCGCAGCGCGGGTCGCCCGACCGCGATCGTGATCGGCGCGGGCTTTGGCGGTCTCGCCCTGGCCATCAGGCTGCAAAGCATGGGCTTTGACGTCACGCTCGCCGATAATCGCGACAAGCCGGGCGGTCGGGCTTATGTCTACGATCTGGACGGGTTCAAGTTCGACGGCGGACCGACCGTCATTACCGACCCCGACTGCCTGCGGGAACTGTGGGACATTTCGGGCCGCAAGATGGAGGACTATGTCACGCTCCTGCCGGTCGATCCGTTCTACCAGCTGCGCTGGGAAGACGGCGAGGTGTTGAACTACACGGCGGACCAGGCGACGCTGGAGGCGGAGATCGCCCGCTACGAGCCGGACGACGTGGAAGGCTACCGCAAGTTCCTGGCCTATAGCCAGGACCTCTATCGCGAAGGCTACGAAAAGCTCGGCACGACCGCCTTCCTGAAGATGTCGCAGATGTTCATGGCCGCCCCGCAGCTGGTCCGGCTGCGCGCGGACAAGAGTGTCTATGCGATGGTGTCCAAGTTCGTGAAGCACGAGCGGGTACGCCAGCTGCTGAGTTTCCAGTCGCTATTGGTCGGCGGCAATCCCTTCAAGACCAGCTCCATCTACGCCTTGATCCACGCGCTGGAACGCAAGGGCGGGGTCTGGTTCGCCAAAGGCGGAACCGGAGCGCTGGTGGACGGAATGATCAATCTGTTCAAGGAGTTGGGGGGGAAACTTCGCCTATCCACCGAAATCACGGATATCCGCACCGACGGCGATCGGGTCACGGGTGTGGAGGCCGCCGACGGCTGGTCGATGGAGGCCGACCTGGTCGCGTCAAACGCCGATGTGGTCCACACCTACAAGCACCTGTTGCGTGACCATGCGAGAGGGAAAAAGTACGGTCGCAGCCTGTCCAAGAAGCGCCACTCCATGTCGCTCTTCGTGCTCTATTTCGGCCTCGACTGTCCGAGCCCGGAGGGGTTGGAGCATCACACCATCCTGCTCGGCCAGCGCTACGAACACCTGATCGCGGAGATCTTCGGCAAGGGTCGCAAGCTGCCCGAGGACTTCTCCCTGTATCTGCATAGCCCCACGGTCACGGACCCGAGCATGGCACCGGAGGGCATGTCGTCCTACTATGTGCTGAGCCCCGTCCCCCATCTCGGTCATGCCGACGTGAACTGGAACCAGGTCGGCCCGGCCTATGCCAACACGATCATCGACTATCTCGAAGAGCACGCCATCCCGGACCTGCGCAAGCATCTGGTCTGCCAGACGACGCTGACGCCCTACGGGTTCCGCGACGAGATGAACACGCATCACGGCAGCGCCTTTTCGGTCGAGCCGATCCTGACCCAGTCCGCTTGGTTCCGCCCGCATAATCGTGACGACGTGATCGGCAATCTCTACATCGTCGGGGCCGGCACCCATCCGGGCGCGGGCGTGCCGGGCGTGGTCGGCGCGGCCAAGGCGACGGCCGGCGTCGTGGCGGACGATTTCCGGAGCGTGCTGGAGGCCTGACGCTCACGCCGTCGTGACGCGCGATCACGACAGAGTGTCGCACAGGAA
>JBATXP010000067.1:0-3324 GCA_049673465.1 Litorimonas sp.
CGCTGGAGCTGCTCGACCGGGACGATCCCGGCGCGCTGGACCCAGACGCCATCGGCAAGCTGGAACTCAACCCGGTCGCGGCGCAGCGCGAGGCGGCCCGCGCCGCCTGCCAGAGCGCACCGGATGAGGTGAGCCCGTCACGCGAGGAACCCGCCGAATGAGCCGACATCCCCAGACCGGCCTGCCCTGGCGCCGCCGGTTCCTGCCCCTCTTCGCCCTGTTCCAGGCGGGCACGTTCAACGACAACGGGCTGAAGAACGCGCTGATCGCCCTGATCACCTTCGGCGGCGTGGCGTTTCTCTCCGATCTGCCCAGCGGCATCCGCGTGCCGGTCGCCGCCCTGATCTTCACCGGGCCGTTCACCCTTCTCTGCGCCATTGCCGGGCAGATCGCCGACAAGGTGGACCGGGGCGTGATCTTCCGCTGGGTCAAGCGCGCGGAGGTCGTCATCATGCTGATCGCCGCGCTGGGCTTCTGGCTGATGGATGTGCGCATCCTCGCCCTCGCGCTCGGCCTGATGGGCGCGCAGTCGGCCTTCTTCTCGCCGACCAAGAATGCGGTGCTGCCGCAATGGCTGACGGAGCGAGAGCTGATCCAGGGCAATGCGCTGCTGTCGGGGTTCCAGTTCGCCACCATCCTGGCGGCCACCATCTTCGGTCTGTTCGTGCTGCAGCTGGGCGCGACGACGATCTCGGTCGTACTGGTCGCGCTGGCCCTGTTCGGTTGGGCGAGTTCCGAATTCTGCCCACCCGCGCCCGCGCCGCAGCCGGACCTGAAGGTCAACTACGAACCCGTGACGGCCACGATCAGCGTGCTGGGCAAGGCGGTCCACCATCCGGACGTGCTGCGCCCGCTGCTGGGCGTGAGCTGGTTCTACGCCGTGTCCACCGTGTTCGTGACCACCCTGCCCGACCTGGTCGGGCAGACCATGGGCTATAACGAGCAGGCGTTGCAGGTGCTGCTCGCCACCTCCACCATCAGCATCCTGGTCGGCGCGCTGATCGTGTTCGCGGTCGGCAATCTGAAGATCTGGGGACCCGAAGCGGTGCGCCTGTCCACGCTGGGCATCATCGGCGTGACGCTCTGCACCCTGCTGCTCGTGCTCATCCCCAGCCCAAACTATGCGGGCGAGGCGGCGTTCGGGCCGCTCGGCGACTTCCTGTCCGACCCGGCCACGCCGCTTTTCGTCATCGTGCTGTCGGCGGCGTCCGCCTTCAACGGCATGTTCATCGTGCCGCTCCAGGCGATGGCGCAGCGCCGGGCGGAGCCGCGCATCCGCGCCCAGCTGATGAGCGCGGGCTCCGTTCTGCTGAACCTGTTCGTCAACCTGACCACCTTCGGCCTGATCGGGCTGGGCGCGCTGGCGCTCGGTCCGACCGTGCCGTTCTGGATCATCATCGCGGGCAGCGCCGTCGTGGCGGGCTACGCCGTCTACCGGTCCGTGATCCTGGTCGAGCGCCCGCAGCCGGGCGTCGCCGCCTCGGCCGGGCAGGGGGCGCAGTAGCGGACCCATGCGCGGCTATTTCGGCATTGGCAGCGAAGGGCTCTCCAAGGCGCACAATCTGGGCGTGATCCTGCGCACGGCCCATGCCTTCGGGGCCAGCTTCGCCTTCACAGTCGGCTCCGACCTCGACCCCGAGGAGGCGCGCCAGACGGACACGTCGGGCTCGGCGAGCCATCTGCCCTACTATCGCTGGCCGGATTTCGACGCGGCCCGTTTCCCGGAAGGCTGCGTTCTGGTCGGGGTGGAGCTGACGGACGACGCGGTCGACCTGCCCTCCTTCCGCCACCCGCTCAACGCCGCCTACATATTGGGTCCGGAGAAAGGCTCGCTCTCCCGCCCCGTGCAGGATGCCTGCGCGCACATCGTCAAGATCCCGACCGCCTTCTGCATCAATGTGGGGCTGGCGACCGCGCTGACGCTCTATGACCGTTCGATCCTGTTCGGCGGCCACGCCCCGCGCCCGCTGGTGCAGAGGCGTCGCGGGGCGGCGGGGGTTAAAAAGCGGACAGGGATCGGCAAGAACGGCTGAATCGGAGCTGACGTTAAGCCGAGATTAAGCGTGATCGCGCTCTATAGCGAGGTCATGAACCGCTCGCTCGCCTTCGCCCTCGTCTTCCTCGCGACCCTCGCCACGGCCGTACCCGCCCTGGCCGCGCCCAAGCTGCAGGGCACGCATGGCGACTGGACGGTCTATACGCGCGACGGGGACGGCACGACCATGTGCTACGCCGTCACCCAGCCAACGGCGCAGTCGCCCGGCAACGTCAATCACGGCGACGTCTTCTTCCTGGTGTCGAGCTGGGCCAACGGCGCGGCGACCGAGCAGCCCTCCCTGATGGCGGGCTATACGTTCAAGCCCAACCGTGCGCCCGTTGCCCGGGTCGGCTCCACCAAGATCACCATGTATGGGGCGGACAACGAGGCCTTCATCGCGGAAAGCGCGGACGAGAAGACGCTCGTGTCCAAGATGCGCGCCGGAGCGACCATGACCGTGCAGGCCCAGTCCTCGCGCGGGACGGACGTGTCCTACAGCTTCAGCCTCAAGGGCATCACCGCCGCCCTGCGTCAGGTCAAGGCGGCCTGCGGCTAGGGTGCTTCGATCCGCCACTCCCGACGCAGCGCGAAATAGAGCAGCAGGCCCAGCGGTCCGGCCAGCAGCGTCAGCACCAGGCACGGCACCAGCTTCCAGTGGGCCATCTTGCGCCGGCGCGCGTCCCGCGCCTCCCACATGCCGACGAACAGGTCGAAGACGAGATAGTGCGCCCAGCCCGTCAGGATGCCGAGCGGATGGCCGAACAGGGTCGCGATTCCCTCCACCGTCGACATATCCACCGACCCGCCATCCCCGCGCAGCACGATCGCCGAGATCAGCAGGCCCGTATAGAGCAAGCCCAGCCCGACTGGGTAGAGCCCGCTCTGCACGATCCGGTCCGTCCACCGCCATCGCGGCGCGACGATCAGGAGCAGCCAGCCCGGCAGGATGGACAGGTGCATCGCGTTCAGGATCGTCTGGTGGATGGGCTCGATGGTCATGGGCGGCGGCTTTCCTCGAACTGAACCGAAAATTAATGCGGCTGTCAGGGTGCGCTTAGCATAGGTCGGCTAGGGAACCGGCCGTTCGATGCGACGTTTTGTCGGTCTGATTTACGGGCGTGCCATGGGGGGCGTCCACCACAGGGACCCTTGGAGTTCAACCTATGTCCACCATTCTCAAGACGGGCTTCGTCGCCCTCGCCGCCCTTTCCATGGCGGCCTGCACCACCACCCAGAATGTCGAGCGTGACGCGCTGGGCGGAGCCGCGGCCGGCGCGGCCGTGGGC
>JBATXP010000068.1:0-2846 GCA_049673465.1 Litorimonas sp.
CTTTGGGGGTATGCCCGTATCTTACCTCCTGTTTCCTGTCGGCACGAGGGGCTGTATCGCCCTCACGTCAGGAGATGTTCGGTGGGCTGGGCGGGATGCGAGGTAATGCGGCGCATCCGGCTCCACCTGGCGAAGCGACCGAAGGTGAGGTTGGAGAGAGACAAGCGGAGCAACGGGCCGGGATGGCATCCGGCCCGCCGTGTGCCCTCCGGCCAAGAGCGGATGGCGGACCAGAGGCCGAAAGCCCTGAACCCGCTTCCCCGCTCCGGGCGTGCGCCCATTGCGGGCCGTCCGGACCGAAGCGCTGACGCCAGGTGCGTTCGCCGAACGCGCGGGCTCTGTCCTTGCGTAAATGGTTTTGTTTCTCCCTTCCCCATCGCGGGGCAGGGTCCGCGCTTCGTGCCATCCCAGGCACAAACGCAACGACTTGCCGGACGGTGCGGTCCGGTCGCACCTGACCTCCTGCCCAAAAGAAGGATCCTGCCTCGTTCCCCGTTCCGGCATGGCCTTGCGACTTGAAAAGCGCGGCCTCAGCGAACATATGCGATCCGAGACCGCGCGGCGTTCGACGCGCGCGCCCACCACTGACATTCAAGACCACGGAAACCGACCATCATGGCTCGCCAATTCGCCTATCACATGCAGGGTCTGACGAAGAAATTCGGCAACAAGACCATTCTCGACAACGTCCACCTGTCCTTCTACCCCGACGCCAAGATCGGCCTGGTGGGCGTGAACGGGGCGGGCAAGTCCACCCTGATGAAGATCATGGCGGGCGTCGACACCGAAGTGACCGGCGAGCACTGGGCGGCCGAGGGCGTCAAGGTCGGCTACCTGCCGCAGGAGCCGCATCTCGACCCGGATAAAAACGTCTGGGAAAACGTCATCAGCGACTGCGAGGACAAAAAGATCTTCGACGCCTACAATGCCGTCGCCATGAAGATGGCCGAGGAATATACCGACGAGCTGATGGAGGAGATGACGGCGCTGCAGGAGCAGGTCGATGCGCGCGACGCGTGGGACATCGATTCCAAGATCGAGATGGCCATGCAGGCCCTGCGCTGCCCGCCCAAGGAGGCCGACGTGACGCCCCTGTCGGGCGGGGAACGCCGCCGCGTCGCCATCTGCCAGCTGCTGCTGGCCAAGCCGGACCTGCTGCTGATGGACGAACCGACCAACCACCTGGACGCGGAAACTGTCGCCTGGCTGGAAAACTACCTCGTCAACTATAAGGGCGCGGTCATCCTCATCACCCACGACCGCTACTTCCTCGACAACATCACGGACTGGACGCTGGAAGTGGACCGGGGCCGGACCTATCCGCACGAGGGCAACTACTCCTCCTGGCTGGCCGCCAAGGCCAAGCGCATGGATCAGGAAGGGCGCGAATCCGATTCCAAGACCAAGGCGCTGAAGCGCGAGCTGGAATGGATCCGCTCCAATCCCAAGGCGCGCCAGACCAAGTCAAAGGCGCGGATCAGCGCCTACGAGAACCTGCGCGACGAAGCCGAGAACGAGGTCGTAAGCCACGCCGAAATCCGTATCCCGATGGGCGAGCGGCTCGGCAACATCGTGGTGGAAGCCAATAACGTCTCCAAGGGGTTCGACGACAAGCTCCTCATCAAGGATCTGTCCTTCAAGCTGCCCAGAGGCGGGATCGTCGGCGTGATCGGCCCCAATGGGGCGGGCAAGACCACCCTGTTCAAGATGATCACGGGCGACGAGCAGCCGGACGCGGGGTCGTTCAAGGTCGGCGAGACGGTCGAGCTCGGCTATGTCGATCAGAACCGCGACGCGCTGGACAACTCCAAGAACGTCTGGGAAGCCATTTCCGATGGGCTGGACATCCTCAAGCTCGGCAAGCGCGAAGTCCCAAGCCGCGCCTATGTCGGGGCGTTCAACTTCAAGGGCACGGACCAGTCCAAGAATGTCGGCCAGCTGTCGGGCGGGGAGCGCAACCGCGTCAACCTCGCCAAGATGCTGACGCGTCCGGCGAACCTGCTGCTGCTCGACGAACCGACCAACGATCTGGACCGCGAAACGCTGGCCTCGCTCGAAGTGGCGCTGGAGAAGTTTCCCGGCTGCGCCGTGGTGATCTCGCACGACCGTTTCTTCCTCGACCGCGTGGCGACGCACATCCTCGCCTATGAAGGCGACAGCCACGTGGAGTGGTTCGAGGGGAACTTTGCCGACTATATCGAGGACAAGAAGAGGCGTCTGGGTGACGATGCGGATATTCCGAAGAAGCTGAAGTTCGTGAAGTTCGAACGGTGATTGCAGAAATCCGCGCCCGGAAATCGATCCAGTGGACCGATTTCAGCGGATTTATGCAATCACGAATGCCAGCGCGAAGCGCTGACGATGTTTCTTGGGGGCAATTGCGGGTGTAGCCGAGCCATATAAAGAAATCTTTATATACACCTTCGCTCCCCCGTGCTAACCGTCCGGCGTGGAGTCCTTCGCCCGAACCCTGAAACTGCTCGGCCATCCGGACCGCTTGCGCATCCTGGCCCTGCTGCGGCGAGGGGAGCTGACCGTGTCGGAGCTGGTCTCCGTGCTGCAGCTCTCCCAACCGCGCGTGACCCAGTATATCCGCTCGCTCGAGGAGAGCGGCGTGGTGGTGCGGTTGCGCGAAGGGTCCTGGGTGTTTTCGCGTCTGACCACCAATGGCAGCGTCGCCTCCAATCTGGTGCGCGGCGTGCTCGACCTGATGCCCGACGGCGATCCGGTCCTGGTCGCGGACCTGTCGCGCCTGCGGGCCGTGCGCGCCGAGCGGGCGGGCCGGGCGGAGCGGTTCTTCGCCGATGTGGCCAATAATCGCGGGCGGCTCAGCCACGAGTTTCTGC
>JBATXP010000069.1:0-4161 GCA_049673465.1 Litorimonas sp.
GGGAAGGCGGCGGTGACGCTGTCCGGCGCGGCCTGGCCATCCGTCTCAAACCGCAACCCGTCTTCCAGCAGGCCGATGCGCCGCTCGCTCCATCGGTCCTGGGCGTAGACGAACTGCCGGATGGGAAGGCAGTCGAGAAATTCGTTGCCGACGATAAGGCAGGGCGAGTCGTCCAGATCCTCCAGCGTGTCGGCCCAGCCGACGGCGAAGCCACTCCCGCCCAGCGTCTTGGCCTGCACGGCCTGGAGCGCGGCGGAGGCTTCGATGAGGACGATAGTTGCGGCCGCCTTGCAGCCCGGCTCCAGCGCCACGGCCTTGAGCATGTCCGCCATCATGACACCGCGCCCCGGACCCATTTCGACCAGGTTGAACCGCTCCGGCTTTCCCAGATCGTGCCAGCTCTGCACCACCCAGAGACCGAGACATTCGCCGAACATCTGGCTAATCTCGGGCGCGGTGATGAAGTCGCCCTCGCTGCCGAGCGGATCGCGCGTCGGATAGTAGCCATCGACCGGGTCGAGCAGGCAGAGCGTCATATATTCCGCGACGCTCACGGGCCCGGACTCGCGAATGCGCGCCCGAATGCGCCGCGTCAGGGGCGTTTCCGTCACGCTTCGGCGGGCTCCTCGGCAGCCGTCTTAGCCAACCGCGCCGCATAGACCGGCGCGACCGCCTGACGACGATAAGCCCAGATCATCACGGCGACGCCGATCAGGACCATGGGCAGGCTGTAGGCCATGCCGCGGGTGAGGGGGCCGAACAGGGTCGCGTCGGGTTCGCGCACGAATTCGACGGAGAAGCGGAACAGACCGTACCCCGCCACGCCCGCGCCCGTGACGAGGCCGGGCTTGGTCAGCGCGCCGCGCTTGGTCATCAGGCGCAGGATGAACCAGAGCAGAAAGCCTTCGAGAAAGGCCTCGTAGAGCTGGCTGGGATGGCGCGGCTGGCTTGTGAAGTCGGTCTCGAAGATGAAAGCCCACGGCACGTCCGTGACGCGCCCATAAAGTTCCTGATTGATGAAGTTGGCGATCCGCACCAGTCCCAGCCCGATCGGCGCGCCGATCCAGGCGAGGTCCGCGAACCGCATATAGGACGTCTTCTTTCGCCAGGCCGCATAGCCGACCGCCGCGCATACGCCCAGAAAACCACCGTGGAAGCTCATCCCGCCTTCCCAGACCTTGAGGATGTCGAGCGGGCGGGACCAGATGTCCGCCCCGCCATACAGGATCACCCAGCCGATCCGCCCGCCCAGAATGATGCCGAAAAAGGCGTAGAACATCAGGTCCGACAGGTCCTCGCGCGTGGGCACGATCTGCGGCGCGCGGGTCGGCCCGGACGGCACCCAGTAGCGGCCCGTCTCCGCCACGCGGGCGGCGTAGAAATAGGCCCCGAACAGCCCGACGATGTAAGACAGCCCGTACCAGCGCAGCGCGACGGGGCCGATCTCCACGATGGTTTCGTCCAGCCACTCCGGAAAGACGATGGCACCGAAGAGGTCGAACAGGACGAACATGGCGGGACCCGTAGCGAACGCGCGGCGTTTGGCAAAGCGCCAACTGGCAATCGGGCTGCGGCGGACCTAGATAGTGGAGGTAGACCCTATCGGAGACCGCCATGCAATCGCGCAGCAAACCCCTCGAAGATCTGTCCAACCTGGTCGCCAACGCCGTCGGTGCGGCCAAGGGAGTGGGCGACGAGCTCAAGGCCATGTCCCGGTCCCAGGCCGAGAAGTTCATCGCCGACATGGATCTGGTCACGCGCGACGAGTTCGATGTGCTGAAGGCACGGCTCGACGCGGCGCTGACCGAGATCGAGACGCTCAAGGCCGCCGCGCAACCCGCCAAAAAGGCGACTCGGCGCAAGGCGGCGAAACCCGCTACGAAGTAATCTCTCAAGTCGGGGCGGTATGGAGTTTGGTATGATGCGCTTGCTTTTCGCCCCCGTTCTTCTGTCGGCTGCAACGGTCCTGTCGGCCTGCGCCTCCACCGACTCACCCACCCGGAGCGAAAGGTTGGCGGAAACGCTTGCCGATCCGCGCGTCGGCGAAGAGGTCGAACGCATCTGTTTCGCGCGCGGGATCGACAATTTCTACGACGAGCGCGAGGAGAGCGTGGTGCTGCGCCGCGGGGTCAATGACGACTATCTCGTGGTGACGCGGACCTGTCCCGACCTGGATGATGCGCAGAGCCTCGGGCTGGAAAGCACGAGCGGATGCCTACGCCGCTTCGATCGCATCCGCATCTTCCGCAGCGCGTTCGGCGCGACCAGCGCGGACGTGCCCGGCTTCAACCGGTGCCAGATCGACCGGATCTATCGCTGGAACCAGGACGCCGTCGAGGACGAGTCGGAAGACGCTGCGACCGACTAGGCTCTCCAGGGCCTAGAAGGTGTAGCCAAGTCCGAAATTCAACGCGCCTGTCGTCACGTCGCTGGACAGTTCGCCGCCCGTTTCGAGATCGACGGTGTTGAAGGATTGGGTGATCATCACCTCTCCGAACAGATGCCAGTCCGCGCCCAACTCCTGCTTCACTCCGCCCATCAACTTGCCTGCCAGACCGCCGACCTGATAGCCCCGGGTCTGGGATCCCGGAAAATCGACTTCGGCATAGGGTATGGATATCCCCAGACCGCCCCCAAGATACGGCGTCATGCCGAAGTCCGTGCGGTCGAAGCGGTAGTAGGCGTTCGCCGTGAGGACGTTCAAGCCATCCGTGAACTCCAGACGGGTCAGCGGGGCGGGTATGGGATCGGCATAGGTCTTGGAATGCGTCAGATCGAGACCGAACCCCCACCGGCCTTCCGTCCAATATGTGGCGCGGATACCGTAATAGATCGGGTGGTCGAAGGAGCGGCCCTCCCACTCCACGTCGACGTCGAGGTCCGGTACGACCCGGTCGTCCGAAATCTCGACATTGGAGTCGAGCGCGCCTTGAGCCCCGCCATAGGCGGAAACCTCGAATCCGGATTGCGCGGCAGCCATCGCGGGGCAGAATAGGACTGCGACCAGCGATGCGACGACCGGACCCGTTCGGGTCCCGTGGAATGAACGTCTAACCATGATACAGCCCCTGCTTCGCCCTTGCGCGTTCCAGTATCTGTTGGGAGTGCGCGGCCTCGACTTACAAGTTTTCAGGTCCCTTGAAAGAAAAAAGAGGGCCGTTTGGCCCTCTTGATTTCGCTCCGGCGACAGGTGTCCTTAGGACGATGCCGTCTTGAGGTCCGGAATGCGCAGGACCTGGCCGGGATAGATCTTGTCGGGGTCCGAGAGCATCGGCTTGTTGGCTTCGAAGATTTCCGGATAGAGCTTCCACGTTCCGTAGTAGGTCTTGGAGATGGCCGACAGCGTGTCGCCGGATTCGACCGTGTGGAAGCGCGACGCGCGGCCCGGCATCCGCGTGCCGGCTTCGTCCTTGACGCCGCCCACGCCCTCGACATTGCCGACGGCAAGGATGATCTTTTCCTTCATCTCCTGGCTGACGGCTTCGCCCTTGACCGTGACCGTGCCGTCATCGTCCACATTGATGTCGATGCCGTCCGTGTCGAGGTCGTAGGTCTTGACCTCCTTCTTGAGCTGCTCTTCCGCCTCTTTCTTGTTTCCGCCGAAGATCTTTCCCAGGCCCTTGCCTGCTGCCTTCACGAAGGGAATCATGCCGAACATAGTGTAACTCCTTTAAGGTTCGCGTCGTGTTACGGCGTCATCGGGCGCTCGCCAAGGGCTATTCCAGTCTGCCCTGCGGCAACCTTGATGCGGATTCAGGTGTTGGCGTGGGGCAGGGGCTTCGCTATTGGCGCGGCACGTTCTAACCGGGACGCGTCGCATGCGGCGAGCCCGCGAGATCCAATGACCAACACGGAGCCAGACCATGGCCAGCCTCATTCAAGCCGGTGTCAGCATTTTCGGCCTCTTCCACATGGACCCAGCCTTGCTCGCTTTCATCATGATCTTCCTCGCCTTCGCCGTGCTGAACTTCATCGACAAGAAGCGGATCGACTAGACCTTCCGCGACCTACCCGCCCGTGGCGCTCCTCGCCCCCATCCTGCTCTTGGTTCTCGGCCTCGTCATTCTCGTGGTGGCGGGGGACGTGCTCGTGCGCGGGGCGGCGGCGCTGGCCCGTCACTGGGGCGTGCCCGCCCTGATCGTCGGCCTGACCATCGTCGCC
>JBATXP010000070.1:0-13853 GCA_049673465.1 Litorimonas sp.
GTGTCGGCGGGGAGGCGGTGGCCGACGAGGTCGCGGCGATGCGCAGGCGCATCTCCACCTTTGCGGAGGAGATGCGGAGATCCGACCGGTTCGACGACATCGTCCATATCGGCATCGGTGGGTCCGATCTGGGGCCGCGACTGGTGGCGGATGCGTTCGCGGCGACGCGGGAGGCGCGCCCGCGCCTGCACTTCGCCAACAATGTGGACGGGGCGAGCGCCAACGATGCGCTGGCGGGGCTGGACCCGGCGCGCACGCTGGTGATCGTCGTGTCCAAGAGCTTCGGCACGCAGGAAACCAAGATGAACGCGGACAGCGTGCGTGACTGGCTGGAGGCCGCCGGATGCGTGCTGTCCGACCATGTGCTGGCCGTGTCCGCCAACCGCGAGCGCGCGGTCGCCTTCGGGATCGATCCGGACAATGTGTTCGATTTTTGGGACTGGGTCGGCGGGCGATATTCGGTCTGGAGCGCGGTGGGGCTGAGCCTCGCCATCGCCTACGGGCCGGAGGCGTTCGGCGAGATGCTGGACGGGGCGGCCGCGATGGACCGCCATTTCCGAGACGCGCCGCTGGCGGAGAACGTTCCGGTGCTGATGGGGCTGATCGGCGTCTGGAACCGCAACGCGCTCGGCTATGATAGCCTGGCCGTGATTCCCTATAGTCGCCGCCTGCGCAAGCTGACCGCCTTTCTCCAGCAGCTGGAGATGGAGAGCAACGGCAAGGGGGCGGGCCGCGACGGCCGCCCCGTCCCCGCGACCTGCCCCGTCATCTGGGGTGACGAGGGGACCAATGGGCAGCACGCCTTCTTCCAATGGCTGCACCAGGGCGTGCCGGGCGCGCCCGTGGATTTCGTCGCCGTGCTGAACGATCACGAGGGGCGGCCCGGCCATCACCGCGCCCTCCTGGCAAACTGCTTCGCGCAAGGCGAGGCGCTGATGCTGGGCAAGGGGGAGGCCGTGGTGCGAAAGGAGAATGCGGGTCGCGACGATCTCGACGCGCTCGCGCCGCAGAAGACCTTTCCGGGCAACCGGCCGTCCACCACGATTACGCTGGACGCGCTCACCCCGACAGCGCTGGGCCACCTGATCGCGCTCTACGAGCACAAGGTCTTCGTCCAGGGCGTGATCTGGGGGGTGAACAGCTTCGATCAGTGGGGGGTGGAGCTGGGCAAGGTGCTGGCCGACACGATCCTGTCGGAGATGGAGTCGGGGGCGTCGGGCGGGCACGATCCGTCCACGGCGGGGCTGCTCGCGGCGGCGGAAAGATTCACTCTGTAAAGTTTACGCATGTTATTGGAGGCCGGCGCGGGCCGGGTTAAGCTGCCATAACATTTGCTAGATCGAGTGCGGGCGAGGGACGGTCGTGGCATTCGGGCCAACCGCCTATCCGGGCCCGTACAGGAGCGCGACTTGAACACCGTCTTTTCGGGCGATGTGTTGATTGTCGAAGACAATTTCATCATCGCCATGGATGTGGAAGCGCTGGTCCTCGACCTCGGCGCCGACACGGTCCACCTCGCCTCCAATTGCGCGGACGCGCTGTCCGCCCTGGAGCGGGCCGACATCACCTACGCCATTCTCGACTTCAATCTGGAGGGCGAGACCTCCGAACCCGTCGCCGAAGCGCTGGAAGCGGCGGGCACGCCTTTCGTGTTCGCCACGGGATATAGCGACAGCTCGCAGCTGCCCGAGCGGTTCCGCGGCCTGCCGATCCTGCGCAAGCCCTATGCGGCCGAGGAGATCCGGGCCGTGCTTCGACCGGCCGAGACGTCCGACGCGGACGCCTGCGCCGACCGGTAGGGTGCAGGGCCGCGCTGGCGTCTTGCCGCGTTTCGAAGTCCCCGCTAGGGGCGCGCCCATGGCCTCCAAGACACAGAAACCCTTCCGCCCCAAGGCGCGACGCCCGCGCGGCTTCGAGGACCGCCCCGCCGAGGTGATCCGGGCCGAATCCGCGCTCGTCGCCAAGGCGTTCGCGGTCTACGATTCCTTCGGCTTCGAGCCGCTGCAGACGCCCGCTTTCGAATATGCGGACGCGCTGGGCAAGTTCCTGCCCGACGAGGACCGGCCCAATGTCGGCGTGTTCGCCCTGCAGGACGATGACGAGCAGTGGCTCAGCTTGCGCTACGACCTGACGGCCCCGCTCGCCCGATTCGTGGCCGAACATTACGACGCGATCCCGAAGCCGTTCCGGCGCTACCAATCGGGATCGGTCTTCCGGAATGAGAAGCCCGGACCGGGGCGCTTTCGCGAGTTCACCCAGTGCGACGCCGACACGGTCGGCGCGGGCGGGGCCGTGGCGGACGCCGAGATGATCATGGTCGCCGCCGAGATCGCGCGCGCCGCCGGGCTGGAGGACGGCCAGTATGCGGTGCGGGTCAACAACCGCAAACTGCTGGACGGCATATTGGAAGCCTCCGGCGTGCCCAACACGGAGGCCGGCGCGATGCAGCGCCTGCAGGTGCTGCGGTCCATCGACAAGCTCGACCGGCTGGGCGCGGAGGGCGTGGAGGCGCTGCTGGGCGAGGGGCGCGAGGACGAAAGCGGGGCCTATACGGACGGCGCGAAGCTCAGCCCGGCGGGCATCCGCTCGGTGCTCGGCTTCACCACGGCCTCGGACCCGGACCGGGAAACCACGCTGGCGACCCTGTCGGGCCTGGTCGGCGATTCCGACCGGGGGCGGCAGGGCGTGGACGAACTGGCGCAGATCGACCGCCTGCTCTCCGCCACGGGCTTTGATTCCAGTCGGGTCGCCTTCGACACGTCGGTCGTGCGGGGGCTCGGCTACTATACGGGTCCGGTCTTCGAGCTGGAACTGCTGGCCGACATTACCGATCGAAAGGGACGCCCGGTGCGGGTCGGCTCCATCGGTGGGGGCGGGCGCTATGACGATCTGGTCTCGCGCTTTCGGGGCCAGCCGGTTCCGGCGACGGGCTTCTCCTTCGGTGTGTCGCGCTTCGTGTCGGCACTGGAGCGGATGGAGGCGCTGAGCCTGGAGGCGGAGCCGCCCGTGCTGATCACCGTGTTCGACCGAGGCCTGCTGCCGCACTATTTCGAACTGGCGGCGGAGCTTCGGGAGGCCGGTCTGCGGGCCGAAGTGTTCACCGGCTCCGGCAATGTGACCAAGCAGATGAAATACGCCGACCGCCGGGGCGTGAAGATCGCCGTGCTGATCGGCTCGGACGAGTTCGAGGCCGGACAGGTCACGATCAAGGACCTGTTGCTGGGCGCGGAAATGGCCAAGGCGATCGAAACCAACGAGGAGTGGAAGTCCGCTCGCCCTGCGCAACGAACGGTCGCGCGAGAGCAAGCCTTGACGGCGATCCGGGAGATGCTGGAGGACTGATTTCTTCGCCTGGCCCAAAAAGGGTGGCGGCTTGCGCGTCGGTCAGGGGAGGGGAGAGGCGCAAGCCGCCCAGGGAAGGGATGACCACCCTATAGGCCTCGCTTCGTGACCTGGACGTGACGGTTGGCTGACATATTGGTGAGAATGATTAACTCATATCGATTCCGGGCAAAAAAAGAGCCCGGATGCGAGCATCCGGGCTTCGAAGTCGAAAAGAGAGAGACCGCGTGAACGGCCTGATGACGGGGTAGGGCAAACCGGCTGAACGGGTCCTGAATGTCCGAAATGTCATGCAGGCGCGTTGACGCAGGCGCGTCGCGGCCCGACATGGTCCCCATGCTCGAACTCAAGATCATTCCCGTCACGCCGTTTCAGCAGAACTGCTCCCTGCTCTACGATACGGACACGATGGAAGGCATCTTTGTCGATCCGGGCGGGGAAGCCGACCGGCTGAAGGCGCGGCTGGACGAGTTGGGCGTGACGCTCAAGGCGATCTGGCTGACGCATGGTCATCTGGATCACGCGGGCGGGGCGGACCAGCTGCGCGAGGAGCTCGGCGTGCCGGTCATCGGCCCGCATAAGGACGACCAGTTCTGGATGGACGGCATTACCGATCAATGGGCGCAATACGGCCATCCCGGCATGGGCCGAAAGGTCGTGCCGGACCGCTATCTGGAAGATGGCGACCAGCTGGAGATCGGCGGGGTGACCTTCGACGTGGTCCACACGCCGGGCCACACGCCCGGTCATGTGGTGATCTACAACGCGCCGATGAAGATCGCCTTCGTGGGTGACGTGCTGTTCCAGGGCTCGATCGGGCGGACCGACTTTCCCAAGGGCGACCACCAGCAGCTGATCGACAGCATCAGGACCAAGCTGTTTCCGCTCGGCGACGAGATGCGCTTCGTTCCGGGCCATGGCGGCATGAGCACGTTCGGGCAGGAACGGCGCTACAATCCGTTCGTCGGCGAAGGCGCGACGGCCGGCCCAAACACGAGCGGCCCCGGCTAGTCTAACGCGACGGTGTGCCGGTGACCTCGCTGGTCACCGTGTTGACGATCCGGTCCTGCAGGCCGTTCGGATTGAGGTTGCGCGCGATGTTGAACAGCTCGCCCTCTACCGTCACGTCGAACTGAAACGGAACGGCAAACAGTACGTCCGGGTTGGATCCTGTGAAGATCAGGCCGAGCTTCACGTCCCCGTCGAGCGGGCCGTTCACCTCCGCAAACAGGGCCTGATAGTTGAAGTTTTCCAGCGCCTTCAACGCCATGTTGGGGTTGGGATCGTCGGAGCGATAGCGTATCGTCCCGCCGCCGCGCACGTCGATGCGGCCATTCTCGACCAGCACTTCGATGCCGCGAACCACGACCGGGATCGTGCCTTCCAGCGCGCCCGTGACGGTCAGGCGGCCTCCGCCGATGTCGCGCAGGAAGTCGCCGATCTCCACGCCGCTGACGCGCAGGACGACGCGGTTCTCCTCCGCCCCGTAGGTCCAGGTGAAGGGATCGAACCGGACGCTCCCCTCTCCCAGCGGAAACACGGCGCGCGAAATGGCGATTCCGTCCGTGATGAGCGCATAGGTGACTTCGCCGTTTTCCAGCGGAAAGCCGGGGTCGAACGCGTCTATGAAGAGGATCTGGTCCGGCGCGGTGACCACTGGGAACAGCGACGTTAGCTCCACCGTGCCGGACAGGCCGGTGACCGGCCCCGGCGCGGTGCCGAGCGCCATGTCGACGATCTCGACCGTGCCCGTGCCGTTGGGCGGGCCGTCGCCGCCGAAGCGCATGGAGAGGTCGGCATTGATTGCGCCCGTGACCCGCGCGATCTTGCCACGCAGCGTCGGGATCAGCTCCTGCGGTTGCAGCCCTCCGGGTCGGAAGCGCAGGTCTCGGATGGCGATCTTCGCCTCGCCGCCGTCCGGACCCAACGTATAGTCGATGTCGAACGGGTTGTCCGGAGCATTGGGAAGAGCGGCCTGCGCACGTCCTGAGAATCGACCGTCCGCGAAGATCAGCGTGCCGGAGGCCGGGAGGGTGGGCAGAGGGATGGCGTCTTCCGTTTGCGGGATCATCCGCACCCGCCCGCCCGCGAAATCGAGCGAGTAGCGCTCCGCCGTGCCCGAGGCCTCCAAGGACATACCCCGCACGACATAGGCTGGGGTCGCCAGCTCCGACGTGGGCGCGGACAGGGCGAAATCGGTTCGGGCGTCACCCGACAGGCCGACCGTCAGCGTGCCGCTGGGCAGGGACAGATCCGTGCCCTCGACCGGGAAGCTGTCCGAGGTCAGTCCGATGCTCTCGAACGCGACCTGCCAGTCCTGGCGTGAGGTTCCGACCGTTCCGGACAGGGACGCCGTCCCAATGGAAAGGTCGAGCGCGGCGGCGTCCACCGTGTCGGTCGCCGCCCGCACGGCCCGCAGCGTGGCGTCGGACAGGTCCGTGGCGACAAGGGCCGGTCGCCCTTCGGTGCGGGCATAGAGCGGCGAGCGCGGAACGATCTGTCCGCTGAAATCTTCCACGGTCCATTCTGACGTGGTTTCCAGCCGGTCGAACGACAAGCGCCTGTCGGGGACGAAGTCCACGCGGGTCCGGCCGTCCGCCAAGTTTGTCGTCAGCCGCCCGCTGGCGCGCAGCCCGTCCACATAGCCGCCAGGCACGTCGCCGTCATAGTCGGCGGCCCCGCGCAGGACCAATTGGGACGGCGCGTCCACGGGAGCGGCATAGTCGAAGGCGACGGACAGGGGACCCAGTCGGGCGGGTCGCCCGCCCTGCGTCCGCGCGCGCCAGGACTGCCGTGTCTGCATCGTCCCCGAAGCGGCAGCGACGCCGCTCACGCCGAGCCCGTCCTCGGTGCGGATGGTGACGGACAGAGGCTCCAGCGTCAGCGGAACGGGCCGCGACAGGGTGGCCACAGTGTGGATGTCGTACAAACCGGATCCCAGGACGTAGGTATAGAACGCGTCATCCGGTCCGGGCGATAGGAGGAGCTCGGTTCCGTCCCCGCTGACGGTCATGGGTTCGCGCAAGGTCAGGGTGCGACGTGTCCTGTCCAGGAAGAGATCGGCAGAGGCGGACAGGTCGGCGCGTGTCAGCAGTTCCGACAAGGGTGCAACGAGGCCGGGCGCGAAGTTCTGGGCCACGGGCACTTCGGACAGCGCGTTGGCGAGGCTGAGCGTCCGGGCAAGCTGGCTGCGGCGCTCCGCGTCCATGACGGACAGATCGAGAAGCTCCGCATCCAGGACGCCCTGAATCGTTCCGTCCAACCAGCTCCCATCGACCGAGACGCTCTCGATCCTCCCGATGATCCCGGCGGAGGCTTCGAACTGCCCCCCGGACAGGGTAGAGGTTCCGGACGCGTACCGCGTGTCGAGATCGTACCGCGCGTCCAGCTCAAGCTGCGAGTCGCGCAAGGTCGCGGCCGGGTGATCGATCACTACCTGCATGTCGGGCGCGGCAACGGCCAGCTCGGCTCCGGCTCGGCCGAGCGAGAGCGGACCTTCCAGCGTGGCGGCGAGGCTATCGCGACGCAGCGTGGTCCGGGCCAGCTGTCCGTCGAACTCCAGATCGGAAAGGCTTCGAATATCCGCATCGCCGGAGACGGGCACGTCGCCGAAGGGTGTGCGCAGCAAGACGGCGCTATCCTGCAGCGAAATGCCTCGTGCCGGAAAGCCCTGCCCGCCTTCGCCCGATGTGGGCGGGACCCATCCGTCGACGATGCGTCCGGACTCGTCCAGCGTGACGACGGCGTCCAGTCGCGTGAAGGCCAGACGTTCCACCTGACCGTTCAGCAGATCGCGCCATTGATATTCCGCCTCCAGCCGGTCCACGGACAGGAAGCGCTCGCCATTCTGCGACAGGTGGATATCGCGAATGTCGGCTCGGGTCCCGTCGGCGGACCCGATCCGCAGATCCGCGTCGATCCCGATCGAGCCGAGATAGGTGATCGCCTGGCGTTCCATGAGACTGTAGCGGTTCTGCCACGCCCACCCTGCGATGAGGGCCGCGATCAGCAGCAGGACCGCAAGGATCGCGCCCAGCCAGATGAGCGCCCGGCGCAGGGGACTGCGCTTCGGCGTTGCGGTTCCAGGGGCGTTCATGTTTGAGCGTTTAGGCCGGACAAGCTGAACCCACCATAAAAAACCGGTAAGGTGACGGGGGATGCCGATACGGTTAACCCTTCATGAAGGGTCAATCGGCATTGCAGGGGCAATCCGTAAGAGATGATGATGAGGCGGTGCGACGCACACTGCCGTGGAGGACGAGATCGTATGGGCAACGGTTTGAAGCAAGCATTGGACGTCCGCATCAAGGCTTTCGCCGACTATAGCGGCACGCGGATCCCGGCTCGCAACAAGCTCAAGGCGCTCGCCGCGTTCGGCGCGGTCGCGATGGTGGGCATGATGGCCCTGCCGGACCGCGCCGAGACGCTCGCCCTGGCCGAAGTGACCATGCCCGATCACGGCTTCGACCTGACACGTTTCGACATGGCCTTGGCCGAAGAGTTCGACGCGCCCTTGCGCGACGTGCGCGACGTGACCCTCAAGCCGGGCGACAATCTCGGACCCATGCTGCAGCGCGAGGGGCTAAGCGGGCCCGAGGCGCACAAGCTCGTTCAATCCTTCTCCGAGCAATATTCTCCGCGCCGTCTCCGCGCGGGTCAGACCTTCAACCTCCATTTCGAGAACGGCGCGGTCAGCGACGTGACTTTCAAGCCTTCGGCGGAGCGCACCGTGTTCGTCTCGCGCGCGGGCGAAGGCTGGTCCTCCCGCTCCGTCGAAGCGGAATTCCGCTACGAAACGATGGGCGTGCGCGCCACCATCGAAAATTCGCTCTATGTCGACGCGACCCGTCTCGGCGCGCCGGACAAGGTGGTCCAGCAATTCGCCAATATCTACGAATATTCCGTCGATTTCCAACGCGACATCCAGCCGGGCGACGAATTCGAACTGTTCTTCGAGGTCGCCCGCGACCATAAGGGCGAGATCGTCAAGGCGGGCGATCTGCTCTACACCTCCTTCGCGCCCCGTGGGAAGGAATTGAGTTACTGGCTGTTCGAGGACTCAGACGGTCGCGAAAATTATTACGACGCGGACGGCAAGACCGCCAAACGCATGCTGCGCGCCACGCCCATCAACGGTGCGCGCCTGTCCTCCCGGTTCGGCAAGCGCCGCCATCCGATCCTCGGCTACCGCAAGATGCATAGCGGCGTGGACTTCGCCGCCCCGACCGGCACGCCGATTCTCGCCGCGGGTTCCGGTCGGGTGGAACGCGCCAACCGCAATGGCGGCTACGGCAATTATATCCTGATCCGCCACACGGACGGCTACAAGACGGCCTACGCCCACCTGTCCAAGTTTGCGAGCGGCATCAAGTCAGGCGCCTACGTCACCCAGGACCAGGTCATCGGCTATGTGGGTTCCACGGGTCGAAGCACCGGGCCGCACCTGCATTACGAAGTCCACCTGAACGGTAAGAAGATCAATCCGGCTCGCCTGTCGCAATTGTCAGGCAAGCCCCTGTCGAAGTCCCAGAAGCCCGCCTTCGAGGACCGTCGCGCGGAAATCGAGGCCTTGCGCGCCACCGCGCCGATCATGGAGCCGACCCCGCCAGCTGCCGTCCTCACGGCTGCCTTGCCTGAGTAGGGTTGAAATCTTCGAAAATCGAGGTGTAGGGTTTCTTTCCCTTAACCTTAGGTCTTCGGAATTAGTCTTTTTTATTCAATTCGCTTGCGTGGCGAATTGCCACTCGGTTATTGAAGTTTGATTCGTTTCTGGCTCCAATGGCGGACACACGTGAAAAATCTCCTCAATTTCTTTTTCTCATTCGATAAACTCTTCAAGGAAAAATTGGTCGTCCCGTTTTTCTGGCTGGCGCTAATTGTTTTCGGTCTCGCGTTTTTCGCCGAGTTTCTCGATGCTATTCAACTCGACCCCTTGGCGGTTTTCGTCGAATTCATAAATGCGATCGCGTCCTTCTTCCTGGCCCTGGTTTCCATTCGCATCATTGCGGAACTGATGGTCGCCGTCTTCCGGATCAACGACAATCTGTCTCCGGACAAGGGGCGCTCCGAACTGGTCGATATCGACCCGATGCTGGAAACGCGCCGCGCTGCCGAAGCGGCGGTCGCCGGAACCCGCAATCTCACCAAGACGGCGAGCGAGAAGACCCGAACGGCGGTGGACAATGTCCGCGACCAGGTCGAGGACACGACCGATAGCCTGACCGCCAAGGCCAAGTCCGTCGTGCCCGGCGCGGTCAAGGCCGACGTCGCGCCGGATGCATCCATGATGGACAAGTCCGTCATGGGCGAAGGCTCCGTCCCCGACGCCGCTGACGAGCCCACGCCCGTCAAGGCGCTGGAGCCGTCCGCCATCGACGGGTCGGCGGTCAAGAAGCGCGGTCCTGGACGACCCAAGGGATCCACCAGCAAGCCCAAGGCGGAGGCCGCCTCCGCGACGGCGCCAGCCAAGCGCGGACGCGGCCGCCCCAAGGGCTCGAAGAACAAAGCCAAGGCCGCGACCGGGACGACGGCCTCGAAGACAAAGCCCATTCTCGACCCGGCGACCGGAGAGCCCGTCAAGCGCGGACGCGGGCGGCCCAAGGGATCCAAGAACAAGCCCAAAGTGCTCGGCCCGGACGGCAAGCCGGTTCGCGCCAAGCCCGGCCCGAAACCCGGCACCAAGCTGCTTCGCGATGCGGATGGCAACCTGCTCAAAAAGGATGGTACGCCCCGCAAGAAGCCAGGGCCCAAGCCCAAGCCCAAGCCCAAGCCTGAAGGCGACGCATCCTAGACGATCGAGGCCCGGCATTTGCCGGGCCTCCTTCGTTTCAGACCGCACCGTGCATCAGGCCGAGAAAGCCGGTCAGCGAGGCGGTCATGACGGCGACCGTGATCCAGCCGCCAATGGAGGGTGAATGCGGATCGGACATCACAGGCCCGAGCGTTCGGCGTTGCGGGAATCCAGGCCGAAGCGGCCCGCGCCCAGCCCGGCGATCATCAGCAATCCACCCGCAATGGCGAGATTTTTCGTGAAGAAGAGCGACTGAACCGGATCGGACAGGTTTCCGTGAAAGGCGATCGCCGTCAGGACGGTGAAGCCCGCCAGCAAAGTCGCCACGGCGCGCGCCTTCCAGCCCGCGATCAGCATCAGCCCGGCCCCGATCTCGAACGCGATGACGAGGGGCAGCAGCCCGCCCGGCAGGCCAACCGATTCCATATAGCCCTGCGTCCCGGCATAGGCCGCGCCGGTCTTTGTGAGCCCGGCGACGGCGAACATGCCGCCGATCAGGATGCGCCCGGCCAGCGGGGCGACGTTACGGGTCAGACGGTCCAGCGCGTCCTGGCCGGGCAGGCTACGGGTAAGCGTTTTTTGCGTTAGGGTGGTCATGTGAGGCCTCGTTCGTGTTTCGATGAGACCCAGTTAGGCGTTGCGCTTCCGATGATAAACGAAACTGAAAGCAAATCGCCGTTGCGGAAACCGCAACGGCTATGCTCTAGGCGTCCGTAGACTCCTCCGCCTCCACCGGACCCAGCACGCTGACGCGCACCTTGCCACCAGCCGCGTCGATCTTGACGACATCGCCGTCATGGATCCGCCCGGCCAGCAGTTCGCGGGCCAGCTCATCCTGGACCTGCTTCTGGATCACCCGCTTGAGCGGCCGCGCCCCGTAGGAGGGATCGTAGCCGTCCCGGCCCAGATGCTCTCTTGCGGCGTCGGTCAGCTCGATGCCGATCTGCTTGTCCTTCAACCAGCCCTTGAGGCGGTTCATCTGGATGTCCACGATGGCGCCCATATGCTCGGGCTTGAGACGCTCGAACAGGAGGATCTCGTCGATCCGGTTGAGAAATTCGGGCCGGAAATGCGCGCTGACTTCCGCCATCACGCCCACCTTGGCCTTCTGCACGCTCTCCCCATCGCCGAGATTGAGCAGGTGCTGCGCGCCGATATTGGACGTCATGATGATCAGCGTGTTCTTGAAGTCGACCGTGCGGCCCTGGCCATCCGTCAGGCGACCATCGTCCAGGACCTGCAGAAGGACGTTGAACACGTCCGGATGCGCCTTCTCGATCTCGTCGAACAGCACGACCTGATAGGGCCGACGCCGCACGGCTTCCGTCAGCACGCCGCCCTCGTCATAGCCGACATAGCCGGGAGGCGCGCCGATCAAACGGGACACGCTGTGCTTCTCCATGAATTCGCTCATGTCGACGCGGGTGATGGCGTCGTCCGATTCGAACAGAAATTCCGCCAGCGCCTTGGTCAGCTCAGTCTTGCCCACGCCCGTCGGGCCGAGAAACATGAACGAGCCGATGGGCCGCTGCGGATCGCGCAAGCCCGCCCGCGCGCGGCGCACCGCGTCGGACACGGCCTCCACGGCGGTTTCCTGGCCGATGACGCGGCTGCCCAAAAGGTCCTCCATCGCCATCAGCTTGTCACGCTCGCCTTCCAGCATCTTCTCGACCGGAATGCCGGTCCAGCGGCTGACCACGGTCGCGATGGTGTCGGGCGTCACGGTCTCCGCATCGGACGCATTGTCGCCGCCCTGTTCCAGCTCCGCCATGCGGGCGTCGAGCTGCGGGATATCGACATGCTGCAACCGCCCGGCCGCCTCGTAGTCGCCCCGGCGCACCGCATCCTCCAGCTCGAAGCGCGCGCGCTCCAGCTGCTCCTTGACGTCGGTGGCACTGGCGAGCTTGCCTTTCTCGGCTTCCCATTCGGCGGTCATCTCGGCGGACTGCTCCTCCAGCGCCTCGATCTCGGCGAGGCGCTTGTCGAGCCGCTCCCTGGAGGCGTCGTCCTTTTCGGCCTTGAGCGCTTCCACCTCGATCTTGAGCTGGATCAGCTTGCGGTCGATCTGGTCGAGTTCTTCGGGCTTGCTATCGACCTGCATGCGAAGCCGCGACGCGGCTTCGTCCATCAGGTCGATGGCCTTGTCCGGCAGGAAGCGATCCGTGATGTAGCGGTCGGCCAGGCGCGCGGCGGACACGATCGCGGCGTCGCTAATGCGGATGCCGTGATGGACTTCGTACTTCTCCTTCAGGCCGCGAAGGATCGAGACCGTGTCCTCCACCGTCGGCTCGGTGACGAATACGGTCAGGAAGCGGCGGGACAGGGCGGCGTCCTTCTCCAGATATTTGCGGTACTCGTCCAAGGTTGTCGCGCCGATGCAGTGCAGCTCGCCGCGCGCCAGGGCAGGCTTGAGCAGGTTGGCCGCGTCCATCGCGCCGTCCGTCTTGCCCGCGCCGACCAGCTGGTGGATTTCGTCGATGAACAGGATGATCTGCCCGTTCGCGTCCTCGACCTCCTTGAGCACGGCCTTGAGCCGTTCCTCGAACTCGCCGCGATATTTCGCGCCCGCCACGAGGCTGCCGAGATCGAGCGCGAGCAGCCGCTTGTCCCGGATGGACTCCGGCACGTCGCCGCTCACGATGCGGTTGGCGAGGCCTTCGGCGATGGCGGTCTTGCCGACGCCCGGCTCGCCGATCAGTAGCGGGTTGTTCTTGCCCCGGCGCGACAGCACCTGGATCGTGCGGCGGATTTCCTCGTCGCGCCCGATCACCGGGTCGAGCTTGCCGTCGCGCGACGCCTGGGTCAGGTCGCGGGCATATTTGGAAAGCGCTTCATACTGGTCTTCGGCAGTGTCCGACGTCACGGGTTGGTCCTTTCTCACGGATTTGATGGCCTCTGTCAGGCGCGACGTGTCGAGCCCCGCCGCGTCCATGCCGGAGGCCAGATCCTTGTCGGCCCCCAGCGCGGTGGCGAGCAGGAGGCGCTCCAGCGTCACGAACGCGTCGCCCGCCTTTTTGGCGTTCTTTTCGGCAGACGCGAAAATCTTCGCCGCCGCTTGGCTCAGCGACAGGCCGTTCCCGCCCGTCACGCGGGGCAGACGCGCCAGCTCGCGCTCCACATTCGCCTTCAGCGCATCGGCCGACGCGCCCGCCATCTGCACCAGATTGCGCGGCAGCTCGCCGTCTTCCATCAAGAGCGCCAGCATGATGTGGCTGGGCACGATCTGCTGGTTGTCGCGCGTCACGGCTTCCGCCTGGGCCGACTGGATCACGGCGCGCGCGCGTTGTGTATAGGCCTGGATATCCATCGCCCTGTCTCCTTGTTCATCGTCATGTGGGTATGGGCCACCGCTAGAACCAGCGCTGGTGTGTTTCCGTTCCGATGTAGGAATGAAATCCTAGTGTTGAAGGGGCAGACGCATTTTATTTTACGGGGATGTGTTGCAGGCAGGTCTTCGGGTGCGACCGGACCGCACCGTCCGGCAAGAAGAGCGTTTTGTGCCGATAGTGGCACGAAGCGCGGGCCCTGCCCCGCGATGGGGAAGGGAGAAACAAAACCATTTACGCAAGGACAGAGCCCGCGCGTCCGATGTGCGCACCTGGCGTCAGCGCTTTGGCCCCGACGGCCCGCAATGGGCGCACGCCGGGAGACGGATGAGCGGCTTGCCAGCTTTCGGCTGACGGCCGCCGGCCGCTCTCGGCCGGAGGGCACACGGCGGGCC
>JBATXP010000071.1:0-4002 GCA_049673465.1 Litorimonas sp.
GGCCCGCCGTGTGCCCTCCGGCCGAGAGCGGCCGGCGGCCGTCAGCCGAAAGCTGGCAAGCCGCTCATCCGTCTCCCGGCGTGCGCCCATTGCGGGCCGCCGGAGCCAAAGCGCTAACGCCAGCTGCGCACATCGAACGCGCGGGCCTCGGGCCAGCGTAAAAAGGTAACCCTACTCTTGTTCCTTCGCCGGAACGAGGCCCGCGCTTCGTGCCACTCCCGGCACAAACGCCAGACTTGCCGGAAGACAGCCCTCCGGTCGCACCTGACCTCCTGCCCGAATGCATATCGACCCATCCTCGTCCCGCCTTACGAAACCGAAACAAACCGGGAGCTTCCCGCCGTTCCGCACGTAATCACACCGATGTCCGCACCCTTCGACATGTCCGATCCGGCTCAGCTCGATCCCGACGCGGCGGTGATTCCGCCGCTGATCGAGGACTGGTTCTGGGAACGCGACTGGACCATCAGGCCCTATCAGCGGCGCATGGTGGAGCAGTTCGCGAAGCAGACCGACACGCTGCTGATCGCTCCGACGGGCGGTGGCAAGACGCTGGCGGGGTTCCTTCCGTCCCTGTGCGACCTGGCGCGGACCAAGGCGGGCCGCCTTCCGGGGGCGGTCGCCGACCATGCGCTGCACACGCTCTACATCTCGCCGCTGCGCGCCCTGACCAACGATATCGAGCGCAACCTGATGCGGCCCGTGGGTGATCTAAACCTGCCCATCGAGATCGGGGTGCGCACGGGCGACACGAAGAGCTACCAGCGTCGCAAGCAGCAGACCCAGCCGCCCGACATCCTGCTGACCACACCGGAATCGCTGATGCTGCTGCTGTCCTACGACAATGCGGCCGACTATTTCGCGTCGCTCAAATGCGTGGTGATCGACGAGATGCACAGCTTCACCACCGGCAAGCGCGGAGATTTCACCAGCCTCGCGATGGCTCGGCTGAAGACGCTCGCCCCGGAGCATGTGCGCTTCGGCCTCTCCGCGACCGTGGCGCAGCCCGAAACGGCGGCCGCCTGGCTGGGGCCGTCGGGCCGCCCGGCGGAGCTGATCGAGGTGGCGGGCGACACCCCGCCGGAGATCACCATCATCGAACCGGACGGCAAGTTTCCCCTAGGCGGGCACAGTCCGCGCTTCGCCGTGCGCGACATCTATCGTGTCATCGAGGATCACCGCACCAGCATCGTGTTCGTCAATACGCGCGCCCAGGCCGAAGTGCTGTTCCAGCAGCTCTGGGAGGTCAATGAGGGCGGGCTGCCCATCGGCGTCTACCACGGGTCGCTGTCGCGCGACCGCCGCCAGAAGACCGAGGCACTGATCAGTGGCGGGCGGATGCGCGCCGTCGTGTCGACCTCCGCGCTGGAAATGGGCATCGACTGGGGCGACGTGGACGTGATCGTGCAGGTCGGCGCGCCCAAGGGCGTGTCGCGCCTGCTCCAGCGCATCGGCCGGTCCAACCACCGCATCGACGAAGCCTCCAAGGCGATCCTGGTCCCGACCAACCCGCTGGAGGTGGTGGAATGCGACGTGGCGATCCAGGCCATTCGGGATGGCCACCGCGACGGCGACGACTATTCCACGGGCTCCATGGACGTGGTGGTGCAATATCTCGTCAACCGGGGCTGCGCGGGCCGCATCCGCAAGCGTGAGGCGCTGGCGGAAATCCGCTCCGCCTGGCCCTATCGCAAGCTCGCCAGGGAGGATTTCGACGCCATCCTGTCCTTTGCCGTGGACGGGGGCTACGCGCTGAAGACCTATGACCGCTTCCGGCGGCTCAAGCAGACCTCGCGCGGCTATACCATCGCCAGCCAGCCGCAGGCCCGCCGCCACCGCATGAATATCGGCACCATCGTGGAATATGCCAAGCTGAAGGTGCGCCGCCTGCCGTCCTCCAAGTCCAAGCGCGGGCGCATCGTCGGCGAGATCGAGGAGCGCTTCGTGATGAACCTCAATCCCGGCGACACGTTCGCCTTCGCCGGGGAAACGCTGCGCTATCAGGGCGTGCGCGACATGGCCGTGGAGGCCGTGCCCGCACCCCGGTCGCGGCCCAAGATCCCGGCCTATGCGGGCGGCATGATGCCGCTGTCGAGCTACCTCGCCGACGGGGTGCGCGAAGTCGTATCCGATCCCGGTCGCTGGCACCGCCTGCCGGAGCAGGTGGAGCGCTGGCTGACGCTGCAATCGCTCTATTCGGACCTGCCGGGCGGGAGCGGCCTCCTGGTGGAGAGCTTCTTCGAGCGGGACGACCACGTGCTGGTCGTCCACACGTTCGAGGGGCGAAAGGTCAACAATGCGCTGGGGTTCCTCCTGACCAAGCGAATGGAGCGGATGGGCCTCGCCCCGATCAACTTCACCATCACGGATTATGCGCTCTGCATCACCTCGCTGGAGCCGGTGAACAGCCTCGACGGGCTGCTGGACGACGACATATTGGAGGCCGACCTGGATGCGTGGATCGTGAACTCGCCCATGATCAAGCGGAGTTTCCGCAAGATCGCGACCATCGCCGGGCTGACGGAACAGCGCCTGCCGGGTCAGCAGCGCACCATGAAGCAGGTCACCTTCTCCACCGACCTGATCTACGACGTTCTGCTGAAATACGAACCCGACCACATCCTGTTGCGCATCGCGCGCAAGGAAGCGGAAGGCGACCTGCTGGATGTGGATCGGCTGCGGAGCTTCTTGTCGGAGGTTAAGCACGACACTGCGTTCCGCACCTTGCCCCATGCCAGCCCGCTCTCCATTCCCGCCATGATGCAGGTCGGACGCGAACAGATTCGCGGCGACGCGCGCGACCGGATGGTCGCCCAAGCCGCCGCCGAATCCAGCCATGTCCGCGACTACATGGAAGGGCTGGGCGACAGCCTGCTGAACCAGGTGAAGGCGTATGTGGACGAGCGGGCAGACGGGGAGGCGGCATCGGCGGGGCCAGAGTCAGGGTCGGAGCCGGGTCCGTTCCCGTCCCGCGCGCGCGCCGATGGAGCGGCTTGAGTTCGCGACCCGCGCGGGGGCCGTCGTGTTCGACCGTCGCAAGGGGGCCTTCCTGCCCGACTGCGAGACGCTGCTGGTGGCGGATCTCCACTTCGAGAAGGGCTCCTACCTGCAGGCGATCGGCGGTGCGCCGCTGCCGACCTACGACACGCCGGACACGGTGGCGCGGCTGGGCGAGCTGATCGAGATCTTCCGGCCCCGGCGCGTGGCGGCGTTGGGCGACAGTTTCCACGACATCCATGCCGGGGACCGGCTCGCGGACGCGGATCTCGCCGCGATGAACGATCTGGTCGGCGCGGTGGAGCGCTTCACCTGGATCCTGGGCAATCACGACCCGGACGTGCCGAAGGACCTGCGGGGCGACCGGGAGGATCACCTGGAATGCGGCGGCTTCCTGCTGACCCACCACCCGACCGCGCCCCTGGTCGAGGACGGGGTCAATGTGTGCGGCCACCTGCATCCCAAGGTGCGCATCGCGACGCGGGGCGGCGGCCTGTCCGCGCCCTGCTGGGCGGCCTCGCGGGACCGCATCATCATGCCGAGCTTCGGGACCTATACGGGCGGGCTTGACGTGCGCCATCCGGCCATCGACGACGAGCTGGACGGGGCCAAGGCCTATTTCGCCACGACCCGGACGGGCGTGATCGCGCTCGCGGGATAAATGGATCGAACGTCCGCTTTTTCGGAAACGTTTCGCCGGGCGCGCGTTAGGCAGGCTGATCCGTCTCACGCTTGGGAGAAGACATGAGCATCATCTGGACCATCATCGTCGCCGCGCTCGCCGGTTTCGTCGCCAAGATCATCCTGCCCGACAAGCACGAACCCAAGGGCCTGATCATGATGATCCTCGCCGGCGTGCTGGGCGGGCTGCTCTTCACCTGGCTGGGCGAGACGCTCGGCTTCTACGAGGCGGGCGAGGTTGCGGGCTTCATCGGCACCGTCATCGGCGCGATCATCGTGTCCGTCATCGCGTCCAAGATCTTCAAGCGCTAGGCTCTCCAAGCT
>JBATXP010000072.1:0-21099 GCA_049673465.1 Litorimonas sp.
GAGCCGAACCGAGAGGAGGCGGGGTCGGGATGGGGCGCGGCGCGGGGGCGCATACTCCCCGCCTCGCGACCACCGCCCGAATGCGCGTGCCTTCCGTCCTGCTTTCCGACCGTACGCCCGCCTGGAACCCAGGCGTCTCCCGTCGGGAGTTCTAGTCCGGAAGGCCCAACCGGCGGGACGTCCCCCGCACGCGATCCAAGCCCTCGCTCCTCATCCGCCGCTCCAATCCGAGGGTCATGCGCCTCCCCGTGCCTGAGCAACGAACGGGACCGAATATAGGGGAGGTTTCGAAAGTGGGGATCATTTTGTTTGGTGGGAGAGGGTTAGCGAGGATTGTTTTCGGGCGATGCGCGGTGGCAGCAGGGTTTGCGGCGCGGGGGAGCGGGGATGATGACGGGAGGTGTGTAAGCAATACCGAGGATGAGGGCATTCCTCACACGCCAAGGCGAGCGCAACACTGACCCGAATCTTCTTACTTTCTTCACCGCTCCCGCCGACTTGATCGGCGGGCCCATCTCCCAACGGTCTCGGATAGGGTAAGGGTGGCCCGGTAGCGAACGCTCGAAGCTACCAACGGCAACTCCCGATTACCCTTACGCCCCGACCGCCCCTCATGGGAGATGGGCCCGCCGGTCAAGCCGGCCTGAGCGGGAGAAGAAAAGTGCGATGCAGGCTGCGTTGCGACCATCCGATAGCTATGGGGCGCTCCATCCAAACCCAGTCCGCTCCCGACGGCTCGACCGGCGGGTCCATCTCCCAGGGCTGTCGGTCGTAGGTGACGGCTCCCGCTTCCCTACCGAAAGTCCCGAGGATCGAGCGGCAGGTTGAACCAGTTCGGGTTGTCCCGCTCGATCAGCTCCACTTTCCACTGCCGCTTCCAGCGCTTCACCGCGTTCTCCCGCGCCACCGCATCGCGAAGGTCGTCATTGTATTCGTAGTAGACCAATTTGCTGCAGCCATATCGCGCCGTGAAGCTCTTCGGGCTTGCCTGCGTCTTGTGCTCGACATCCCGCGCCGCGAGGTCCCGCGTGGACCCGCAATGGATCGTCCCGTTCTTGCGGTTGACCATGATGTAGAACCACCCACCCGGCATGGCCGCACCTTGTGGGAGATGGGCAGGCCGATCAAGTCGGCCTGAGCGGGAGGAGAGAGTGTGTGGTGCAGGTGGCGTCCTGCTCGGACGATGGAGTGAAAGCACACCTCCCAACCCCAACCCGCTCTCGCCGACTTGATCGGCGAGCCCATCTCCCATTGGGTGCGGTGGAGAAGGTCGGTCCCTGCATGAACTCGATCAACGCTGGCCCTCAGTCCGTGCTTGCCAGCGGAAAGCTTTGGGAGATGGGCAGGCCGATCAAGTCGGCCTGAGCCAGATTTCGGGGTGTCGCGTTACTCCAGCCATTAGTCACTCACGACAGCTTCATTAGCAAGCCCATCTCCTGATACATGCGAAGTGACACTTGGACTAAACAGCAGCCAAATATACGGCAGCAGTTGCAGGTATTGCGGGATGCAGGGTTGGTAAATTTTTGGGGCGGGGGCGTTATGGAGCATGAGTAGAGAGAGTGCTATGAGTCGTCCGTCTTGCGTGCCTCGATACGCTTAATGATCTTGCGTTCGACCTCGCGAATGAGCTTAATATTCTTACGACTGTCCCGCTTATTGATCCGACGCGCCTGCTCCAGCATCGACTCAATAACATCCGGATGGTCATCATACTCTGACTCGTCGATCTCATCGGCAAGAACATCGTAATCGATACCCATTTTCATGTGCTCAATTACCGTTTTGATCCCAGCAGTTATGCCAACTTCAGCATTTTCCTGCTGTTGCGCCGATAGCTCGATTGAAATCGTCTGAATTTCCTCAAGGAGCATCTCTTCATTGACCTCGACTGCTGCGTCGGTTGCAGCGTCAAACTTCGCTTGCGCTTCAGCGTTGGTAGCCCTCATTGCCTTGGTCTGCTCCAACAACTGCATGCCACGTTGGTACTTCTCGAAAGCCGAAGATAGCCGTTCAAGGACTAGAGCGAAGGTGGCTGTAGCACCAAGGGAGCCGCCGAGAACAAGTAATGCAGAACCGCTTGAGATGTAGAGAACCTGAAGGTCTTCGTCTTGGCCCGAGAGTGACAAAATTTTCGTCAGTGCCCCATGCGTTTCCTTGAAACGAAGTGCGAGTGAATTGAGAGCAGAGTCAAACGTCGAAGTCGGATAATAAACTGTGAAGACTGCCTCTGCTTCACCGAAGTCCAAGTCACCTAAGTCAAGTCCATCAAGGCCATCTATGAACTCGTCAATTCGAGCAAGGTCGTCTGTAATCTTAGTACTAAGGTCGGCAATCACCTTGCCGACTACGCCTAAAGTGTTTTGGTTATTGCCAGATAGATTCTCTATCTGAAGCGCAAGTTTGTGGGGAAGTAGGTAGTCGAAGCCAATTTCCTCAAGCACTTGGTTTTCGTAAACCAGAAGACCGCTGACGTCCTGGTCCCGAAGTTCCTCCACAAAAGAGTCAATCTTTTGTCGATACTGTATTTGGCTGCTAGCATTCGCCACACCGTTGGTTGCATCAGTACCGATCGCAGTTAGGCGAGCGGGTGTATCGAGGTTTTTGTGTATGCGCCTAAGCTCTGAAAGTGCGCGATAATGAGAGATAACGTTCATGGTTTGTACTTAGTGCGGATGCACGTAGAAGGCCACTGCGAAATGACTGTTGTCACAAAAAAAGCCGCCCCCAACCGGGAGCGGCCTCTTCGTTTCGTTGTACGGAAGATTTGAAACCGTCGCCTAGATTGGGTCCCCCGGACCCAATCCTTAATGGCGACGCTTCCAAATGCGTTCAGGGATAATGAGAATTTCGCAGGAGCGAAACTACATCATCCCTCCCATTCCACCCATGCCGCCCATGTCGGGCATGCCGCCGCCGGAGTCCTTCTTCGGCGCTTCCACGACCGCGGCTTCGGTCGTCAGGATGAGACCTGCGACGGAGGCGGCGTCCTGGAGGGCGGTGCGGACGACCTTGACGGGGTCGATGATGCCGGCCTTGACCATGTCGACATATTCGTCGTTCTGGGCGTCGTAGCCGTAATTGGCCTTGTTCTTGGCCAGAACGTTGCCGACCACGACCGCGCCTTCGACGCCGGCATTGTCGGCGATCTGGCGAAGCGGGTAGGCGAGGGCGGCCTTGACGATCTCGATGCCCGACTGCTCGTCGTCGTTCAGGCCTTCGATGTCGATGAAGCGCGACGCGCGCAGGAGGGCGGTGCCGCCTCCGGGCACGATGCCTTCCTCGACAGCGGCGCGGGTAGCGTTCAGTGCGTCGTCGACGCGGTCCTTGCGCTCCTTGACTTCCACTTCGGTGGAGCCGCCGACCTTGATGACGGCGACGCCGCCGGCCAGCTTGGCCAGACGTTCCTGCAGCTTCTCGCGGTCATAGTCCGAAGAGGTGTCTTCGGCCTGCTTGCGGATCTGCTCGACGCGGGCGGTGATGCCGGATTTCTCGCCGGCGCCGTCCACGATCACCGTGTCGTCCTTGGTGATATGGACGTGCTTGGCCGTGCCGAGATCGGTCAGGGCGACGTTTTCCAGCTTGATGCCGAGATCTTCGGAGATCACCGTGCCGCCCGTCAGGATCGCGATGTCCTGCAGCATGGCCTTGCGGCGGTCGCCGAAACCAGGGGCTTTCACGGCCGCGATCTTCAGTCCTCCGCGCAGCTTGTTGACCACGAGGGTCGCGAGCGCTTCGCCTTCAATGTCCTCGGCGATGATGAGCAGGGGCTTGCCCGTCTGAACCACGGCTTCGAGGATCGGAAGCATGGCCTGCAGGGAGGACAGCTTGCCTTCGTTGAGCAGGATGTAGGGATCGTCTAGCTCGACGCGCATCTTCTCCGGATCGGTGATGAAGTAGGGCGACAGGTAGCCGCGGTCGAACTGCATGCCTTCGACGACGTCCAGTTCGGTGTCGGCGGTCTTGCCTTCTTCCACCGTGATGACGCCTTCATTGCCCACTTTGGACATGGCTTCGGCGATCATCTGGCCGATGGCAGCTTCGCCGTTGGCGGAGATGGTGCCGACCTGGGCGATCTCGTCGGAGTTCTTGATCTTGGACGCCTTGGCGAGCAGGTCCTTGACGACTTCGGAGGCCGCCTTGTCGATGCCGCGCTTCAGGTCCATCGGGTTCATGCCGGCGGCGACGCGCTTCAGGCCTTCGCGGACGATGGCCTGGGCGAGGACCGTGGCGGTCGTCGTGCCGTCACCAGCCTTGTCGTTGGTCTTGGAGGCGACTTCGCGCAGCATCTGCGCGCCGAGGTTCTGGTACTTGTCCTCGAGTTCGATTTCCTTGGCGACGGACACGCCGTCCTTGGTGGTGCGGGGCGCGCCGAACGATTTCTCGATGACGACGTTGCGGCCCTTCGGGCCGAGGGTGGTTTTCACGGCATTGGCGAGGATGTCGACGCCTTCCAGCATCTTGTCGCGCGCTTCGGAGCCGAATTTGACTTCTTTGGCAGCCATTTAGCTTCTCCAGTAAGGGGTTGGGTTTGTTTAGGAAGTTGCCCGCGCTCCCGGCTCGGCGTCGCTACGCTCCTGGGCCGGGATGACGGTTTCTAAGGGCATTGGTTGCGCTAGCGCTTAACCAATGACGCCCATGATGTCGGTTTCCTTCATGATCAGCAGCTCCTTGCCGTCGATCTTGACTTCCGTGCCGCCCCATTTGCCGAACAGGACGCGGTCGCCTTCCTGGACGTCCAGCGCGTTGGTGGAGCCGTCATCGTTGCGCGTGCCGGGGCCGACCGCGACGACGACGCCTTCGGACGGCTTTTCGGTGGCGGTGTCGGGGATGATGATGCCGCCGGCGGTTTTCGTGTCTTCTGCGACACGTTCGACGACCACGCGGTCGTGGAGGGGACGAAACTTCATTGCGTCTACTCTCTGTTTCTCAAAGGTTGATGATGTTTGGCACTCCCAATGCAGGAGTGCCAACGCCGCGCATGTATGCAGACCGGCGCGCCCCTTCAAGGACTCCTGCGCAAGATTCTTGAAGAAAATTTCGCGACATGCCGTCGTTTGGCCCCACTTTGCATTGCCAACAAAAAAAGCCGCCCCGAAGGGCGGCTCGCTTGATGTTATCCTGGGCGGGCTAGAAGCTCTTGCGGGCGTTCAGGAAGACCCGGCGTCCGACGAGGTCGTAGCCCGAAGAGGTCACGATGTTCAGTCGGGACGGCCCTTCGCCCTGGTCGATCAGCGGCGGCTCGCGGTCAAACAGGTTGTT
This sequence comes from Litorimonas sp., assembly GCA_049673465.1. Lineage (GTDB taxonomy): Bacteria > Pseudomonadota > Alphaproteobacteria > Caulobacterales > Maricaulaceae > Litorimonas. Next base: position 5,263 of record JBATXP010000072.1, read on the forward strand.
CACGCCGAGCGTCAGGCTCCAGTCGTCCGCATTGTAGCTGACCGAGGCATCGTGGTAGAACACGTCGCCGACAAAGTCCTTGTCCGCGCAGGCTTCCGTGATGTTCAGAACGCCGCAGGCCGTAGTGTTGTTGGTCGCCACGGCGAAGTCGTCCGTATCGTCCTGCTGCCCTTCGCCAATATAGCGCGTGCGCCAGCGGCCGACCCAGTTGTTCTTCGACACGGCTGCCGTCGTGATGAAGGAAAACTCCGGGTTGGAGATCTCGCCGACATTGTCGTCGATCGGGGAGTCGGGATCGATCTGCTCCGTCTGCTCGATATTGTACGTGCCGGTGAAGTTCAGCGACAGATCGGCACCGTCCCACCAACGATCCAGGTCGTTCGTGTAGCGGGCATTGATGTCGAGACCTTCGGCCGTGACCGTACCAATGTTGATGAAGGACGCATCGACGTTGGCGATCGTCGCCGTGGTCGGATCACCGGTATTCCGGCTGATCCGGTCGCAGAACGGGCTCGCGAGGTTGGGCTCGTCATTGTAGCAACGGGCCAGGATATCGGCGGCGCTGCTTTCCTCGACCGTATCGTTCACCTCGATGTCGAAATAGGTCACGGACAGATCGAAGTCGAAGTCGTCCGACCAAGGTTGCGAGAACACGAAGCCGAGCGTCATGCTGTCAGACGTTTCCGCGAGCAGGTCGGTGGAACCGCCCGTGGTCGTCGGAATGCCGGTGGTGGCCTGCAATCCGAGGGCCGTGGGATCGGCGCCGGCAGCGACACAGTTGTCCAGAACCACCTGTTCGCGCGTATCCTCGGCTGGGTCGTAGACGCCGCCATTGTTGGCCGGAGTCGGAACCAGACACGGATCGTTTCCGCCGCCAATGGTGCCGGCCTGTCCGGCCAGGAACTGCTCGCGCAGGTTCGGCGCGCGGTAGGTGGTGCCGTAAGTGCCGCGCAGGCGCAGGAAGTCGGTGACGTCCCAGGACCCTTTGATGGAGTAGGTGAACTCGCTGCCGAAATTCTCTTCATCGGTGTAGCGACCCGAGAAGTTGGCGAAGAACCCGTCGAAGACCGGAATTTCGGTTTCGGCGAAGAACTCGGTGAAGGAGGTCGAGCCGATCGTGTCGCCTTCCTGGTCGGGCACTTCCGACGCACCGAGGCCGTTGGCTCGCGTCACGTCATTGATGGAGGCCAGCGCGAGACGGCGGTATTCGGCGCCGAGCACGAGGCCGACCGTACCCGCAGGCACATCGAACAGGTCGCCGGTCACGACGCCCTGGAAGTGGTTCTGCTCGACTTCGGTCGTATTGATGGCGTTACCCGTGATGAAGTCGAACTCTTCGCTCGATCCAAAGTTCTTCGTGCCTCCGCCTACGGTGAACAGGGAGTCGGCGAAGAAATCCACGACCACGCAGTCCTGCGGGGTCAGGAAGCCGAACGACCGAGCCGTGCGCGGCGTGCCGCAGATCAGGTTGCCGCCATTGTCGAACCGAAGCGTGTCGAGCGACTCGCGAATAGCGTTTTCCCGAAGCACCGGCTGGACGACCGTGCCGTAGCTGCGATCATAGCTGTAGCTGACGTCATAGACCCAGTTTTTCGCTTCCAGCGCACCGACGGCGAGGTCGCCTTCCAGACCGGCGACGAAGCGGAAGTTGGACAGTTCCGTATCGCGGCGCTGGGGCAAGGCCACGGTTGTGACGACCGGCAGCGCGTCTTCGGAGAAGGGGTTCAACGGGTTGTCGAAAAGCTGAGGCGACCCGTCGGCATTGACGAGCAGATTGCCGTTTGCATCTTCGCGCGGGATAAAGGCCGGAACGCCCGGGAAGATCTGTTCCTGGGTGAATTTGCCTTCCGAGCGGCGCTGGGCGTAGGACGCTTCGAAGTAGAAGCGATCGCGGCTAAAGAGGTCGAGGTCGTACTCACCCGTCGCAAACAGGTTCACGCGCTGAAGCTCTTCGCGAAGCTGCGTGGCACGCTCTTCGTCCTGCAGCGTGTATTCGTCCGTCAGACGGAATTCCGTCGATAGTGCGTCGCCGGTCGAGAAACCGGGAACGCCGATATCCGTGCTGCCGGGCGTTCTGAACACGAAACCTTCGCTGCCGATGAAGACCGCATTGTCCGGGCGGTTATCGAGACAGGCCGAAACCACGTCGCCGGACTGGGTGACGTCGATATCGCGCAGGCAATCGTTGAAGTTCAGACGATCACCGGCCAGCAAAGCGTTGCGGTTGAACCACTCCGCCGCGACCGTGAAGCTGCCGCGATCCGAAGACGCGCCGCCGATCAAGCCGAGCTGGTAGGTCTCTCCGCCGCTCTCCTCGGGCAGGCTGACGTTCAACGAGGTCTCCAGACCTTCGAAATCGTTGCGCAGCATGATGTTGGCGACGCCTGCCACCGCGTCGGCGCCGTAGATGGAGGACGCGCCGTCCGTCAGGATTTCGATGCGGTCGATCATGAGCGACGGGATCAGGTTCAGGTCGGGCGAAACGGGAGCGCCACGGACACCGGACGGCGCCAAACGGCGACCATTGACCAGAAGAAGGGTGCGTTCGGAACCGAGGCCGCGAAGTGCGACAGTGGCAGCGCCCGGACCGTTGGTCGGCACGCCTTCAACGGCCGCCGTCGGCGAACCCGAATTGATCGTACCGTCCAGCTGTGCGCCTGTAACCTGCGTGGATTGGGTGACGATATCGGAGGTGTCGAACAGACCGAAATCACGGCTGATCGCGGCGTCGATGCTTTGGACCGGGGAGATAGAACTGAAGCTGTCGCGACGCAGGCGCGAACCCGTGACCACCACGACATCTTCTTCCGCCGCAATCTCTTCCAGATCTACGTCGTCCAATGTCGAGACGGGTTGAGACTGCGCATAGGCCGCTTCGGCGGCCAACAGGCTCGTCATCATCGTTGTCAGTAAAGCAGCTTTTCTCAATCCAGGTTTCGGCATGGTTCCCTCCAGTGAAAGGCACGAAGCCTTTGTAGTTGTGCTCGGAGACACGTCCGAGCTGGAGTACCCTTAAGAACCCTTAACCTTACTGAATCGTTATCACGTTTGACTGAACGGGCTTAGAGCCGCCTGTGTGACATAAATGCTACAATGACTGCTTCGGTCGGTCGCTACCGAATGCGTCTGACGCGAATGGCCCGATTGGACGGCGACAGCGTCATGAGATAGCTGCCGAAAGCCGCCGAAGCGACCTTGGCCTTTTCCTGGCGACGCATTAATTGTTCGGAAATGCGGGTACTGTCTCCGGAAACCTGCTGCCAGACCTGACCATTGTCGAGCAGAACCAGGATCAGTCCGGTACCGGAAACGCGAAAGTCGGAAACGGTTGCGTCGATTTCCGTGACGACCTCAGGATCATCCTTGTCGGCGGGAAGCCCGAACTCCTCCTCCGTTCTGTTCGACCGTTGTGGATCGGCCATACCGAACGAGCGCTGGTTGGCCTCTCTAGGAGAGATCGTCGGAACGTCGCGAGGATCGAGACCTTCTTCAAATTGCGGGGCCAGTGAATCCGATGATGCGATTGGTGGAAGTGAGCCGGAGAGATTTGGGTTATCCATGAGTAGGGGAGTGTTCGTTCTGGCGCCTTGTATCTCGGCGACAGTGTCGTCGAAGCAGGCATAGCGCTGCGGCGGATTTTCAATCTCGGCACAAGCCAGCAGGCGCGAAAGGTCCCGACGATCGTCCGCACGCGCATTCGGAGCCCAAAGTGCCATAGCCGACGCGAGAACGAGAAGTCCCATCGTGCATGGGCGATGGATTGATCGAGTAGGGCTGGTCATGGATTTTCGATAGCCGAATAAACCCGGTTGGCAATCTCGAACGCTGCTCTTGAAGCTTGGTCGCCGATTTCGACGGCAATCGGAGCGACTGCGGCCAAACTCTTTACGCAGATCAGCTTTCCGCAAACGCTTGTGGTTCTGGGCTACGTACGGCGCTAACGTCGCCAACAGGCAATGCGGAAGGGCATGGCGTGGTCATCTATCTGTTCGAAGGATTCGATGCGGTTCTGCTGGCGCGGATACAGTTTGCCTTTACGGTCGCGTTTCACTTCATCTTTCCGGCCTTCACGATCGGACTGGCGAGCTATCTCGCCGTCCTGAACGGGCTCTACCTCAAGACGGGTGACGGCAAGTTTCTCTCGCTGTTCAATTTCTGGGTCAAGATCTTCGCCATCACCTTCGCCATGGGCGTGGTGAGCGGCATCACCATGAGCTACCAGTTCGGGACCAACTGGTCGGTCTTTTCCGACCGGGCCGGCCCCGTCATCGGTCCGCTCATGGCGTATGAGGTGCTGACGGCCTTCTTTCTGGAAGCGGGCTTCCTCGGCATCATGCTGTTCGGGCGGTCGCGCGTCGGGCCCAAGCTGCACATGTTCGCCTGCCTGATGGTCGCGTTCGGGACGGCCCTTTCGGCGACCTGGATTCTGTCGGTGAACAGCTGGATGCACACGCCGGCGGGCTATGTGATCGCGGAGAACGGCCAGTTCGTGCCGGAGAACTGGCTGGAGATCATGTTCAACCCCAGCTTCCCCTACCGACTCGCCCACACGCTGACGGCGGCCTACCTGACGACGGCCTTCATCGTCGGCGGCGTCGGAGCGTGGCATCTGCTGAAGAACCACGATCGCGATCGCCAGCATGACGGGATCAAGACCATGTTCAGCATGGCGATGTGGATGGCCGCCATCGTCGCCCCGCTGCAGATCGTGCTCGGCGACCTGCACGGTCTGAACACCAAGGAATATCAGCCGCAGAAGGTCATGGCGATGGAAGGCCATTACGACAATTACGACGAGGGCGCGCCGCTCTACCTGTTCGGCATCCCCAATGACGAGGAGGAGCGGCTGGACTACGCCATCGGCATTCCGGGGCTCAGCTCGCTGATCCTGGAACACGATCTGAACGCGCCGCTCGAAGGGCTGAAGACCTTTCCGCCGGAAGAACGCCCACCCGTCGCCATCGTCTTCTGGTCCTTCCGAATCATGGTCGGGATCGGCTTCCTGATGCTGGGCGTCGGGCTCTGGTCGCTCTGGGCGCGGTTCCGCAAAAAGCTCTACACCGACCGCTGGCTGCACCGGGCCGCCTTCGTCATGGCCCCAAGCGGGCTCATCGCCGTGCTGGCGGGCTGGATCACGACGGAGGTCGGGCGGCAACCCTACACGGTCTGGGGCCTGCTGCGCACGAGCGAGAGCGCGAGTCCGCTCGACGCGCCGGCCGTCGGCTGGTCGCTGACGGCCTTCGTCATCGTCTATTTCTTCGTGTTCGGGGCGGGCATCTTCTACATCCTGCGACTGATGAAGGCCGGGCCGCATTTCGGGGAAGAGCCGCTCACGGCGAGCAGCGACGGCCCGATCCGCACGGCGGGCATCACGCCCGCCCAGCAGGTCGACCGCCAGCATCCGGAACTGGAGCATGATGAGAGCCAGTCTGCGGAGAAAAACTCCGGCAAAGGGGAGGGCGCATAATGGAGATCGTTCCTTGGCTGGCCTTCAGCTGGGCCTTCCTGCTTGCACTGGCCGTCTTCATCTATGTGGTGCTGGATGGGTTCGACCTCGGTCTGGGCATTCTCTATCCCTTCTTTCCCGACCGCCGCGACCGCGATCTGCTGATGAACACGGTCGCGCCGGTCTGGGACGGCAACGAGACCTGGCTGGTGCTGGGGGGAGGTGGATTGTTCGCGGCCTTCCCGGTTGCCTACGCGATCCTGATGCCCGCCCTCTACGTGCCGATCATCGCCATGCTGCTGGCGCTGGTCTTTCGCGGCGTGGCGTTCGAGTTTCGCTGGCGCACGGAGCGCTGGCTGAAATATTGGGACGCGGCGTTCATCGGCGGGTCCATCATCGCGGCCTTTTCGCAAGGCATTGCGCTGGGCGCGCTCGTCCAGGGCGTGGAAATCGACGGTCGGGCCTATGGCGGCGGCTGGTGGGACTGGCTGACGCCGTTCAGCCTGCTGTGCGGGGTCGCCGTGGTGGTCGGCTACGCGCTGCTCGGCGCGACCTGGCTGATCATGAAGACGGAAGGCGGCGTGCAGGACCGGGCGCGCAAGCTGGCCTGGACCTTCGGCATCGGCACGGTGATCTTCATTGCGGCCGTCAGCCTGATCACGCCGTTTCTCGATAGCGTCTACTATTCGCGCTGGTTCGAATGGCCCGGCATATTGATCGCCGCGCCCGTGCCGCTCGCAGTGGCCGTGATCCTGCTGCTCCTGTTCCGCTCGCTCAACGTCCATCATCACGAATACAGGCCGTTCGTGCTGTCGCTCGCCCTGTTCGCCCTGTGCTTCGTGGGGCTAGGCATCTCGATCTTCCCGGACCTGATCCCGCCTGACCTGACGATCCTCGACGCGGCGACGCCCTACAACTCGCAGATCTTCATGTTCGTCGGCGCGATGGTCCTCCTGCCGCTGATCCTGGGCTACACCGCCTATGCCTACTGGGTGTTCCGGGGAAAGACCGACCCGGATGAGGGGTATCACTGATGACAGGTCGAAAGGGCGCGCCGGTATGGCTGTCCCGCATCGGCTGGTTCGTCGGCCTGTGGCTGGCCGGGGTGGCGACCGTGACGCTGGTTGGCTACGGTATTCGGGCGATGATCCTGTAGCTTGTCCCGTCAACGCGCGGTGCTAAGACCGCGCGGGGACCCATGAATTTCGCATCCGTCACATTCCTGTTCTTCTACTTGCCCGCATTGGTGGCGCTCTATTTTGCGCTGCGCGGACGTGGCGCGCGCAACGTCCTCCTGCTGGTCGCGAGCCTGCTTTTCTATGCGTGGGGCGAGGGGGAAGGGCTGGTGCTGCTCGTCTTCTCGATCACCATGAACCACATGCTGGCGCGCGCCATCGCCCGCGACCGCCAGCCCTGGTTGGCCATCGGCATCGCGGCCAATCTTGCCCTGTTGATCGCCTACAAATATCTGGGTCTCATCACCGAGACGCTTGGCATGACGCGGGTGGAGCCGCGACTGCCGCTCGGCATCAGCTTCTTCACCTTCCAGGCGATGAGCCTGCTCGTGGACGTGTCGCGAGGGTCGCGCGCGCCGGAAAACCCTTTGCGGACAGGGCTCTACATCAGCATGTTCCCGCAACTCATCGCCGGGCCGATCGTTCGCTGGGACGAAATCCGCGCCCAGATCGGAGAGCGGCGCGAGAGCTGGGATCGGTTCTGCGACGGGGCGAGGCTGTTCATGCTGGGCCTGGCACAGAAGGTGCTGATCGCCGACACGGTGGCCGTCGTCGCCGACTCGGCCTTCGGCATGGAGGCGGGAGCGCTCGGCACGGGTGCGGCGTGGCTCGGGCTGGCCGCCTTCACGGTCCAGATCTATTTCGACTTTGCGGGCTACTCTAACATGGCGATCGGGCTGGGCCGCATCTTCGGTTTCGAGTTGCCGCGCAACTTCGAGCATCCCTATAGCGCGGCGTCCTTCCAGGAGTTCTGGCGGCGGTGGCACATGACGCTCTCGCGCTGGTTTCGCGACTATCTCTACATCCCCCTGGGCGGCTCGTGGAGCACCTCCGCCGGGACCTATCGCAACCTGCTGATCGTCTTCGTCCTGTGCGGCCTCTGGCACGGCGCGGCGTGGACCTTCCTGCTGTGGGGTCTCTGGCACGGCGCGTTCCTGATCGCGGAACGGATCGGCCGCGCGAACGGATTTCCCGCCGTGCCGCGCGTGATCGGCGTGGCCTATACGGTGCTGTTCGTCGCCCTGGGGTGGGTTCTGTTCCGCGCCGAGAACCTGTCGCACGCGCTGGGCTACTGGCAGGCTCTGTTGCCGGGCGGTGAGGGCGGAACGATCGATGTGCCGGAGACGGCCGTTTACGCGCTGGTCGCCGGGGGCCTCCTGTCCTGGGACGGATGGGCGCGACTGGGGGATCGCGTCCGGATCGCGCCGGTTCTCTCGGTGGGGTCCAGCTGGGCTACCATCGGGGTACTGAGCCTGCTCTGCTTTGCGGTCGTGGCATCGACCACCCACCAACCCTTCCTCTATTTCCGCTTCTGATGGACCGCCTGATCCGAAATATCGCCGTGCTGACCCTGATCGCCGCTTTTCTGCTGCCGGTTCTGGGTTTCGCCGTGGGACAGGCCGCCCGCACGGGCAATGTGATCGAAGCGGAGAACCGCACACTCTCCGACGCGCCCCGCTATCGCGGCGATTTGCGCGCCTTCACGCAGGACGTGGATTCCTTCCTGGAAGACCGCTTCGGTTTCCGCTCGCTCCTGATTCTGATCGCCCGGAAAGTGCGCGACTCGCTCGGAGAGGACCCGCCGCAAGTCGTCTATGGCCGCGACGGGTGGATGTTCCTCGGCAGTCTGGCCTATCGCGACGAGTTCGAGGGACAGGGTAGCTGGAATAGCGCGCAGGTCGAGCGCTGGATCGCGTCGCTGTCCGATGTCCGGACGCAGAGCGAAGCGCAGGGCGTACCCTTCGTCGCCGCCGTCGCCGTGGACAAGGCGCGGGTCTACCCGGAATATGTGCCGGCGGGATGGAAGGGGTCGGCGCGTCGGTTCCGCGCCGCACTCCACGCCCATCCCGGCGCGGCGAGCGCGGGCCTGCTCGACATCGAACCCTTGGTCTTGGCGGCGAAACGGTCCGGCGAGACGGTGTTCTACCGGCGCGACACGCACTGGACCCCGAGCGGCAGCTACGATGCGGCCATGGCCTTGATGGACCGCCTTGATCCGACCCGCACGCGTCCGCGATATCGACCGGACCCACCCCTGGAAGTCGCACCGGACCGGTTGATGGACCTGGAACGCCTGGCCAGTATCGCCGAGCCCGGAGAGCCCGCCGCGTTCATGATACGGATGCCCGCCACCGGGCCGAACTACCGACAATTCGCCCATATGGACGATAATGGCCGTCCGGTCCGGGGCGAGCTCGCGACCTTGCGGCTGGAAGGGAGCGCGGATGCGCCGGACGGGCGTCTGGTCGTGGTCGGGGACAGCTTCGCCGACACGCTGATCCCGCATCTCCTGCCGAGCTATTCGGAGATCGTCCGCATCCATTTCGGTGCTCACATCTACGACGTCGATCCGATGGAAGTCTTCGGCTACGATCCCGATGCCGTCCTGTTCCTGCCGTCCGAACGCCAGTCGGCGGTCAAGGCCCGACCCTTTTCCAACGTCCCGCCGCAATGACGACTGCGATTGCGGGCACGCCGAGCCTATCGCGCGACGCACGATCTTGCTAACGGACGTGCCTGGCGCGGCATGAGGTTGCGCCACCCACGATTGGGCAAAGGTCAGGGGAAGTCGTGATGCACAAATGGACCCCGTCCAGCTGGCGCGCGAAACCGGCGAAGCATATACCGGAGGACTATCCGGATCCGCAGGCGCTCGCCGAAGTGGAGACCACTCTTCGCGGCTATCCACCGCTCGTCTTCGCTGGCGAGGCGCGCAAGCTGCGCGCGCGCCTGGCGGACGTCGCCATGGGCAAGGCCTTTCTGCTACAAGGCGGCGACTGCGCCGAGAGTTTCAAGGAATTTCATCCGGACAATCTGCGCGACACGTTTCGCGTCATGATGCAGATGGCGGTCGTCCTGACCTACGGCGCGGGACAGCCCGTCGTGAAAGTCGGCCGTATCGCCGGGCAGTTCGGCAAACCCCGCAGTTCCCCGGTCGAAGTACGCGACGGCATCACCTTGCCCAGCTACCGCGGCGACAACATCAACGGCATGGAGTTCGACCCGGCGGTTCGCACGCCCGACCCGGAACGCCTGCTGAAGGCCTATGGCCAGTCGGCGGCGACGCTGAACCTGCTGCGCGCCTTCTCCACGGGCGGGTACGCCAATTTGCGCAACATTCATAAATGGACGCTCGGTTTCGTCGCGGACTCCGCCGTCAGCCAGCGTTACGAGGACCTTTGCGACACGATCAGCGACGCACTCGACTTCATGGAAGCCTGCGGGGTGACACCGGAGTCGACGCCGCAAATGGCCGCGACGGACTATTACACCTCTCACGAAGGGCTTCTGCTCGGCTATGAGGAGGCGATGACCCGGATCGACAGCACGACGGGCCGTTGGTACGACACGTCGGCGCATATGCTGTGGATCGGCAATCGCACGCGTCAGCTCGACCACGCCCATGTGGAGTTCTTCCGCGGCATCGAGAACCCGGTCGCCATGAAGATCGGCGAGGGGCTGGAGCCCGACGAACTGCTGCGCCTGATCGACGTGCTGAACCCCGAAAACGAAGCGGGACGCCTGACGCTGATTGCGCGCTACGGCCATGACAAGGTCGCGCGCGGTCTGCCGACGCTCGCCCGGGCCGTGAAGGCCGCCGGTCGCCACGTTGTCTGGTCCTGCGATCCCATGCACGGCAATACGGTCAAGACGGAGAGCGGCTACAAGACGCGGCCCGTCGATCATATCATGGGCGAAGTCCGCACCTTCATGCAGGTGCTGCACAGCGAAGGGTGCTGGCCCGGCGGCGTTCACTTCGAAATGACGGGCCAGAACGTGACCGAGTGTATTGGCGGCTCCGCGCGCATCGTGCGCGAACAGGATCTGTCCTCTCGCTACCACACCCATTGCGATCCGCGCCTGAACGCCGACCAGGCTCTGGAACTGGCCTTTCTGATCGCGGAGGAACTCAAGGGCTACCGCAAGGGCGAGGCGGCGCGGTTGGCCGTTTAGATCGCCGTCGCGGCGTAGGCCTCCCGCATCGCCGCGAACGTGCTGCCTGACAAGGTCAGGAGCGTCGCCAGCAGCATGACGCCGATCAGGCAGAAGCCGAGCGTGAAGGCGCGCCCAAAACGGCCGCCAGGGCTTTCTTCCGGCGGAAACGCTCCGAAATATGCCGTCACGGAAACGACGACGGCACTGGCGAGCAGACTCCCGAACGACACTACGCCGGCCCAGCTTTCCGGCAAGATGACCATCAGGACCGTTCCGGCGAGCATGAAGAGGGTCGCCGGAATGAGAAGGGCGTAGATGTACCGGACCCTTACTGCGATCGGGAGAGGCTCGGCATAGGCCCGCCAGACCATGCCGAATAGCGTGTAGAGCGCGAAGCTGACAAAAGGCAGATAGAAGAATAAGTTGGACAGAACGCTATCCGCCAAGTCCCGAGCGTCGACCTCGGCCCACCGCGGTTCGGTCTTGGACAGTTCATCGATGACCAACTGGAACTGTCCGGCATAGAGCTCGGTCATCAATTGACCGTCGCCGATGTAAAGATATCGCAGATAGGAGGAGACGGCGAGCAGGACGACATAGACCCGGATCGACGGCGAATATCCCGACCAGTCCTTGGTCTGTGCCGCGAGAAAATAGCGTCTCGGGAAGAGCGTGACATCCTTGATGGAGGACATCGTCTTGGCTCCGAAGCCGACACCATCTTCGAACAGGTCGCTGATTCCCACATCGGCCATGTCCGTCTCCCCATGAAAAAAGCCGCCCCGGTGTGCCGGAGCGGCTGGACGTTGTCGAGGCTGCGAGAGCCTAGAGGTCCTTGAGACCCACGCTCGGCTTGAACTGAGCGGACGTCTTGGCTTTGCTCATCATCGGCTTGCCGGTCTGCGGATTGCGCATCTCGCGGGCCGGACGGTGCTTGGCGATGAACTTGCCAAATCCGGGCAGGTTCACTTCGTTGCCGTCTTTCAGTTCGGACGTGATGATGTCGAGCACGCCATTGAGGGCGTCGCCCGCCATGGACTGCGTCGTATCGAGATGATCGGCCAGTTTGGCCACGAGTTCTTTTTTGTTCATCGGGTGTCCTCCTTGGAAATTTCCCTGAGACGATAATAACGGCGAGATCGCAAAAGGCCCTACGGAAAACCCGGTTTCCAGCGTCCAGATGCCCGTAAAACCGCGCTTTTATGGGGATTTCAGCAGTCTTGTTCCGTTTCCGGGACAGTTGCGGTCTGAAATCCTGCCGTCGTGACGCCCAATCGCCGAATCGATTCTCTCTGCTGAACCATCGCTTGCGCCGCCCGTCATGCCGCTTAAAGCGCCCCCATGTCGGAGCCCTTGAAAGTCGGAGTCGTCGGAGCCGGTGTGTTCGCCGGCTACCATGCCGCGAAAGTCGCGGCGCATGATCGTGCGATCCTGACAAGCGTATACGATGTCGACCCCACGCGGGCGGCGGAGCTTGCCGACAGGCTGGACACGTCCGTTGCCGTGTCCCTATCGTCGCTGATCGAGGGGGCGGATGCGCTCGTGATCGCCACGCCGGCGAGCGTCCACGAGGACGCAGCCATTACGGCATTACGAGCCGGACGGCACGTGCTGATCGAAAAACCGTTCGCCACGACACGGGCGGGGTGCGAGGCCATTCTGGCCGCCCAAGACGGGCTGGTCGTCCAGGTCGGACATCAGGAGCGTCTCGTAGCCGAAGCCGTGGGTCTGCACCGCCTGCCGAAGCGGCCGCGCGAGATCGAGATCGTCCGGCACACGCCGCGCACGACCCGAAATCTCGATACCAGTGTCATCATGGACCTCATGATCCACGATATCGACCTGTTGCAGGGGCTCTACGGAGATCCGGACTGGATTTCCACCGAGGCGGCGCGGCGGATCTATTCTCCTCATTACGATGCGGTTCGGGCGGAGATGGGGTTCGGCGAGATGACCGCTTATCTCTCCGCCTCACGCGATGCGGACGCCGAACGACGCTGGATCATGCGTTTCGATTCCGGGACCGTCGCCATAGACTTCGCCGCCAAGACCCTGCGCAACGACACGCCCCATGATCTAGACGCCGACTTCGGGGATCAGCCCGACGTTCGGGACAACCTCGCCGCCGCCTTCGACCGCTTCATTCGCGCCGTGCTTGACGGAGAGCGGCCGCTCGCGTCAGGACGAGACGGATCGGTGGCGGTCGAAACCGCACGCACGATCGAGGGGAAACCATGAAAACGCTCGCAAAGGTCCTGTTCGTCGTCGCGGCGGCTCTCTTCGTTCTGGCCGGGATCGGCTATGTCGTGAAGAAAGACGATGTCGACCGGCTGATGGTGGTCAACACGCTGTTCGATGCCGATCGGATCGTCGACAACTTCTCGAACATGGACCGCGCCTTTCTGACGCGAACGCTGGACGTGCCGATCCGCGACGACTGGACGGTCGCAGACGTGACGCTTCCGGAGACCGTCACGATCGCCGGTGCGGTTCGCTCCCTGGGCGAGGTGCTGGACGAGCTGGACACGACCGCCCTCGTGATCGTCCGGGACGGCCGCATAATCCACGAGAGCTATTATCTGGGCACCGGGCCGGACGACCGTCGGGTCAGTTGGTCCGTGGCAAAATCCTTTATGTCGGGTCTTTACGGCAAAGCCCTGGAGGACGGGGCGATCGCGAGCCTGGACGACGACGTCACGGCCTATGTCCCCGATCTGGTCGGCACCGCCTATGACGGCGCGAGCCTTCGCAACATTCTCAATATGAGTTCCGGAGTCCGGTTTGACGAAGACTATCTGGACCAAGGTTCCGACATCAACAAGATGGGCCGGACCATCGCGCTGGGAGGCTCCCTGGATCGCTATACAACGGGACTGACGGAACGGCAGTTCGAACCGGGAACGGACTGGCAATATGTGTCGATGGACACGCACGTCGCTGCCTGGGCGCTGCGCAACGCGACCGGCAAGAGCCTGCACGAGCTTTGGGAGGAGACGTATGGCCCGCTCGGTTTCCGCCAACCGCCCTTTTACCTGACGGACGGGGAAGGGACGGCCTTTGCCCTCGGCGGGCTGAACCTGACGGCGCGCGACTACGCCAAGTTCGGACAGCTCTTCCTGCAAGGCGGCGAATCGAACGGGCGACAGTTGATTCCGGCCGACTGGGTCGCGGCGTCCACCGTCCATAGCGCCCCCGTCTTGTCGGACCGCGATGTCGGCTACGGCTACCAGTGGTGGGTGCCCATGCCCGCCGATCGAGATTTCTTCGCCGTCGGTATTTACGGCCAGTATGTCTATGTCGATCCGAAGACCAACATTGTCATCGCCAAGAACGCTGCCGACAGGGAGTTCATGGGCGGGGGCAGCGGAGGCGCCCATACCATGTCCGACAATATCGACCTGTTTCGCAGCCTCGCCGCGCAGCTTGGAGAGACCGCCGAGTCCGACTAAGGGACGTTCATGCCCGCCCGCCTCCGCATTGCGTCCGTCCAGCTGAACCCCGTCGTTGGCGACATCTGGGGCAACGAGGCGAAGATCGCCGATGGGTACGCTCGCGCGAAAGCGGACGGCGCGGATATTGCGATCTTTCCGGAGCTCATGATCCTCGGCTATCCGCCGGAAGACCTGGTCCTGCGCCCGACCGTGCAGGACGACTGCCGCAAGGCGTGCGAACGACTGGCCAAGCTCACCGCCGATGGGCCAACCCTGCTGACCACCTCGCCATGGGTGGAACACGGCACCCTCTACAACGCCGCACTCTGGATGGAGGACGGCGAGATCAAGCATGTCCGCCACAAGCACCACTTGCCCAATTACGGCGTGTTCGACGAGGCGCGAGTCTTCGCGCGCGGACCCTTGCCCGCCCCCATCGAGTTTCGCGGTATCACGATCGGCATCCCGATTTGCGAGGATCTCTGGCAGCCCGGCGTGGCGGACCATCTAGGCGATCGGGGTGCGGAGATCATGCTTTCGCCCAACGGTTCTCCCTGGCGTCGGACCGCCCATGCGGAACGAACGGCGGCGCTGGGTGAAAAGGTCTTCAACGAAGGCTTGCCACTCGTCTATGTCAACCAGATCGGCGGGCAGGATGAACTGGTCTTCGACGGATCCAGTTGGTCGATGGCGGTGGACGGGAAGATCGTCCAGTCGCTGATGAGCTTCGTGGAAGACTATGACGTCGCCGACTGGGAGAGGCGCAACGGCCAATGGACCTGCGTGACGGCCAAGACGGAAGCGCAGCTGACCGGGCTGGAAGCGGATTGGCGCGCCTGCTGCCTCGGCCTGGGCGACTATGTGAACAAGAACGGCTTCAAACGGATCGTCTTGGGACTGTCGGGCGGCGTGGATAGCGCCATCTGCGCAGCCATCGCGACCGATGCGCTGGGACCGGACCGCGTCTGGTGCGTGATGATGCCGAGCGAATACACGTCTTCGCATTCGCTGGAGGATGCCAAGGCCTGCGCGGAACGGCTGGGCGTTCGCTACGATATCATCGCGATCAAGCCTGCCCGCGACGCCTTCACCGAAATGCTGGACCCGCTCTTTGACGGTCTGGAGCCGGACACGACGGAGGAAAACATCCAGTCCCGCATCCGGGGGCTAACCCTGATGGCGATCAGCAACAAGTTCGGCCCCATGCTGGTCACGACGGGCAATAAGAGCGAGATGGCGGTCGGCTACGCCACCATCTATGGCGACATGTCGGGCGGCTACAATCCGATCAAGGACCTCTACAAGACCGAGGTCTTCGCCTTGTGCGACTGGCGCAACGCGCACACACCGGACGATCTGCTGGGCGGCGACGCGCCAATCCCGCAGCGCATCATCGACAAGCCGCCCAGCGCGGAGTTGCGCGCCGACCAGAAGGACAGCGACTCTCTGCCGGACTATCCGGTCCTGGACGATATCCTGATGGGGTTGATCGAACAGGAACTGCCCGTGGAGGACATCGTTGCGAGGGGCCATTCGCGCGACGACGTGCTCCGAATCCAGCGACTGCTCTACATCGCGGAGTATAAGCGCCGCCAAGCCCCGCCGGGCGTGAAGATTGGCAGCAAGAACTTTGGCCGCGACCGGAGATATCCGATCACGAACCGCTATAGGGATCGCTGGGGGGACTGAAGCGATCCGGTTAGGGCAAGGCCTTTTCCTCCCCCTTCAGGGGGAGGTGCCCCGCAGGGGCGGAGGGGGCTGCCGCAATATAGCGTCCACTTCGCTTCTA
>JBATXP010000073.1:0-3799 GCA_049673465.1 Litorimonas sp.
ACACGCAAGCGACGGTGATGGCGATGCGCGCGACGACCGAGGGTGCCGCGCGCTGCGTCTGAGCGATGTGGCCGCGGCCTAGTTCGACGCTGCCGTTGCGCCCGCCGCCTTGCCCGCTACGGCGGCGACATAGGCCGAGACGGTCTCGATCTCCTCTTCCGAGAGCACCTGGTCGAAGGCCGGCATGACGCCGACGCCGCCGGTCACCGCCGCTCGGATGCGGTCAATGTCGAGGCCATCGAGAGTATCGAGCCCCGGCCCGATTTCGCCCTCTGCACCGGCGTCGACGAGGCTGTGACAGATTGCGCAAGGCGGCTCGGCACTTTCGTTGAAGATGGCGCGGCCGGCGTCGAGATCGACGTCGCCTTCCGCCGCCGCGGAAAAAGCAGCAAGTAATACGAAAATTACGCCCCCGAGGGACGTTGTGGATTTGTACATTTTCAGGCTCCGAAGCGTTTGGGTAAGATGCGCCAATACTCCGAGGCATCGGCGCATCACATCGTCAAGCGACGGTCACGTCGACCGCGTGCGCGCGCCAGCCGTTGTGACCATAGGCACGCTCGTTGGGCGGAAAGTTCTCGGGCTGCACATCGCCGGCGGCGTTCGTCGCGCGGGTGGCCAGCACATGGGAGCCGGCCGCAAGGTCCGCGATCACCACGAAAGGTCGCCAGGCATAGGGCCCGAGGTCCGGGCCTACGAAGGGCGCGTCCATCCAGGTTTCGCCACCATCCAGCGACATCTCCACCTTCTCGACCGCGCTCATGCCGCCCATCGCCACGCCGTGTATCTGCACACGTCCGCTGGCCGCGTCCCGGAGCGGACCGGTGATCCAGGACTTCACGCTCATCTCGTACATGGAAGGCTGTGACGGATCGCCGCTTTCGCCGACCGGGCGCAGCCGGTAGCCGGATTGCTGGATCTTGGCCGGCGACTCCTCCGCCGTGAAGGCAAGCCGCTTGAGGTATTTGACATTGTTGATGCCGAAGTAGCCAGGCACGACCAGTCGGAGCGGGCCGCCGTGGGCCAATGGGATCGGTTCGCCGTTCATCTCCCACGCCAGTATCGCCGTCTCCAGCATCTTGGCGGGGACCGAGCGTTCGACCTGAATAGTCTCAGGTGGCAGGCCGTCGGGAATTTCTTCGCCCCCCGTCCCGGTGAGCCAAGGCATTCCATCGGACACGCCGCCCATCGCCGCGACCACGTCGCGCACCGGCGCGCCCGACCAGATCACGCAGCCCGCAGCTCCGGTTTCCCATTGCGACCCGCTGGCTTCGTGGTCGAAGAACTTGCGCCCGTTGCCCGAGCATTGCAGCACCGTCGCCACCGTCTCCACGCCCACCGTCTTGAGCTGGTCCAGGGACATCGTGCCGGGCTCCGCCACGCCTTCGACGCTGAACTCCCAGGCACCGCGGTCTTCCACGATCGACGGGTCGGGCGCGGGCAGGTTATTGCGGATGTAAACATCGTTGGTCGGCGTGACGACACCTGTCCCGATCTCGCCGCGCTTGGTTTCCAACGTCTGCTCGGAATGGACGATCATCGCGTCCGCGTCCTTCCAGGCCACGTAGTCGGGCAGCGCCGTGCCGTTCTGCGCAAAGGCCATGGTCGGCAGGCCCACCGCCGCCGCCCCACTGGCACCCGCTGCCCCAATCAGAAAATGCCGCCGCTTCAGTCCAGGTATGTCTATCATCGTCGTCCTCCCATTCACGTTGACGCGCCTCCCCATGTCCGTTCACGCAAGGCCACGCAGGAGAGAGACGTGCGAACGGATCGTTTCATTGTAAGCGGTGCCCCAGCCCCATTCTGATCTGATTTCGCGGGCGCTCCCGTCGGGACCGTATCCTCCTTCGAATTGGCGAGGGGGGTGCAGCGATGGACGGGGTTGGGTTTGCGGGCCGGATGGAGGTGATCGAGCGGCCTTGCGGGCGGCGGACCTGGCCCGTGGAGACGAAGCTGCGCGTTGTGGCGGAAAGCTATGTTCCTGGCGCGTCGGTGGGCGAAGTGGCTCGACGGCACGGGTTGCAGTCTGGCCAGGTGACGACGTGGCGGCGGCTCTACCGTCAGGGGGAGCTGGTGCCGCGGGGCAGCCCGCCCTTGCCGCCGGTCGTGAACGGATCGCTCCATGTCACGCGGGCGTCTTCCGTCCCGGCGGTCGAGCCTGACGTCGTCGCGAATGCGGTGCCTGCCTTCGTGCCGCTGATGGTGGCTGGTGAGCACGAGCCATCAGGTTCCGAGACTCCGTCTTCTCCGCCCGCCCCTTCGACGCCAAGTGTCCACCCCAACCGCATCGAGATCGAGGTAGCGGGCTTCGTGGTGCGTTTGCCGGTCGACGTGCCGGCGGACCGGCTGTCGGAGGTCGTCCGAGGGCTGCGAGACTTGGTCACCGGACGGCCTGTATGATCGTCCCGGACCAGCGCTTGGCCGTCGTGATCGCGACGAAGCCCGTGGACTTCCGCCGCGGGCATGACGGGCTGGCGGCGACCGTCCAGAACGAGCTCGGGCCCGACCCGCATTCGGGGCTGACGGTGGTCTTTCGCTCGAAGCGCGGTGACAGGCTGAAGATCCTGGTCTGGGACGGCACGGGCCTGGTCATGGTCTACAAGCGGCTCGACGAGGGCGCCTTCGCTTGGCCCGCGGTGACGGACGGCGTGATCCGGATCAGCCGGGCGCAATACGAAGCCCTGTTTTCCGGACTGGACTGGCGACGGACGATGGCGCGGCGGGTGCGGGCGCCGGCTGCGGCGAGTTGAATCACCCAAGGCTGGCAAGCCCCTGTTTCGTTGGAGGTGGTGCTCCTGTCGGGTAGGCTTCCGGCATGTCGCAGCCCGCCCTCGACCCCGCGCTTCTCGACCGGCTTCCGCCCGAGCTGCGCGACGCCGTGGAGGCGCAGGTCGCCGCCGTGGTGATGGCCGAGCGCACGGCTCGTCTGCGCGCCGAAGCGCTGGCCGAGCGGGTCGCGCGGCTCGAGCATCTGATCGCAGAGCTGCGCCGGGCGCGGTTCGGCAGGAGCTCCGAGAAGCTGTCCGCCGACCGGCTCGAGCTCGCCTTCGAGGACATCGAGGTGGCGATCGTCGAGGCGCAGGCCGAGGCCGGCGCGGCCCCTGGGCCCGCGCCGAAGGCGGACGGCGCGTTCAAGCCCCGCTGCTCCCGCGCGCTCCCGAAGGACCTGCCGCGCGAGGAGCGGGTGATCGAGCCCGGCGACCTGACCTGCCCGTGCGGCTGCGGCCCGATGGTCCAGATCGGCGAGGATCGCGCCGAGCGGCTCGACGTCGCCCCGGCGCGCTTTTGCGTGATCGTCACCGTGCGTCCCCGCTACGCCTGCCCGAAGGGTCGGACGGGGGTGAGACAGGCGCCCGTGCCGCCGGCGATCATCGAGGGCGGCCTGCCGACGGAGGCCACGCTGGCCCATGTCGTCGTCTCGAAGTTCGCCGACCACCTTCCCCTATATCGGCAGGCGCAGATCATGGCCCGCCAGGGCGTGCCCGCCTGTCGCGCCACCCTGTCGGATTGGACCGGCCGCGCCGCCTTCCACCTGCGCCCCGTCGTCGATCGGATGGCCAAGCACGTGAAGGCAGGCCCCCGGCTCTTCATGGACGAGACGACAGCCCCGGTGCTCGATCCCGGGCGGGGGCGGACGAAGACCGGCTACCTCTGGGCCATGCTCCGGGACGACCGGTCCTACGGTGGGGCCGACCCCCCAGCGGTCGTGTTCGAGTATGCCCCTGGGCGCTCGGGCGAGCACGCCGACCGGATGCTCGCGGGCTTCGAGGGCATCCTGCACGTCGACGGCCACGCCGGC
>JBATXP010000074.1:0-3396 GCA_049673465.1 Litorimonas sp.
GTGAAACGTCGCTCAGCGACCGTGCTGGAAGAGTATGGAGGCTGTTGAAGAAGTCCGCGAATGACGGTGGCACGATGAGTTCGACCCGTCCGGTGCGTTGGCTCGGTTGATCCGCGGGGCGGCAGCGTTCCTTGACGGCTGCGGATCAGGCGGTGGCCGATGTCCCTATCATGCCCTTCGCCATGATCTTCAGGTTTTGGACGATTGCGGCGAGGGTGAACTGCTCGCCCGCGCCGCGTCGCCCTCGGAGACGGACGCGGGTGAGCCCGTCATTGTGCTTGATGCATGCGAAGAGGCGCTCGACGCGCATTCTCAGTTTTGCGCAGCGCGCGAAGGCCGGTGTCTCGGCGCGCAGACGGGCCCGATCGCGGGCAGGCTCGAAGATCGACCGGCGTAGCCGTCGCACCTGGGTCTTCGGACAGCAGCGCGGCTTCATCTCGCAGGGCCGGCAATCGCGCACCTTCGCGCTGTAGCTCATGCCGAGCCCATTGCTCCACGCCTCGGGGCCCGTGCCCTTCATCTTCTTGGAACGCTCGAGCAGCTTGCCGTCCGGGCAGACGTAGAGGTCGCGTGTGTCGTCGTAGACGAAGTCCTTCTTGGCGAAGCGGCCTTCCTCGCCATCCTTCTCTGCCATCGGGATGTGCGGCTCGATGTCGTGGCTCTCGGCCCAGGTAAGAAAGTTGCCCGCCCCGTAGGCCGCGTCGGCCGTTAGGATCTCCGGCGTCCGGCCGTGCCTCCGCCTCAATCGCTCGACCATCCTGCGCGCCGCCTCCGGCTCGTCCGCCGTGCGTGCGGGCGCGGCCTCGATGTCCAGGACCACGCCCGAGGCGGTGTCGATCATGGCGTTCAGCCCATAGGCGAAGACCCTCTTGCCGTGCTTCGTGCTCACCGCCGAAGACGGATCGGTCAGCGAGATCGCCGTCGGCGTCTGGCGGACCGTCCCCGGCAGGTCGGGCGCGGCCCCGTCGAGATCGGCCAGGTAGTCCCGAACGGCCCGGGTGGCGTCCTTGCCGTCGCGGGGCAGGTCGGCGTCCGATGACACCGTGCGATCCTTGCGCGCATTCGCGGTGACGTGCGTGCCGTCCACCGCCACGACCGCCGTGTCGGCCAGCCCGATGGCGAAGCATTGCTCGACAACGCGCTCGAAGAGCTCGCGCATCAGACCGCTGGCGCGGAACCGGCCATGCCGGTTCTTGGTGAACGTCGAATGGTCAGGCACGCGGCCGTCGAGCCCGAGCCGGCAGAACCAGCGGAAGGCGAGGTTCAGATCGACCTCCTCGCACAGCCGCCGCTCGGATCGGACGCCGTAGAGATAGCCCACCAGCAGCATCCGAAGCAGCAGCTCGGGATCGACCGAGGGCCGCCCGCCGCGGGCGTAGTACGGGGTCATCACCTCGTAGACGAACGACAGGTCGAGAACCGCGTCGATGCGCCGGAGCAGGTGTTCCGCCGGTACCCGGTCCTCAAGCCGGACCTCGTAGAACAGCGCACCCTGATCGACCTGCCGTCCCATCATGATCCGCCCCCCTTCGACATGAAGGAAGTGAATCACACCGGCCCCTCCGAACCAAGGAAAACAGGGCCTTTTTCAACAGCCTCTATGCCGTTTGAACGCCTACGCGGCCTTCTCGACTCCCAGTTTCACGGCGAGCCCGGCGCGGGCGGACAGTTCTACGAGCGCGTCGAGGCTGAACTTCGCGATCTTGCCGCGCAGGAGATCGTTCAGCCGCGGCTGAGTGACGCCAAGCCGGTCGGACGCTTTGGCCTGCGTCAGACCCCAGGACCGGACCTCTTGCTCGACGGCCGTCAGCAGTTCCGAGCGCAGCCGCATATTGGCAGCCTCCTCGGGGGTGTCCTCGATCGCGTCCCAGACGGAGCCAAAGGACTGCACGTCCATGTCGTCGTCGGTCATCACTTCTTCTCCTTCGCCTGCATTGCGGTGAACGTCCTCAATCGGCCGCTCGCCAAGTCAAGATCCCGCTTCGGGGTCTTCTGTGCCTTCTTCTCGAACGCATGCAGCACGACGACCGCGTCGGCGAGTTGCGTCACGTAGAGGACGCGGAAAGCTCCCCCGTCTTCGCGGATGCGTATCTCGCGGACCCCGGACCGGGCGGTGCCCATCGGCTTCCAATCGCTCGGCTCCAGACCCTGCTGAACCTTGTGAAGCTGCACGCCAACTTATTTTCGAGCGCCTTCCGGAAAGGACCGCACCTCGTCGAGGGCACCGCCAAGAAACACGATCCGCTTCATATCAAGACCTATATCGAATCAGATATAAGCGCGCAAGCTGATCCGGGTTCAACCGAAGAGGAGAATCCGATGAGCATCTCATGGAATGGCGCGAAAGCCCCCATCCCACCCGGCAGCAGCTACGGCTATGCGAGGGTATCGACCACCGACCAGGATCTCGACGTCCAGTACGAGGCGCTCGAAAGGGCAGGGTGTCGAGTAATCCGCGCGGAGAAGGTGTCGGGCACGTCGGTACGGGGCAGGGACGAGCTTCGCACACTGCTAGACTTTATCCGACCCGGCGACGAGCTTGTGGTCACCCGCGTCGATCGGCTCGCCCGCTCGATGGGCGACCTCCAGGACATCATCCGAGAGCTGAAAGCGAAGGGCGCCACGCTGCGCGCGACCGAGCAACCGATCGACACGTCCACGCCCGCGGGCAAAGCGTTCCTCGATATGCTCGGCGTCTTCGCCGAGTTCGAGACCAACTTGCGACGCGAACGACAGATGGAGGGCATTGCGAAGGCCAAAGCCCGCGGCGTCTACAAGGGCCGGAAGGCGTCGATCAACGTCGACGAGGTCCGCCGCCTGCTCGCCGAAGGCGTCCGACCGAGCGCCGTCGCGCGGCAGCTCGGGATCAGCCGGACCAGTGTCTGGCGGGTGAGCCGACCAACGGCGCCCGCTGGCGCAGCTAAGGCCAATACCGTTAGCTGACATGAGGCCGGGATCGTCCCGTATGGGTCGATCTCGGCCGTGTCACGCGATGAGACCCATCTGCGACGGGGCAATGCGTGCCGGAAGCGTGCACTTGGCGAAACGCCCCCCCTCGCCCCTCCCGCAGGTCCGAGCGCGCATCGCGGATGATCGACCAGGACGAGTGCAGGAACAGCCCGGCGATGGCGAAGGCTACGATCAGGTCGGGCCACGCGCTGCCCAACCACCAGACGAGGCCCGCCGCCACGACGACGGCCGCGTTGCCGATGGCGTCGTTGCGCGAGAAGAGCCAGACGGCGCGCATGTTGGCGTCGCCCTTTCGGAAGCGCGGGAGCGGCAGGATCGCCGCGACGTCTACCGCCAGCGCGATTAGCCCGAAGAGCCCCATCAGCCCCGCCTCGGGAGGCGTGCCGGCGAAAGCGCGCCATATCGTCGTGGCGATGACGCCGGAGC
>JBATXP010000075.1:0-8324 GCA_049673465.1 Litorimonas sp.
GTGCAGCACGGCATGGCCGCGCGCCAGGCCCGGCGCGAAGGGCTTGCCGGACAGGGTTTCCGGCTTGGTCTGGGCGAGCTGGATACCCTTGAGCGCCGCCTTCTTGCCGCCGACCCGTTCGTCGTCGACGATGATCTCCGCCAGCACCATGGCGACCGTCAGCAGGTCCTCCACCTCGTCCTCGGAGAATGTGCGTCCCTCCACGCTCTGCACGACCAGCACGCCGAGCGTGCGGCCGCCGCGCAGGATCGGCACGCCGAGAAACGACCGGTAGGGATCCTCCCCCGTTTCCGGCCGGTAGGAGAAGAGCGGGTGGGACGGCGCATCGGCGAGGTTGAGCGGGCGCGCGGTCAGGGCCACATGGCCAACCAGCCCCTCGCCCGGCTTCATGCGCGTCTTGTGAACGGCGGAGCGCTTCAGGCCCTTGGTCGCGGACAGCTCCAGCTCCCCGCTCGTCTTGCCGCCTTGGCGCAGGAGATAGATCGACGCCACGTCCACCCGCATGGAGGACGAAATCGCGGCCACGAACTCGTCCAGCCGCTTCTGCACGGACTCGGTTCCGGCCATGGCCGAACGGATCGCCCGCATCAGCTTGGGCGGGGTGGTGACGATGTCCGGGTTGATGCTCATCAAGCCCACCCTACCGGACGGGCGCGGCGCTGTCAGGGCGAAACGGCGGATCGAGGTTAAATGGTGCTAAGGAAGGGCCGCCTGCGGGCGGGCATATGTGTGTCCCCCTCCGCCCCTTCGGGGCACCTCCCCCTTGCGGGGGAGGAACTACGGGGCGGAAAGCGATGACATTAAATTCCTCCCCCGCAAGGGGGAGGGGGACCGCATCGTGGGAGTGACCCTGGACTTGATCCGGGGGAACGGAGCGATGGGGTGGAGGGGGACATAAACGAAAAAGCCTGCCACAAGGCAGACCTTTTATGGGCTCGCGCCGATGGTTCCCCTTTCCGTCCTTTGGGACGGACGCCTGCGGCGGGATTTGCTACGGTCCGCGCAGCCTGTCCTCAACTTGATTGGGGGCGGCCCTTAGACCCCTATCGGGGAAGCAAATCCGGGGGGCTAGCTTGAGGGTCGCGCCTCCTCCGCTTCCTCCTGCAAAATCACGATGCGCCGAGCCGCGAGGTCCACGCTCGGGGCGTGGTGCTGGGTGAACGGGTGGTAGAAGCTGGGGCCGGATGGGGGCTTAATCTCCAGCGTGTCGCCCGCGCCGAACTCGTGAACGGCCTGGACGGTACCGACACGCTCGCCGTTCTGATTGTCCACGACCAGCCCGATCAGGTCCGAATAGTAGAACTCCTCCTCCTCGGGCTCCGGCAGGGCGTCCCTTGGCACGAACAGTTTGGTCGACTTCATCGCCTCGACCTGTTCGCGGGTCAGCTTTTCGGTGACGGCGAGCGAGAAGAACTTGCCGACCGGACGGGCGGTCTTCGGCGTGAAGAGATGCACGCCCGCCTCGTTCAGCAGCGGGCCGTAGGCGGCAAACGCGGCCGGGTCGTCCGTGAAGGACTTGACCTTGATGTTGCCATGCACGCCGTGGGCTCCGGCGATGGCGGCGACGCAGGTGAGTTTGGGTTTGGTCATGGCGCTCTCATAGGCCGGACACTCCAAAAGAAAAGCCGCCCCGAGGAGCGGCCGTTGACCTGTCCCATGAAGATGGCCCTCAAAGCCGCGCCCTGATCTCGTCCACCAAGTTCACCGTCTCCCAGGAGAACTCGCCCTCCGCGCCCGGCTCGCGCCCGAAATGGCCGTAGGCTGCGGTCGGGGCGTAGATCGGCTTGTTCAGGTCGAGGTGCTTGCGGATGCCGCGCGGGGACAGGTCCATGAGGTGCGGGATGATGGTTTCGATCCGGTCGCCGCGGACCGGATTGTTGTCGTCCACATTGACGTAGATTGAGGTCGGCGTTGCCACGCCGATGGCGTAGCTGACCTGGATTTCCACCCAGGGCGCGACGCCCGCCGCGACGAGGTTCTTGGCGAGGTAGCGGGTCGCATAGGCGGCGGAGCGGTCCACCTTGGTCGGGTCCTTGCCCGAGAACGCCCCACCCCCATGCGGGGCCATGCCGCCATAGGTGTCCACGATGATCTTGCGCCCCGTCAGCCCGGCATCCCCGTCCGGCCCGCCGATCACGAACTTGCCGGTGGGATTGATGTGCCAGACCGTGCGGTCGTCGATCCAGCCGGCGGGCAGGACCTCCTCGATCCAGGGCTGGACGCGCTCGCGAATGTCGGCGCTGGTGAGGTCGGGGTCGAGGTGCTGGGTGGACAGAACGATGGCGGACGCGCCCACCGGGCGGCCATTATGGTAGCGCACCGTGACCTGGGACTTGCTGTCCGGACCGAGCCACGTCTCGCCCTCCTCCTTCCGGGCGCGGGCGAGCCGTTCCAGGATGCGGTGGCTGTAATGGACCGGGGCGGGCATGAGCGCGCCCGGCACGTCGAGGCTGGCATAGCCGAACATGATCCCCTGGTCGCCCGCACCTTCGGCGGCGTGCAGTCCCGCGCCCTCGTCCACGCCCTGGGCGATGTCCACGCTCTGGCCGTGGAGCAGCACGCGCACGTCGCAGGTGGCGTGGTGGAAGCCGTCCTGCTCATACCCGATATCCTTGATCGCCGCGCGCGCCAGCGCCTCGATGCGATCCGGCGTGACCGTGTCCGGCCCGCGCGTTTCGCCTGCGATCGTCACGCTATTGGTCGTCACCATCGTTTCGGCGGCGACGCGCACCTGCCACGGATCCATCCCGACCGAGGCGGCCTCGCGGAAGTACAGGTCCACGATCTCGTCGGAAATGCGGTCCGCGACCTTGTCGGGATGGCCTTCGGAGACGGATTCGGAGGTGAACTGGTAGGATTGGCGGGACATGGCGAGACTCCAGGAGGTTTTAAGGCTCTGCGCTTTTTGTTCTTATCAGGGCCTGGAAGTTATCCGTCCCCGGCATTCATTGCCGGGGTCTTGTTGCGGTGGGTCCTCACAAGACGCGTCTTGTGGAGACGCGGGAGAACAGGCCCCGGCAACGGATGCCGGGGACGGCATGTTCAGTACCGGTAATGCTCCGGCTTGAACGGGCCTTCGACGCTCACGCCGATATAGTCCGCCTGCTCCGGCGTCATCTCGGTCAGCTTCACGCCGATCTTGTCGAGGTGCAGTCGGGCGACCTTTTCGTCCAGATGCTTGGGCAGCATATAGACTTCGTTCTTGTATTTCGGATCCTCGCGCTTTGAATCTTCCCACAGTTCGATCTGCGCCAGCACCTGATTGGTGAATGAGGCGCTCATCACGAAGGAGGGGTGGCCCGTGGCGTTGCCGAGGTTCAGCAGGCGGCCCTGGGACAGCAGGATCATGCGGTTGCCACCGGGGAAGGTGTACATGTCGACCTGATCCTTGATATTGGTCATCTGGATGTTCTGAAGCGCGGCGACCTGGATCTCATTGTCGAAGTGGCCGATATTGCCGACGATCGCCATGTCCTTCATCTCGCGCATGTGCTCCAGCCGGATGACGTCCCTATTGCCGGTCGTGGTGACGAAGATATCGGCGTCGGCCACCGTGTCTTCCAGGGTCGTGACCTCGAACCCGTCCATGGCGGCCTGCAGGGCGCAGATCGGATCGACCTCCGTCACCTTCACGCGCGCACCGGCCCCACGCAGAGACGCGGCCGAGCCCTTGCCGACATCGCCGTAGCCGAGCACGACGGCGGTCTTGCCGGCCATCATCGTATCGGTCGCGCGGCGGATGCCGTCGACGAGGGATTCCTTGCAGCCATATTTGTTGTCGAACTTGGACTTGGTGACGCTATCGTTCACGTTGATCGCGGGGAATGGCAGGCGGCCTTCGCGTTGCAGCTCGTAGAGGCGGTGGACGCCGGTCGTGGTCTCTTCGGACACGCCGACGATCTGGTCGCGCGTCCTGGTGAACCAGCCGGGAGATTCCGCCATGCGACGCTTGATCTGCGCGAAAATGGCCGCCTCCTCTTCCGAGCCCGGCTCGCCTTCGATCAACTCCGGCTCGCCGTTCTCGACCCGCGCGCCGAGCAGGACGTAGAGCGTCGCATCACCGCCATCGTCGAGAATGATGTTCGCGCCTTCCGGAAACAGGAACGACTTGTCGAGATAGTCCCAATGCTCTTCCAGCGTCTGCCCCTTGATGGCGAAGACGGGCACGCCGGACGCGGCGATAGCGGCGGCGGCATGATCCTGGGTCGAGAAGATGTTGCACGATGCCCAGCGCACATCCGCGCCGAGCTCCACCAGCGTCTCGATCAGCACCGCCGTCTGGATCGTCATGTGCAAGGAGCCCACGATGCGCGCTCCCTTGAGAGGTTTGCTGTCGCCGAACTCCTCGCGCAGGGCCATCAGCCCCGGCATCTCGGTCTCGGCGATGTCGAGCTCCTTGCGGCCGAACTCGGCCAGGGAAATGTCTTTGACGACATAGTCATGTGCGCTCATGGCGGGCCCTTGATGATGTCCGAATAGTCTGGCTGGCTCATAGGGTAGGAAAAGCGATATAACAATTCCTTTATATGCGCTCCGGCAGTGGGGGGCCGCTAAGCCGTCAGCAATTGCCAGCCTTGCCTCGCCTCGCTAATCCATCCCTATCGACCCGGCCTCCGACATCCCTTTCTTCTCCGTCGTCATCGTCAACTACAATGGCGGGGAGTATCTGGAGCGGTGCGTGGAAGCGCTCGCCATGCAGGACTTCCGCGACTTCGAAGCCTTCATCGTTGACAATGGCAGCACGGACGACTCGATCGCGGCGCTGCCGGAGCTGGACGCACGCTTTGTTGTGATCGAAGCGGGCAAGAACCTCGGCTTCGCGGCCGCCAACAATCTTGCGGCGGCACAGGCACGAGGCGAGTGGATCGTGGCGCTGAACCCGGACGCCTTCGCGCAAGCCGGCTGGTTGGCCGCCTTGCGCCGGGCCGTGAACCGCCATCCCTTCGTCACCATGCTGGGCTCGATCCAGATCATGGCGGAGCGACCCGATCTGTTCGACGGCACGGGCGACGAACTGTCCGTGTTCGGCGTGGCCTACCGCGCGCGCCACGGTCACGCCGTGCGGACGCTCACGGAAGACTTTCCCGTCTTCGGCCCCTGCGCCGCCGCCGCCGCCTACCGCCGCGACGCGTTCGAGGCCGTGGGCGGGTTCGACGAACGCTTCTTCTGCTACCACGAGGATGTGGACCTCGCGCTCAAGCTGCGCCGCCATGGGGGCCGCGCCGTGCAGGTGCATGATGCGGTGGTACATCATGTCGGCTCCGGCCTTACGGGCAAGGCCTCCGACTTCGCCGTCTATCACGGCACGCGCAACCGCATCTGGACCTGGTTCTCCTCCATGCCGACGGGGTTGATGTGGGGATTGCTGCCGCTGCATGTCGGGGCCAACCTCGCCTACGGATTCTGGAGTTTCCTGCGCCCCGGTCGCGCGAAGCCGACCTGGCGCGGCCTGCGCGACGGGGGGCGGGGCATCCCGGAGATGCTGCGCACGCGCAGACGCTATACAGGCCGCGGCACGGTCGGCGGGATGCTGGTGAAAAGCCCGCTGGCGGTGCTGCGGCGGCGGAACAAGGTGGGGTGAGCGCGGCTTGCTCTGCCGACAGGCAAGCGTTAGACCTTCTTCAAAGGATAGAACAATGCCTGCCATCGACCTTCCAGAAAGAACGGACGCTCTCCTTGCCCGGATCGCCTTGTCCATGGGCAAGGACAAGGACGCCCTCGCGCTGGAAGTCATCGAGGAGTATCTCGAGGACATCTATTGGTCCAGACGTGCCGAAGAGGCGATGAAAGAGTTCATTGAAAGTGGCGAAAAAAGCATTCCGCTCGACGACGTCATGAAGGATGTTCCGGACGATATAGACGATGACTTGGAGGATTGAGTTCTCCCCCAAGGCCGAGAAGGCTTTTCGCAAACTCGATGTGCAGACCCAATCTCGGGTCAAGAAGTTCCTCTATGGTAGACTTCTTTCCCTTCCCGACCCCCGCAAGATTGGAAAGCGGTTGCAAGGCGATCAACTCGGACAATTCTGGGCCTACCGGGTCGGAGACTACCGGGTCATCGCAGAAATTCGCGACGGCCAACTTCTTGTTCTTATAGTCGGTGTCGGCCCCCGCGACAAAATCTACGGATAGTCCCATGCGCGACCCCTTCTCCTCCTTCACCTACGACCTGTCGGACCGCGTGGCGCTCGTCACAGGCGCCTCTTCGGGGCTCGGCGCGCGCATGGCCAAGGTGCTTTCGGCGCATGGGGCGAAGGTAGCGCTGGCCGCGAGGCGGGCGAACCGATTGGAAGACCTGCGCAAGGAGATCGAGGCGCATGGCGGCACGGCGCTGGCCGTCGATCTGGACGTGTCGGACGAGGCGCAGACCCTCGAAGCCTACGACCGCATCGAGGCGGAGCTGGGGGCGGTCGACACGGTGATCGCCAATGCGGGCATGGCGCGGGATCGCGGACGGGCGACCGACAACCCGGTCGAGGATTTCACCGCCACCTTCGACGTCAACATGAAGGGCGTCTTCCTGACGGCACGCGAAGGGGCCAAGCGCATGATGGGCCACGGCTCCAAGGCGTCGGAGCGCGGGCGCATCGTCGTGATCAGTTCCATCACCAGCTACGACGTGTCGCCCAACATGGCCTTCTACGCCTCCTCCAAGGCGGGCGTGTCGCAGATGGGCAAGGTGCTGGCACTCGACTGGGCGCGCATGGGTGTGAACGTCAACATGATCGCGCCGGGCTACATCCAGACGGAGATCAATGACGGGCTGTTCGACACGCCCTACGGCCAGACGATGCTACAGCGCTGGCCGCGTCGCCGCGTCATCGACGCCGACGCGCTGGACGGGGCGGTGCTGTTTCTCTGCTCCGACGCCTCGCGCCAGGTCACGGGCACGGTCACGACCATCGACGACGGCCAGACGCTGGCCTAGGGACGACGACTTAGATTAACCATCACGAGACGATGCCGACGCATGCGGGTCGGTTTCGACCGAGCCTCGCACCTGTTCAGCATCGTCGCATGATGAATGACATCAGCACCGGCCCTAGCCCATCTGGCGGATGGTCCGGGCGACGCTGCGGATGCGTTCGTCCTCCAGGTCCATCAGGGACTGACCGGCATCGTAGAAGCGCTGCACCTCGATCATGCGCGACATTTCCAGCACGGGATTGACGTTGCTCTGCTCCAGGAAGCCCGACGAGATGGTGGGCTCGTCCACCAGCGTCGTGACGGGTGCGCGCCAAAGATTGTCGCCGTCGCGTTCCAGTGTCTGCGGGTCGGCGGTGAACACGCCGACACGGCCATATTCGATGCCGTCCGCGCTGATCGTGCCGTCGCGGCCCACGCGGATGTCGGTGGCGTCCTGCGGAACGGCGATCTCGCCGCCGCCCGTGTCGGTCACGGCATTTCCCATCGGGTCGACCAGGATGCGATCGGCATCCAGCATGAAATGGCCTGCCCGCGTCAGGCGCGTGCCTTGCGGGGTCTGGACCTGGAAGAAGCCCTCGCCCGTGATGGCCAGATCGAGCGGCGCACCCGTGGAGGCCAGGCCGCCATCGGAGAAGTCCGTCGCGTGACCGCCCAACCGCCCCATGGACAGGCTGCCGCCCGCCTGCGGATGGCCGCGGCCCGTCTCCAGCTGGCGGACATATTCGGAGAACACGCCATGTTCGCCTTTGAAGCCGGTCGTGCTCATATTGGCGACGTTGTTGGCGATGCTGGAGAGTTCGCGCGTCAGCCCGCTCTGGCGGGTGATCATCGTGTAGATGGCGTTATCCACGGTCCAGAACCTTTCGAAATTCGGAGAGGTCGTCGGAGACCGACCCGAGATAGCCGTTGACGGCCGGGCCGCTCATGTCGACCGGCTTTTGCGTGCGGCTGAGGGTGGAGGCGAAGCTTTCCGTCCGCATCTTTCCTTGGGGATTGGACAGGGCGTCCAGCCGGGCGGCGGCGCGGGAGCGCAGCTCGGCGTCGAAACCGACCCCGTTGGCGTCCAGCCGCTGGAACAGGTCGAGCGCGTGGATCGCGGCCAGGGGATCGTCCGAAGCGAAGGAGGCGGACAGGCTGTCCGACAGTGCGCGCAGGCTTTCGGGGTCGCCGGCGAGATCGTCCTCAACGGTCAGCAAGGCGTTGAGCTGACCCATTTCCCCGTCGCGGATCGCGCGCGCGATCAGCCGGTCGTGAGCGGTCCGGCGCAGCACCGGGTCCGGGCTGTCCGCCATGCGGGTCAGGGTCGCCTGCGCTTCGGCGGAGGCGTCCAGCGTTTCCAGCAGGTCGATGGCAAGGAGCTGTTCCGGCCCGTCCCGATCCGCGACCCAGCGCAGGCG
>JBATXP010000076.1:0-5296 GCA_049673465.1 Litorimonas sp.
CTACCCGGCACCCGGATCGAGGTGCGCGACCTGTTCCACGCCACGCCCGCGCGGCTGAAGTTCCTCAAGTCCGAACGATCTGAGAGCCTCGCCATCTCCGACATCGTCAAGCGCCTGGCCATGGCCAATCCGGGCGTGGGGTTCACGTCGGGCTCGCAGGCCCGGACTTCGCTCAAGCTGGTGCGCCGGGCCGCGACTGACACGGGCCGACTGGCGCGCCTGGCCGACGTGCTGGGCGCGGCCTTTGGCGACAATGCCGTGCCGGTCGACCAGACCCGCGACGAGATCAGGCTGTCGGGCTTTGCGGGTCTGCCGACCTTCTCAAGAGGCAACACTCAGCACCAGTTTCTCTTCGTCAATGGCCGCCCCGTGCGCGACCGCCTCCTGCTCGGCGCGATCCGGGGGGCCTATCAGGACTTCCTCGCCCGCGACCGCCACCCGGTCGCCGCGCTCTATCTCGACGTCCCGCCGGAGCAGGTCGACGTCAACGTCCACCCGGCCAAGACCGAAGTGCGCTTCCGCAATCCCGGCGTGGTGCGGGGCCTAATCGTGTCGGCGCTCCGCCACGCCCTGGCCGAGGCCGGACACCGCGCCAGCACGACAGTGTCGGACTATGCGCTGGGCAAGATACAGGCCGGGCAGGGGGCCTATCAGTATCAACGCGACTACCGCACCCAGCCCCACGCCGCCCCGCCGCCCGGCTATGTCCCGCGCGACATGCAGGACCTGCTCGACGGGCGCAGCGCCAGAGTGGAGGTAGGCGTTGAAGTGGGCGTGGAGGAGGCCCCGGTAGCCTTCGACCCCGTCACGGGCGAGATCGCGCCGCAGAACGTCCCGCCTCCGCAGGACTACCCGCTCGGCCTCGCCCGGGCACAGCTGCACGAAACCTATGTCGTCGCCCAGACGGCGGACGGCATTGTCCTCGTCGACCAGCACGCCGCCCATGAACGGCTCGTCTACGAGGACATGAAGCGTGCCATGAGCGGACAGGGCGTCACGCGCCAGGCGCTGCTGATTCCCGATATCGTGGAGCTCGGCGAGACCGATGCCAGCCGGATCCTCGCCCGCGCGGAGGAGTTCGCCGAAATGGGTCTGGTGCTGGAACCGTTCGGCACGGGTGCGGTGCTGGTGCGCGAAACGCCCGCGCTGCTGGGCAAGATGAACGCCGCCGACCTGCTGCGCGACCTCGCCGACGATCTGTCCGAATATGACGAGGCGTTGTCGCTCAAGGAGCGGTTCGAGCATGTCTGCGGCACCATGGCCTGCCATGGCAGCGTCCGCGCGGGCCGCCGCCTCAACCGCGAGGAGATGAACGCGCTCCTGCGCCAGATGGAAGCCACGCCCCATAGCGGCCAGTGCAACCACGGACGGCCCACCTATGTGGAGCTGAAGCTCGCGGATATAGAGCGGTTGTTCGGGCGGCGTTAGATCGGTGGGGCTGATTTCCAAAAGAACTCTGAAACTGGCGGCCACGGAATACGCGCCCATGATGTTCGGAGTTCGGGTACCGGGCTTCATCAGGATCCACCTGCGTTACCTGATCAGCAATCCCTTCGTCTGGACCGTCCTGTTTCTCGCGCCCTTTGTGATCGGGTTGTTCACCGTCTCGAGCTTTAGCCGGAACGTCATGAAACTGACGCCGAACGACTGGCAGATCTTTCTGACCGTTCTGTTCCTGATCGCGCTGGCATTCTACTTTGCGGAGCGGAACCGGACCTTCCGCAAGATCTATGTGCGCGCGATTCCGGCCATGGTCATCGTCAATGGCGTGTTCATCTATATTTTCGACATGGACACGTTGTTCGGCGGCCTCGTCGTCTTCTCGATATTGGCCTTGCTGCCGGCTTGGGTCCTGGGGAAACTTTCCATGGGAATGGGCTACCGCATGCTTAGCAATGGCGCGGATCGCCATTACCGCCCTGGACGCGATCTCTACATGGAGGACCGGTTCGAAGAGGCGTTCCGCCATCTCGAACCCTCTGCAAGACGCGGACACATGAAAAGCCTCTACCTTCTCGGACACGCGCATGAACACGCAAGAGGGCGCGAGTTGGACCGGGTCAAGGCCGCGCGCCTTTACGAAAGGTCCGCGAAGAAAGGGTATCGCAAGGCCCAGTCCGCATTCGAGCGCTTGTGTTCGTCGTTCAGTGTGGAGGAGAAGGCCAGTTTCGAAAACGACTTGAACCTATCGGGTATCAACGATTTGTTCTAAGCCTGAAGAGCGACAGTTCGCGCGCGAGGGAACACGTTAGCCTACCTTGATGCGGACGATCGGGGTCAAGGCTCAGTCCTGTAAATTGGACGAAGCCCGCAACTGCCGCTCCAGCATGCCTTCCACATACGTCGCCATCGCGCTCACATCCGCGCGGCCCGTCTCCTCCATCGCCCGGTCCGCCGCTTCCAGCGCGGCATAGTAGGGTCTGCGGTCCTCGCTGATCTGTTCCGGGATGGTCATCGTGCCGGGCAGGACGAGGCCGTAGGCGACGAGCAGGACGAGATAGGCGACAGCGCGGGCGGTGCGGCCATTGCCGTCCGTGAAGGGATGGATCCAGCAGATCTGCCACAGCACATAGGCCGCCAGCTCGGTCGGGACGCGATCGTCCCAATGGTCGTTCACCCAGTCGCACAAATCCTCCACCAGTTCCGCGACCGCGTCGGCGGGCGGCGGGGCGTGGTGGGAGCGCGAGATGGTGACCCCGCCCGGACGGTAGGCCCCGGCATAGGCGTCGATCCCGTCGACGGCGACGCGGTGCAGGGCGAGCAGGGTGGAAGGGCGCAAGCGGTAGCGCTGCCCGGCCAGGCGGAGGGAGATGCCGCGTTCGGCCTCCGCGATCATGGCGTCGAACTGCGCAAGCGCATTGGCCGCCTCGCGCCGCGCGACCTCCACGGGGTCGGCGATCAAGGCGGGAATGTCGGCCTCGGAGTGGCGTCCGCGATATGGTTCAGCGGCCGAAACGGTCGGCCTCTTCGTCGATCATCCGGCGCGTGATCGCTTCGTTCTCGATGTGGGACGTGCCGTAGGCGAAAGAGCGGCGCTGCGCCTCGACCTGCTCGGGCGTCGGGGGCATCGGCTCGTACCGGGCCAGCATTTGCGTAATCTTGTCGGTCATGGGCTGGCCTCCCGGCGGGTCATCTTTCTTGGGGAACTCGACCTAGATGAAGAGCGGTTCGCTCTCCTCACGGGTGGGTGGTTCCATCGGCAGGCTCGCGGGGTCCGCGCTTTCGGTCTCCCACAGCGCTTCGGCGGTCATCAGCCAGCAGGCATTGTTCATCAGCTCGTTCATGGCGATCCTTCCGCTCTGTTATCAGAACCGGAATGCGCGGGTCGGGTCAGGGTTGCAATTTCGCCCTCGGTCTGAGGAAAACCACCCGCGCCGCGCCCCAAACCTTGTCTGCAAGCAAGTCCCAGCCCTTGGGCGCGATCTCCTCTTCCGCGCTTTCCTCCAGGATCACGACGGCGTCGTCGGACAGATATTGCGGCAGCCGGCGCAAGACGGGCTGCCACAGTTTGCGGCGGTAGGGTGGGTCCATGAAGACATGGGTGAAGGGCGCGGGGCGGTTGGCCGGGGCGAGTTTGAGCCGGGTCGCGTCGAACCGGTGCAGGCGCGCCTCGTCGCCCAGACCGAAATGTTCGATGTTGCGCCGGATCGCCTTCAGCGCCTCCGGGTGGCGCTCCACGAACACGCAGAAGGCGGCCCCCCGGCTGATCGCCTCCAGGCCCAGCGCCCCGGAGCCCGCGAAGATATCCATGACATGCGCGCCGTCGAGGGGCGGTGCCCAATCCGCATGGTCGAGAATGTTGAACAGCGACTCGCGCGTCTGGTCGGAGGTCGGGCGCGTGTTGCGGCCGTCTGGCGTGAAGATGGTGCGGCCGCGATGGGCGCCGGAGACTATGCGCATGGGACGGGGGAGGACTGGCTTGGCGCGGCGGGTGTCTGCGTCTCCGCAACCGACCTGACGCAATGCGTTTTGGATGAAGGGATCAGGAAGTCGAGGCTGGTCCAATCGTCACCTTCTCCCCGCGGCGCGGGGGGAAGTGGCCCGGGTGACGCAGTCGCACGGGTCGATGGGGGGGAGCTATCGGAGGAAACGTCTGGCTGGAGTGGGTAGACTTGAGCTGGATGCGAGGTCACACGTTGGCGGTCTAGAAAGTCGGTGACCCAAGCCGGGCGTATACCCTGTCTGCGGCCAGCCCCCCATCCGCCCTTCGGGCACCTTCCCCCCGTGCCACGGGGAGAAGGGGGGCGCGCTACGACCATCAAAGCTGCATGCCACCGTCCGCGCTCGCCCTCAAGCAGTGCGGCTCGCGTCTTGCTGGCGTGGCGAGACGGGTGATGCTCGCAAAGCACCTCGCGCCCCGCCGCGACCCGACTACACCCCTTCCGCTCATCCCCGCGAACGAGGGGATCCAGTCCTTGCCAGGACGCTGATGTAGGCCTGCCCAACCTCACCGCCTCCGCCCCTTCGGCGGCCCTGCCTTCCGCCCGCCCTGCGCCTTCTTCGGCGGTGGTCGCTTCGCGTTCTGGGCGGCTTCCGCCTTGCGCGCGCCCGGTTCGGCGTCCGTCTTGGCCTTCTTGCTCGCATGGGTGCCGCGCTTGGGAGCCCCACGCTTGTGGCGGTCCTGCTCGCGCGGGATGTCCACCAGGTGCCCGACCTGGTCGCGCATCTGCTTGCGACCGACCTCCTCCACCGCGCCGCGCTGCAAGGTGAGCAGCTGGAACGGTCCGTAGCTTGTGCGGATCAGGCGGTTCACCTTGAGGTCCAGCGTTTCCAGCGCGCGGCGGACTTCGCGGTTCTTGCCTTCGCGGATCATCACCTCGATCCAGACATTGTCGCCTTTCTCCGATTCCAGCGTCGCTTCGATCGGGCCGGTCATCCGCCCCTCGATCTCGATCCCGGCCTTGAGCGCGTCGAGCTTATCCTGCGTGGTCTTGCCGTAGGCGCGGGCGCGGTAGCGGCGGCTCCAGCCCGTGCTGGGCAGTTCCAGCTGTCGCGCCAGTTCGCCGTCATTCGTCAGCAGCAAAAGCCCCTCGCTGGTCAGGTCCAGCCGCCCGACGCTGATCACGCGCGGCAGCTCTTCAGGCAGGGCGTCGAACACGGTCTTGCGCCCGCGCTCGTCGCTGTGGGTCGTCACCAGGCCCGGCGGCTTGTGATAACGCCACAGGCGCGGCGGGGCCTTGGCGGCGAGCGGCTTGCCGTCCACTTCGATGGCGTCCTTGTCCGTCACGGTGAAGGCGGGCGTGGAGAGACGCTTTCCGTTGACGCTCACGCGGCCGGCCTCGATCATGCGCTCGGC
>JBATXP010000077.1:0-3574 GCA_049673465.1 Litorimonas sp.
TCAGCCAGCGCGACCTCTACCACGGGGCCAGCTATTACCGCCTGCGCCCGGGCCTGACGGGGTTCTGGCAGATTTCCGAGCGCAACGAATGCCGGTTCCGCGACCGGGTGCGCTTCGACGATGCCTATGAGGGCGCGCTGTCGCTGGGCACCGACATCGCCGTGCTGACGCGCACGGTGTCGGTGGTTGTCCGCGGCACCGGATACTAGCCCGCCCGATAGGGACGATTTTAGGGAAACACGCTTAAAAACCGTCGCCAATCACGTTCGGAGGGTCTGTTGCGTTATCCGGTCGTAGCGTCAGTCTTGAGACGACACTGTTAGCGAGAAGTTCCGTCATGCACAGGTGCGATCTTCCATCGCCGCCATTAGCCTCGGATATTTCCAAGGCGAAATCTGACCCGCGACGCCCACCGGCACGCACCGCCCCTAAGACACGAAATTTTCCGTCGGAACCGCGCCGATCAGGCGTTCTGTAAGCCCCGCGCTGGAGTTGGAGTTCCCCCGGTTCCGTAGGCACATTTCGGCTTTCATAGAAGGGTGTCCATATGCCAAGAACGAGGAACCCGTACCCTGCGGACTTCAAGGATCAGATCATCGCGCTGGCGCGTGCCGGTCGCAGCGTCGAGAGCTTGGCGCAAGAGTTCGAGCCCTGTGCCGGGACGATCGCTGGCTGCTGAGATAGTCCGGGGGCGATGGGAGTGCGAGAGACGATGGCGCGACGAGCCGTGAGCGCGAGGAACTGGCCCGCCAGCGCAAGGAGAATCGGCAATTGCGGATGGAGCGCGACATCCTCTCAAAGGCCGCGGCCTGGTTCGCTCGGAACGACGTGACGTCGTCGAGG
Source organism: Litorimonas sp. (assembly GCA_049673465.1). Taxonomy (GTDB): domain Bacteria; phylum Pseudomonadota; class Alphaproteobacteria; order Caulobacterales; family Maricaulaceae; genus Litorimonas. The sequence continues at coordinate 844 of JBATXP010000077.1, forward strand.
TCTTCGAGTTCATGACCGCGAACCAAGCCGTTTTCCCGGTACAGATGATGGCAAGGGTGATGGGCGTGTCGCGCAGCGGCTTCTACGCATGGTCCTGCCGCACCCCGTCCGGCCGCGTTGTTGCAGATGCCGTCTTGTCTAAGCGGATCGCCAGGAGCCACAAGGCCTCGAAGCAAACCTACGGTGCGACTCGGATCCACGCCGAGTTGGCCGACGAAGGTGTCCATGTCGGTCGCAAGCGCGTCGAAAGACTGATGAAGGCGGCAGCCCTGGTCGGCGTCAGCCGACCCAAGGGCACTCGTACCACGGTACGCGACGATCGGGTCCGACCGGCCAACTATCTGGTCGACCGCAACTTCCAGGTGGACGCGCCGGATCAGCTCTGGGTGGCGGACATTACTTATGTGCCAACCCGGGCGGGCTTCATCTACCTGTCCGTCGTCCTCGATGCCTGGTCGCGCCGTATTGTGGGTTGATCCATGGGGCACGACCTCAAGGCGCAACTCGTCATCGACGCCATGAACATGGCAATCGGCCAGCGACGGCCAGCAAACGTCATCCACCATAGCGACCAAGGATACCAAGGCGGCCTCAACCGGTCGTCGCAACATGGTCAGTTTCCACGTTGACAAGCACCGCGTCCAGAGCCTCTGCGGGGGTTTTCCAACCAAGCGTTTTCCGAGGACGCGCGTTGAGCGCAGCGGGAACGGCTTCGAGCTCATCGGGCCCGTGCAGACTGAGATTAGTGCCCTTCGGGAAGTATTGGCGCAACAGACCATTGGTGTTCTCGTTCGTGCCGCGCTGCCATGGGCTGTGAGGATCGCAGAAGTAAATAGGCAGATTGGCGGCGACGGTCAGTTCGGCGTGACGGGCCATCTCAGCCCCCTGATCCCAGGACAGAGACCGAAGAAGATGCCGGGGCAGATGGACGATGCTGCACAGGATGGCATCGCGCACAGCCTCGGCACCGTGACCTGCAAGAGGCGGCCCGTTCTTGATCCGCGGTCCCTCGCCATGCCCGGGCATCCGTCGAAGGTGCAGCAACAGTGTGAAGCTGGTCTGCCGCTCGACCAGGGTGCCGATGGCGGAACGGCCCAGACCGATGATCAGGTCCCCTTCCCAGTGCCCGGGGACGGCGCGATCTTCGGCTTCTGCAGGGCGCTCGCTGATCTCAGTCTGCAAGGGCCCGAGGCACGCGCAGCGCTCGACTGGTACGCAAGCAAGCTGTCAGCTCGCGGCGCAGAGCGCCACACCCCTGGATGTAAAGCGCCTGATAGATGGCTTCGTGGCTGATCCGCATCGTCTCCTCTCCTGGAAAGTCGATCCGCAACCGGCTAGAGATCTGTTCGGGGCTCCAGGCCATAGCCCACCGGCGCGGTTGTCGTGGCCCGTGTCGTCGGCCCTTCCAAGCGACGCGCGGGCCAGCCATAACCGAGCCGTCGGGGCGCGAGCTCTGATCTGAGAGCTTATCCTGCACATACTGACGCAACGCCGCGTTCGTCGCCAGTTTAGCGGCCTTCGGACGCCGGGCCGAGCGTTCGGCGTGCCACTGCCCCGTCGTTGCCCGATAGTCGAACCCGCCCGATCGGGTGGCTGCGTTGCGTCGAACCTCTCGCGAGATTGTCGAGGCAGCACGGCCCAAGCGACGCGCCATCTCACGCAGGCCGACACTCTGCGCCATGAGCAATGCGATCTCTTCGCGCTCTTCCAGGCACAGATAGCGCCGAGACAGCGACGGAGCGGATGGCACTAAATGCGAAGGTGGCATGCCGCCGGCCTCTCGAACCCACCGTGTTCCGACTGCCTGGGAAATACCGGTCTCGACTGCAGCCTCCTCGCTGGAAAGCCCCAAGGCAATCAAAGACCAAAAGCGGCGTCGCTCCAATTGCCACGCCACTCCCGGCCTGCCCGGCGACCGCAACTTGCGCCTCGTCGATCGTTCGGATTTTCATTTGCCGGTCGTCATCGCAACCTCCATCAGCAGAGTGTTGCGACGACCGGTTGAGACCGCCCAGTACACATCCGTGGCGTTCGGCCTCCGATGTAAGGAGGCAGGCGTCCGCCCATCGATGGGATCGGTCGGTGACGCCTACGACCACGCCATGTGCGAGAGCTTCTTTGCCACGCTCGAATGCGAGCTGTTCGACCGGCGCAAGTTCCGCACCAAGGCAGAAGCCCGGATGGCGGTCTTCGAGTTCATCGAAGGCTGGCACAACTCGTCACGCTGCGCGTTGGTCCCCGCCGGTGCTGCGACGCGCCAGATCGAGGCTTACCGCTTCTGACACACCCTGACTTTGTCCACCTTGAAGCCTCCTCTTCGGCAGTCGACCTAGACTGCGTCCTATCATCTTCCGCCGGCTACCCAATCTTCTGGGCTGTCTGCCGTTGCTGTCCATATCCCGATCTGAATGCGACCCTTGGCCCGCGAGCCCTTTCGAGAGCGGCCCGGTCTCGAGGTTCGACTGCCCCCCGGCATCACGGCTCTGATTCTGGTTGGCTATTGCAGCTTCGCATGGCGTTGCCTTGCGTGAGCTTGTTCTGGCCTATTCGAGGATTGGGTCTTCTGCGGTTGTGGTTTTCTCCTTTTTTCGTGTTTCTCGACCAGACCCTTGCTTGCCGCTCTCTTGGCGCGCGGTCGGGGCCGGGGCCCCGCCCTTCAAGCAAAAAGGCGGTTTCCGCGGGGCGGACCCTCCGTCTTTTGGCGTGATCGCATCGATCGGCAGCCTGGCCG
>JBATXP010000078.1:0-1638 GCA_049673465.1 Litorimonas sp.
CGCCGCGGGCCTGGGTCTGGCGTGGGCGACGCGGCGGTGGGGGCCGGGATTGTTGACGGTGTCGGTCTTGGCCGGATTGTTCGGCGGCGGCACGCTGCGCCTGTCCGGCGCTCACGTCCAGACCCAGCCCGGCATCGTCCTGCGCCTCGTCGCCGTTCCGTTCAGCCAGTCGGAGAAGATCGATCCGCGCACATCGGTCGACATCGTCAACGCCTACCTCACGGAAGGTCTAGGGCCGGGTCTTGCGGACGTGACCCATCTTGTCTGGCCCGAAGGCGCGGTGAACGGCCTGGCTATCGAAGACGAGCCGCTGCTGCGCGCCATGGGCAGCCTTCTGGTGCAGGTCGACGACACGCCGCCCGTCTGGCTGATGAACTCCCTGCGCATGGAGATCGCGCCGAATCGCCGGGGCGAACCGCGGCGTCGCTTCTACAACAGTGCGGTGGCCGTAGAATTCGACGCGCTGGGCAACCCGGCCGTCGCGGCGACCAACGACAAGCGCAAGCTGGTGCCGTTCGGCGAGTTCATCCCGGGCGGCGAACCGGTGGAGCGGCTGGGCGCGCGGCTGGTGTCCACGGCGCTGGGGTCGATCACGCCTGCGCCGGAAAAGCGCATCGCCCTGTTTCCCGGCCTGCCGCCGATCTCGCCCCAGATCTGCTATGAGGTGATCTTTCCGGGCCTGACGCCGGCGGGCGACGCGCGCACGGGACCGCCCCAGGCCATCCTGAACCAGAGCAACGATGCATGGTTCGGCGCAACGCTCGGCCCCGACCAGCACGCCGCCATCGCGCGCTACCGTGCCATCGAGGAAGGGCTGCCCCTGATCCGGTCCGCCGCCAACGGGATCAGCGGAGTGTTCGATTCGTTCGGTCGCGCGGAGCGTGTGTTGGACGGCAAGAGCACGGCGCATCTGGACGCGCTATTGCCCCTTCCCGTAGGGAAATCCGTCTCGATGAGGCGGATCAATGCATACCTGCTCTTGTTTGTCCTAGCTTTAACCGCAATAACGAGCCTTGGTTTTCGCCGCGGGTAGGGACACCCGGGGCGGGCTATGTGGGGCGATACAAGACGACTGTTGGGATGGACATGATCAACAAACACGCACCGCGTTCCGCGAACCCCGTGGACGTTCACGTCGGAACGCGCATCCGGCTTCGCCGACAAGTCATGAAGATGAGCCAGGAAAAACTGGGCGACCAGCTGGGCGTCACCTTCCAGCAAGTCCAGAAATATGAACGCGGCACCAACCGGGTCGGCGCATCCCGCCTGTGGCGACTGTCGCAAGTGCTGGAAGTTCCGGTCAGCTTCTTCTTCGAAGGCATGACCAACGAGATCGAGGCCGGCGAGTTTTCCGAAAACGATCAGATGCCCATCGTCTACGACTTCATCAACAGCTCCGACGGGGTGGCGCTCGCCAAGGCCGTGTCGCAGATCACCAACAAGGCCGTCCGCCGCCAGATCCTCGAACTCGCCCGCAGCCTCGCCAAGGACAGCGCCGACCGCGCGGACTGACTAGGCTCAGGACTCATTGGTTGATCCAGAAGGTGACGATTGTGGCGAGCGTTATGACTGCCATGAAGATGTCGGCGCAGCGCTCATACCGCATGGCGATGCGTCTCCAGTCCTTGAGCCTTCCGA
>JBATXP010000079.1:0-4006 GCA_049673465.1 Litorimonas sp.
GGCTGGACGGGTAGCGTTCATGCGCCGCTCAGCCGGGTCGTGCTAGGGGCGGGCCATGATGACGCGCTTTCTCATGACGACGCTTGCGGCCGGGGCGGTCCTGTCGCTCTCCACGCCGGCCCTGGCGCAGGTGACGGACCGGACCGACCAGTCGGAAGAGGACTGGCGCAAGTCCCGCAAGAAGAGCGGGACGACCGATATCTACCAGCCCAATCGCCGCAATACCGGAACCGGGTCGGTCGACGTCAAGCCGATCAGCCCCGTCGAGCGCCTGCCGTCGGAGTCGCGCCGCCACCTTATGAAGGAGCGCGCCAAGGCGATCGCGGAAAGCGCGGACGGCGACATTAGCGACGCGGACTATGTTCCGTCCGAGGCCGCCCGGACGGATGAGCGGCTGGAGCGCGAGGAACGCGAGGCGTGGGACATCATCGTGTCTGACGCCGAGGGCGATGGGGGAGAACCGGGTTCGGGCGGCCAAGGCGGCCCGAACCCGGTCGCCGTCGACGGTCAGGCCGGAAACCAGGGCGGCGGAGCCGGTCAGGGAGACTCGCAGGCCGACACGAAAGGTCCGCGCGGCGGCTCGACGCGAAGCCTGCAAGAGATCATGGACGCCATCCGCAACGGCCAGGCCGGAGGCGGATCGGGGTCTTCGCAAGGGGACTCCGAAGGCGACGGCCAGGCCGTGCAGGTTGCCGAAGCCGGAGCGTCGGGCGGTGGCTCCGCGCAAGGCGACGGCGAAGCCGGTCAGCAAGACGGCAGCGGTCAGGCCGATGGACAGGGTCAGAGCGATGGCCAGGGGCAGAGCGATGGCCAGGGGCAGAGCGATGGCCAGGGGCAGTCGGACGGCAGCGACGGACAGAATGGTGACGCGGTCGGTCAAGACGGCAGCCAGGGCGATGCCAGCGATAGCTCTTCCACCGCCGAGGAGCTAAGCCCACTCGACTGGGTCCGCCGCTCCCGCGAGGAACGGGCCGCGACCGGGACGCAACGCAGCGCGTCGGATTATCTGGGGACCGGGAAGCCGGACTGAGGAGGCTTCTCCCCCTCGCTCATCCCCGCGAACGCGGGGATCCAGTCCTTGCCAAGACCTCGACATGGGTAACGGGTCCCGGCCAGCCGATGGGTCGCGGAGCCACTGGATTCCCGCGTTCGCGGGAATGAGCGGTATCAGGAGTCAGTGTCTCCACTCATCGAGCATGCGGTTTGGCGCGCTCTCCGATCCGCGCTAGACCCACCCCATGCCGCAGCTCGACATCGTCTCCGAACACGCCCCGCACGCCGCACCGAACGCGCTGAATGCGCTCAACCCCTATCTCTCCGGGACCTACGCCCCGGTCCATCGCGAGGTTACGGCGTACGACCTCGACGTGATCGGAGAGATCCCGCGCGACCTGTCCGGCGTGTTCGTGCGCAACGGCCCGAACCCCTCGGTCACGCCTACCGGGATGCATCACTGGTTCGATGGCGACGGGATGGTCCACGCCATCCATATCGAGGACGGCCGCGCGACCTATCGCAACCGCTATATCCGCACGCCGCAAATGGACCGACGCGACGGGCAGATCTTCGAGCCCAATCCCGGCACATATAAGGACACGGCCAACACGGACATCGTCTGCCACAATGGCGAGCTGATGGCGCTGTGGTACGTGTCGGGCCAGCCCATCCGCCTCAACCCCGTCACGCTGGAGACCATCCGGAGCGAGGATTTCGGCGGGCGATTGCCCGGCAATGTCTCCGCCCACAGCAAGGTCGATCCGAACACGGGCGAGTTCATGTGGTTCGATTACGCCCTCTACGAGCCCCACTATACTTACGGCGTCGTGGACGGCTCCGGCACGCTGACCCACGCGACCCGGATCGAGCTGCCCGGCCCGCGCCTGCCGCACGACATGGCGATCACGGAGAATTACAGCCTGCTGATGGATCTGCCCATCGTGTTCACCGACGCCGGGCTTAAGCACAAGGTCTGGCACATCCACCAGGACGAGGCCTTGCCAACGCGCTTCGGCGTGATCCCACGCCACGGCGAGGGGTCGAGCATCCGCTGGTTCACCTTTCCGCCCTGCTACATCTACCATGTCGTCAATGCGTGGGAGGAGGGCGATGAGGTCGTGCTGATGGCCTGCCGCATGGTCGATAACGGCTTGGCCCCGGACCCGGCTCTCGGCCCCTACGCCGCCATGTCCAACGTCCTTTCGCTTCGCGCGCACCTCTGGGAGTGGCGCATGAACCTGAGGACGGGCGCAACATGCGAGCGGCAGGTGGACGACACGATGGCGGAGTTCCCCGTCGTTAATCTGGGCATGACGGGCCGCCGCAGCCGCTATTCCTATCACGGCGCGATCGCCGACGTGCCGCTACAGGCCTTTGACGGGCTGGTGAAATATGACCTCGAACGGGGCACGCATGAACGCCACGCATTCGGCCCCAATCGCTATGGCTGCGAACCCGCCTTCGCCCCGCGCGAGGGTGCGACCGGCGAAGACGATGGCTATGTCGTCAGCTTCGTGTCCGACGCCGTGTACGGCACGAGCGAAGCGCTGATCCTCGATGCGCGGAATTTCGCCGCGCCGCCCCTCGCCCGCATCCAGATTCCGCAACGCGTCCCGCAGGGCTTCCACGCCACCTGGGTCACCTCGCAAGAGTTTGCCGCATGATCCCAAAGACCATCGACCTGTCCGGCGACATCGCCATCGTCACCGGCGCAACCTCCGGCCTCGGGCGGCGCTTCGCCAAGCTGCTCGCCGCGCAAGGCGCGACGGTCGCCATTTCCGGCCGCCGGGTGGAACGGCTGAACGACTTGGCGCAAGAGATCGCGGCGGAGGGCGGCACGGCGCTGCCCGTCCCGGGAGACATGTCCGATCTCGCCCAGGTCGAAGCGCTGGTCGCGACCGTGGAAGACAGTCTCGGCATGCCGACGATCCTCATCAACAATGCCGGCATCGCGGACGGGCAGCTGGCGACCAAGATGGACGTGGCCTTCATGGAACGGCTGATGACCATCAACCTGACGGGACCGTTTCTCCTGGCGCGCGAAGTCGCCAAGCGCCTGATCAAGGCAAAACGGCCCGGTCGCATCGTCAACATCGCGTCGATCGCCGCCTACTCCTATGACGGCAACGGCGCGGCCCTCTACAGCACGTCCAAGGCCGCCATTGCGCGCATGACGGAAACGCTGGCGGTGGAGTGGGCGCGCTTTCATGTGAACGTCAACGCCATCGCGCCCGGCATCGTGAAGTCCGAAATGACGGACGGCATGGCCCAGCGCATGGGCGCGGGCGACGAAGCGGAAGGCTTCGCGGCCCATACGAAACGCGGACGCGTACCGACACCCGCCTGGCTCGATAGCACCCTGCTCTACCTCGTCGATCCAGCCAGCCACGCCGTGACAGGCACGGTGATCAAGGTGGATGACGGACAGCAGGATCGGTGAAGGGATAGGCTGCGCCGGGGCGGAGGGGGACAGGCATAAGCCCGCCAGCAGGCGGCCCTCCAAACGCAGCCTTTCCTAACCCACCCTTAACCACGCTCGCGCGATGATGGATCGTCCCTCCTCCGCCCGGTCTCCCATGCGCCTTGCCCTGCCCGACATACCGCCCCGCCTTGCGTCCATCGCGCGGACCACGGCGCTGACCGGCCTGAGCGCGAGCTACCTCCTCGGCATGACGGTCCTCGCAGGCTTCGCCCATGTCAGCGCGGATCTGCCCGATGCGTCGCGCCTGTGGGAGCAGACGCGTCCTCCGTCCATCCAGATCGTGGACCGGCAGGGCCGAGACCTCGCGGTTCGCGGCGCGCAGAGCGCTCGACCGCTTCCCGTGGACGCCCTGCCCGCCCACGTCCGCCAGGCCGTTCTGGCGACCGAGGACCGGCGTTTCCACCTCCATGCGGGCGTGGACCCTTACGGTCTGGCCCGTGCGGCGCTGACCAACTGGCGGGCGGGCCGGGTCGTGCAGGGCGGTTCGACCCTGACGCAGCAACTGACCAAGAACGTCTTCCTGACGCC
>JBATXP010000080.1:0-14785 GCA_049673465.1 Litorimonas sp.
CCCTTGACGATGGCTTCGCGCCCGCGAACCGTGATGTCCGCCCCCATGCGCGCCAGTTCCGGGCAGTGCATGAAACGGTTTTCGAAGATGTTCTCGCGAATAATGGATACGCCGTCCGCCAGTCCGACCAGCGCCATGAACTGCGCCTGCAAGTCGGTCGGGAAGCCCGGATAGGCCTGGGTGTCGATATCCACCGGATTGGGACGCCCCGTGCCGCGTTCGATCAGTACGGTATCGTTGTCGAGGCTGACCCGCGCGCCTGCTTGCGCGATCAGCGGCCACAGCGCCCCTAGATGATCATGGCGCACATGGGTCAGGCGCACCGAACCGCCCGCCGTGGCGGCCGCCAGCGCGTAGGTGCCCGCTTCGATCCGGTCCGGGACCACCGCATGGGTGACGCCCGAGAGGCTGGACACGCCCTCGATCCGGACTTCGGAGCGACCGGCCCCGACGATTTTCGCGCCCATAGCGTTAAGGCAATTGGCGAGATCGATGATCTCGGGTTCCCGTGCCGCGTTCATCAGCACGGTCTCGCCTTGGGCCAGCACGGCGGCCAGCAAGGCGTGTTCCGTCGCGCCGACCGAGACGAAGGGAAAGGCGATCTCCGCCCCGCGCAGGCCGCCCTTTGCCTTCGCGATGACGTAGCCCTGGTCGAGCACGATGTCGGCCCCCATCGCTTCCATCGCTTTCAGGTGGAGATCGACCGGCCGTGCGCCGATAGCGCACCCGCCCGGCAGGCTGACGCGGGCTTCGTGCTCCCTGGCAAGCAACGGTCCTAGAACGTTGAAACTCGCGCGCATTTTCCGGACGAGATCGTAGGGCGCCTCGCGGCCGGTCAGCGCCGGGACGTGCAGGTGCAGTTCGTCGTCGCCGACCTCGTCTACCTCCGCGCCGAGGTGTTGGAGCAGACCGCCCATGGACCGCGTGTCGCGAAGGCGCGGCATGTTGGTCAGACGGACGGGCTGGTCGGTCAGCAGGCAGACGGCCATCAGCTTGATGGCGGAGTTCTTCGCGCCGCTGACGCGGATATCCCCGCGCAAGGGGTAGCCGCCCTCGATGACGATCTTATCCATATGCGCGGACTTTGTGGAAGAAATGCGGAATCATTGAAAGCGGCGCATGGCCCGCCAATGCAGCCCAATCAAGGCTTTGGCGCGTCTTTTTCGGGCGCTTCCGAAGGGCTGGGCGCGCTCTTCGTCTTGCGTGCGGCGGCCTTGCGCCGACGCAGATTGGCGCGGAGCTGCTCGGCAAGGCGCGCTTCGCGGCTAGACTTCGATGCGTCCGGGGCTCCTGACATGGGACACAGTGTAGGCGCGGATTGGGGGTTTTCAACGATAAAGACGCAAGTTATAGCGCGCGGCCTTCGCCGGACGGGTCCTCCCGGGCGCAGACGAAGGCCCGGATCGCCGCGGTAGCTCAGTGGTAGAGCGCATCATTGGTAATGATGAGGTCGAGAGTTCAATTCTCTCTCGCGGCACCAGTCTTCCCGACAGACGCCTTAACGTCCCATTCGCAAATCTCTGCGACAACACGATCTTCTAGACGTGGAAGGATGGGCTTGTGACGTCGCAGCCAGACAGGGAGTCGGTGGACCGACGCGTCGGTGTGCGGCGCAAGGAAGACTATTTCTGGCTCAAGCGCCTGTCCGACATCTCCGGGGATGCCTGCGTCGTCGTCAGCCGCGACCTCGAACTCACCTATACCGACCCCAAGCTCGCCGAGCTGCTCAGGATCGAGCCGAGCGTGTTCGCGCGGCTTGAGACCTTCTCCGATCTGTCGCGGATGATGGCGGAAAAGGGGTATTTCGGTCCCGGCGAGCCGCGGATGTTCGAAGCGCTGATGTCGGATCTGCTCGTCAACCAGCGCCTCAAACAGAGCCGAACGACCGAGCTGATCAATGCATTCACGCCTTGCGGTCGGCATATCGATATTCGCGTCAGCCTGGGTCGCGACGATAGCTACATCGTGCTGGTCCGCGACAATACGGGTAGCGAGTTGAAGAAGCGGGCGCTGGATACGGCCCTCAAGGTGGGCGAAAGCGGCTACTGGTTCTACAATCTGTTCAGTGGCGAGTTCACATTGCGCGCGGACTCGCTGCGCAAGCACTTCAAGCCCGCGACGTTCGACCGTATCATCAAGTCCGGCTTCCTCCAGGTCGTCCACCCCGACGACCGCGAAAAGACCAATACCGCCATCGAACAGGCGGTTTCCACCTGCCAATCGACCGGCATCACCATCCGCATCGTCGGGGACGACAAGGCCGTCATCCACGTGTCCGCGCACGTCATGCCGAATGTGGACGAGAACGGCAAAGTCCGCTCCCTCGCCTGCTTCTTCACCAACGTGACCAAGGAAATCCGGGCAAAGAACGAGTCGCGCGCGCTTCGCGAGAAAGCCGAAGCCGCGCTCGCCATCAAGAACGAGTTCCTGGGTCGGCTGTCCCACGAGGTCCGCACGCCCATGAATGCGGTCGTCGGTCTGGCGGACGCCGTGCTGTTCCAGAACAACGACCCGGCCCTCACCCCGAACCTCGAACTGATTCAGAGCTCTGCGGAAAAGATCATCAGGCTGGTCGACGAAACGCTCGACCACTCCAAGCTCGAAAGCAAATCGGTCGTGCTCGAACGGGTCCCGACGTCCCCAGCGGACCTGGTGAGAGATGCCTGCAGGATCTGGAACCACCGGGCGCTGACCGACGGCACGAAACTGGTCTGCAAGATCAAGTCGGATGTGCCCGAAACCCTGCCACTCGACGCGCACCGGCTCGAACAGTGTCTGAACAACCTCATCTCCAACGCGCTGAAGTTCTCCATCGGGGGGACTGTTCAGGTCGTGCTGACGACCAATGGAACCGGCGCGGCTCGCAAGCTGGTCCTCGCCGTCCGGGATACGGGGATCGGTATGACCGAGGCGGAAACGGCGCAAATCTTCCTACCCTTCCAGCAGGCCGACACGTCCATCACCCGGCGCTTCGGCGGGACGGGTCTGGGGCTAACCATCACCAAGGACCTGATCGAATTGATGGACGGCAAGATCAGCGTGACGTCGGAACCCGGCGAGGGCTCCATGTTCGTCGTCACCCTGCCCTGCCCCGAGACCAAGCCGCTCAGCGAGTCGGCCCCTGTCCAACGCACCGTATTCGCCGAGGCCGCAGACACGCCCGAGGCGAAGACGAAACCCGAGATCGACGTATCTCAAGACGACGAAGATGATGGAGCGACTTCGCTGGTCGATGCACTGCTGGGATCGGCGGAACAGACCCGTCTCGACTATTCGCGTTTGCGGGTGCTGATCGTGGACGACAACGCGACCAATCATATCGTCGTCAGCTCGCTGCTCTCGACCATCGTCGGTGAAATCGGTACAGCCCACAATGGCGAGGAGGCCATCGAGGCGCTGAAGGAAAAGACCTACGACATTGTGCTGATGGATATCCACATGCCCGTCATGGACGGGATCGAAGCGACTCTTGCCATTCGAAGTAGCGACGAAGCCTACGCCCAGGTCCCGATCATCGCCCTCACGGCGGACCCGCAATATCAGCAATCCCGGCTCTGCCGGAATATCGGCATGAACGAATCGCTCGCCAAACCGATCCGGCTCACCCATCTGTTGCAGGCGTTCGACGACATTCTAACTGCCCCAGAGGCTGAACCTCTGGCGGCCTGACGCCGCGACACGCTGAGAAGCGAAGCTACTGACAGGCTGGCCTTTCGGGTCTAGGGTCGCCCGATGACTCGCACTTCTCTCCTCTCCGTCTCCATCATCGCCCTGTGCGCCTGCACCGACGCTGCGACGCTGCCTGCTAACCCGCAGGTGGCATCCGTCTCCGGCTGGTGCTTTCACGGCGGCACGATCCACACGGCTGACGACGCCCAGCCGCAGGTCGACGCCGTCGCCGTGGTCGATGATCGGATCGTGCATGCGGGCGACATGACCGACGGATGGTGCCCCGAAGGGGCCGCCGACTACGACCTTGCCGGGGCCACGCTCTATCCGGGACTGACGGACGCGCACGCCCACCTGATCGGCATCGGAAAGCGGGAGATGGAACTGGACCTGACGGACGCGAAGTCCGTGCGGGAGTTGCAGGACCTGGTCCGAGACGTCGCGGACCGCACGCCGGCGGGAGAGACCATCTATGGCGATGGCTGGATCGAGACCCACTGGCCCGAGGACCGCTTTCCAAACCGAGACGACCTGGACGCGGTCACGACCGATCATCCGGTCATCCTGCAACGCGCGGACGGCCACGCCGCCGTCGCCAACAGCCTCGCCCTGGAACGGGCAGGTATCACGGGCGACACGGAAGCCCCGTTCGGCGGTGCGATCAATCTCGACGAGACCGGTCGCCCGACCGGAATGCTGATCGACAATGCCCAGCGCCTGACCGCCGACCAGATTCCGGAAATGGACGAGGCCGGACGCAGCGACGCCTTCCGGCTCGGCTCGGAAGTCTACGCGTCTCGCGGGTGGACCAACATCCACTCCATGAGCGTGGACCGCGCGAATGTCGGCCTCATCGACAGGCTGTCGGGCGATGGCGACATCAAGATTCGCGTCTACAATTCCGTCGGCCTGCCCGATGCCCAGGCGGAGCGTCTGATGCCGACCCTGCTCCAGGACATGGAAGGCCAGTCGACGCGCGTCGTGACCCGCGCCGTCAAGCTCTATGCGGACGGGGCGCTCGGCTCGCGAGGAGCCGCACTGCAGGAGCCCTATTCGGACGACCCGGCCAATGTCGGTCTGATGACGCTCGACAAGGACGTCGCCCTACCCGTCTTCGAGGCAGCGCTGCGCAATGGCATCCAGGTCAACACCCACGCCATCGGCGACATGGGCAACAAGAAGATCCTATCCTGGTACGAGCAGGCCTTCGCCGCCGTCCCGTCCTCTGAGCGGGCCGTCGTGGAGCCGCGCTGGCGGGTCGAACACAGCCAGATCCTCGATATGGGCGATATTGAGCGCTTCGCGGCACTGGGCGTCATCCCGTCCATGCAGCCCAGCCATGCCATCGGCGATCTGCACTTCGCGGTGGACCGGCTCGGACCGGACCGGCTGGGCGGCGCCTATGCGTGGCGCGCCCTGATCGACAGCGGGTCCATCATTGCGGGCGGGTCGGACGCTCCGGTCGAGGTCGGCGATCCGCGCATCGAGCTTCACGCCGCCATGCGTCGCACCGACCTGCAGGGCTACTCCAACGAGAATTGGGGCGCGGACCAGGTCGTCACGCCACAGGAAGCGCTGAAGATGTTCACGCTCTGGCCGGCCTATGCCGCCTTCCAGGAAGAGGAGTTGGGCTCCATCGAGGTCGGCAAGAAGGCCGATTTCTCCATCTTCGATCGCGACATGCTGGACCCCGCGATCGACCCGATGGACGCCGAGCCGGTCATGACGATGGTGGACGGCGAGGTGATCTGGAGCCGATGAGGCGCCGTCTCAGTCCCGGAAGTTCTTGAACTGGACGGGCTGCTCGAGGCCCATATCCTTGACGAACTGAATGGCGGCTTGAAGGTCGTCGCGCTTCTTGCCGGACACGCGCAATTCCTCGCCCTGGATCGCGACCTGGACCTTCATCTTGGACCCCTTGATCTCCTTGACGATCTTGCGGGCCATGTCGCGGTCGATTCCCTCCTTCACGGCGAGGGTCTGACGCACGCTCGCGCCGGCGGCGGGCTCCGTCTTCTGGTAGTCCAGCTGCCCGGGCTCGATGCCGCGCTTGGATAGGTGGCCCCGGATCAGCTCCTGCACCTGCTTGAGCTTCAGCTCATCGTCGGCGAACACCTTGATCGCGCCATCCGAGACCTCGACCGTGCTCCTGCTGCCCTTGAAGTCGTAGCGCGTGCCGACTTCGCGCATCACGTTCTCCACGGCGTTGCGGACTTCGGCGAGGTCGACTTCGCTGACGATGTCGAAGGATGGCATGGCGGGCTCCTGAAGCGGTCTATTCGACCGTCTCGATAGGCGCAGCGTGTCCATCGTTCAACATGTGCGCGCGGATCGTCCCGAGGACCGAGCTATAGTCGTCCGTCCAGACCCGGACGTGACGGCTTGGGACCCAGCGGCTCCAGAAGGCCGTGTCGGCGGCGACCTCTGCGACCCGGTCGGCCGCACCCACGATCAGCCCGTTGGCGGTCGTCCGGTAGGCGGTCTCCTCGCCATCGAATTCGATCCCGATATATCGGGCCTCCAGACCCGCATCCTCGGCCAGCCGAGCGACGACGGAACTGACGTCCAGGCTGCGATTCGACGTGTGGAAGAAGACGATGCCGTCCTCCTTCAATCGCGACCGGTAGAGCGCCAGCGCTTCGCGCGTGAGCAGGTGGGCCGGAATGGAGTTGGAGCTGAAGGCGTCCACCATGATCAGGTCCTGCGATGCCGGAGCGATATCGGCCATGCGCTGACGGGCGTCGCCGATCAGGATGGTGGAGTCGGGCGCGCAGTCGGCCACGAAGCTGAACAGTTCGGGGCGGCGGGCCATTTCGACCACGGCCGGGTCGATCTCGAAATAGGTCCATTTGTCGCCGGGCTGCTCGTAGCAGGCCATGGCCCCAGCTCCCAATCCGATCATGGACACGTTCAGCGTTCCCTTGCCACGACGCACGGCATCGAGCGTGACGTCGAACGACCCACCATTGGCGTAATAGGCGGCCGGTACGGTGTAGCGACCCTCTTCGCGGATCTGGTGGTTGTGAATGGTATCGCCGTGCAGGAAGCTGTGAAGCGTGCCCTCAGGCGTTTCCACGCGCTGAATCTTCAGCGTCGAAAAGAAGCTGCGATCCTTGAAGACGAAGGTCTCGCTATCCTTGGTCAGCATCACCGGGACGAAGGCCCCGAACAGGGTCAACCCGACTGTCAATGGACGCCAGATATGTAGCTTCCAGAGCGCGTAGGCCAGAAGCACGCAGCCGATGAACGCGCCGAAGAACAACAAATCCAAGCCGATGGCCATGAACAGCACCAGGACGACCGCCAAGGCCGCGATCACGCCGGCCCCTTTCCAGTCGGCCCTGTCGCGTCTCAGCAATGCGATCCCATGGGGCAGGATGAAGGCCGACAGGGCGAGCACGAGGGGAAACTCGTAGGTCTCCACGAAGATCAGGGGCGCGATCAGCGCGTTGAACACGCCGCCCAGAACGCCGCCCAGGGACATGACGATGTAGAAGATGGTGAGCTTGGACGCGTCCGGGCGCGCTTCGACCAGCCGCAAGTGACAATAGAGCGCGATCAGGAAGAAGCCGAGAAGGCAGACCAGAATGGTCGGAAGGGTCGGCAGGAACGGCCACATCACCAGAGCGGCCAGAAGCAGGGCGACCGGAGGAACCACCGGGCCGAGAGTGCGCGATGTCACGATCGGCCTGCGGGCGAAAGCGATCACGAAGGTCAGCAGATAGAGCGCCAGAGGCACGATCCACAGCAAGGGCACGGAGGCGATGGTGTTGGTCATATGGCTCGTGACGCCGAGCATCAGGCTGGACGGCACGAAGGCCAGCAATATCCAGAAGAGCAGGGTTTTGACGTCCAAGCGTGTCTCGGTGGACGTGTATGCCACCGTGTCGGTCTTGCGCGCCGACGCCGTCCCCTTCCCGAACCGTGTCGCCAGCAGGCCCGTCGCGGCGATGGCGACGAGCAGCCCGACATAGCCGCCCATCCAGAGCGACGTCTGCTCCCCAAGGCCCAGCATGGGCTCGATCAGGACCGGATAGGCGCACAGGACCAAAAGGCTGCCCGCATTGGATGCGCTGTAGAGAAAGTAAGGGTCGTCGGCATCGGGGTGATCGGTCAGGCTGAACCATTTCTGCAGAAGCGGCGCGTTGGCCGAGAGAGCGAAGAAAGGCGCGCCGACCGTCGCGGCGAACAGTCCGATCAGCCACAGCGTCGGCATTCCCGCTTGCGGGACGGACACGTCGCCGATCGCCAGCGGCAGGAAGGCCAGGCCGATCGCAGTGACCGCGCAATGCAGTCCGATCTGACCGCGAAGCGACAGATATTTCGATGTGAGGTGGGCATAGATGTAGCCGCCCAGCAACATGGCCTGGAAGAAGACCATGGCCGTGTTCCAGACATTGGAGGCCCCGCCGAGCAGCGGCAGGATCAACTTCGTGAACATGGGTTGCACGGAGAACAGCAGCACGGCCGACAGGAAGATCGTGCAGGTAAAGGCGCTGGCTAGGCCGAACAGGCCTCGGTTGCGCTGCACTCGCGTTCCAGCGTCATAGGTCAGTGCCACATCCACCTCCCATGGAACGGCGGAATAGCCGTTACGGAAGCGTGTGCACCTGGGGAGCTTGCCCGAGGACTAACAAAACTGGTGAAAGAAGGCTTATGCGTTCACAAAGTAGTGAACGACGTCTTCCCAATCGTGGACGCGGTGGTAGCCGCTTTCATCGCGATTATGGGGCGCGTCGAACAGCAAGGGCGTGCCCGCGAAACCATCGAAGTGCTTCGGGCTGTCGTCTATCAGATAGTCCGTGCCCATCACCTGCTTGTAGCCGCAGAACACGAAGAGCTGGCTGTCGAGAAACGGGAAATGCTCCGATAGCCAGTCCAGCTTCGGCGCCATCGTGTTCGGATATTCCATCGCGGCCGTGCAGATCACGACGGCAAACCGTTCGTTCAGTTCCCGCACCGCATCCACGCAGCCGGGCATGAGCGGCAGGTCACGCATCAGAGTACCGTCCGTGACGTGGTCGAGCATGGCCTGCTTCACGGCTCCGCTCGTCTTGCGGCGCAGCGTGACGAAACTCTCGTCCGAGACGTCCGTGCCGTGATGCGTGTTCAGCCAGTCGCACAGATAGCCGCCCGTGTCGGCCATGACATGATCCATGTCGATGGCGATCTTGGGACGGCTCAGCAAATCGGTCTTGTCGGTCATTGACGGCTCCACGAAAAACGCCGCCTCGAAGGCGGCGTCGCAAATCCTATACGGTCGATCTAGCCGGCCTGATTGGAATAGGCCTTCAGCTCCTTGCGCGCGACCTGCATGCGGTGGACGGCGTCGGGGCCGTCGGCGTAGCGGAGCGTGCGCATCTGCACATACATGCCGGCCAGCGGCGTGTCCTGGCTGATGCCGACGCCGCCATGCATCTGCATCGCTTCGTCGATGACTTTCAGCGCAACCTGCGGGGCGGCGACCTTGATCATGGAGATGTAGGGCGCGGCGGCCTTCGTGTCGCCGGTATCCATCATGGCAGCCGCCTTGAGGCAGAGCAGGCGCGCCTGTTCGATGCCGATCCGGCAATCCGCGATGATGTCGTAGTTCGCGCCCAGCTTGGCAAGCGGACGGCCGAACGCCTTGCGGGAGACGGCGCGCTGGCAAAGCAGCTCCAGCGCGCGCTCCGCCTGACCGATGGCGCGCATGCAGTGGTGGATGCGACCCGGCCCGAGGCGGCCCTGGGAGACCTCGAAGCCGCGCCCCTCCCCGATCAGCAACGCGTCGGCCGGCACGCGTACATTTTCGAACTTCATGTGCAGATGGCCGTGCGGCGCGTCGTCCTGACCGAAGATGGTCATGGCGCGCAGCTTGGTGATGCCGGGGGCATCGGCCGGGACCACGAACATGGAGTGCTGCTTGTGACGGCGGTCGAAATCGCCCTTGGCTTCGGTGCGGGCCATGAGGATGTAGACCTTGGTGCGCGGATCGCCCGCGCCGGAAGACCAGTATTTCTCGCCGTTCAGGACCCACTCGTCGCCGTCCTTCTCGGCCTTGAATTCGAGGTTGGTCGCGTCGGAACTGGCCACGTCCGGTTCGGTCATCAGGTAGGCGGAGCGGATCTCGCCTTCCAGGAGCGGCTTGAGCCACTTTTCCTTGTGTTCTTCCGTGCCGTACTTCTCGAACACTTCCATGTTGCCCGTGTCGGGCGCGGAGCAGTTGAAGACTTCGGGCGCAAGGTGGGACCAGCCCATCTGCTCGGCGAGGTGGGCATATTCCACAGTGGTCAGGCCGTAGCCCTTGTCGGACGCGGTCAGCCCCGTCTTGGTCAGCCAGAAGTTCCACAACCCCTTGGACCGCGCCTTTTTCTTCAAGGCTTCGAGCGTTTTCGTCTGCCATTCCGTATGCGCCCAGCGATCGTCGGCATTGGCGGTCTCCTCGTGCCAGCGGGCTTCGATGGGCAGTATGTCGTCCTGCACCATTTCGCGCACCTCCTTGAGGATGGGCCGCAGGCGCTCCGTGATACCGAGGCACATCTGATCGGCCGCCGTCTTTGGGGGGGTCATGTCGTTCACTAGAGCGATCCTTCCTCGATCTTGACGCGGGCCAGCGCGCCCAGCGCTTCCACGCTTTGGTTCATTGTGGCGAAACGTTCGTCCTGGGTTTGACCGCGGACATATCTGGCATGGATCTGCTGGATGATGACGGCCAGTCGCCAGATCCCGTAGATGAAATGGTAGTGAATGTCGGAGACGTCGTACCCTGTTTTCTCGCCATAGCGATCGGCGAACTCGCGCCGGCTTGGCATTCCGGCTGCCGCGCTGGGCTGACGGATCATCAAGTGCATTGGCTTGGGATCGTCGGCCTGTATCCAGTATGACAGCGTGTTGCCCAGATCCATCAGCGGATCGCCGATGGCGCAGATTTCCCAGTCGAGCAGCGCCGCGATCTCGCGCGGATCGTCCGCGTCCAGTATGGCATTGTCGATACGGTAGTCGCCGTGCAACACGCCGACATTGCCGGACTCGGCAGGCATTTCATCCACCAACCATGTCTGCACGTCCTCGAACCGGGTGATGCCCTCCGTCCAGGCCTTGTCCCAGCGGCCGTTCCAGCCCTTGATCTGACGCTCCACATAGCCGTCCGGTCGTCCGAAATCCTCCAACCCCAGCGACTTCCAGTCCAGCGTGTGGAGCTTGGCCAGCGTATCGATGAAGTTCTCGCCAAGCTTGGCCGTGTCGTCAGCGCCCCAGTTCCAGTTCGCCGGTATGTCGCGGTGGATCAGCGGGCCGTCTACCCGGTCCATGACATAGAATTCCTTGCCGATGACGGACTCGTCGTCCGTGTAGAAGACCGTGTTCGGCACCTGGTCGAAGGCGGGCTTCAGATCGCGCATGATCCGATATTCCCGGAACATGTTGTGCCCCGCCTTGGGCAGCGGTCCGAAGGGCGGGCGGCGCAGAACGAGGCGGCGGCCGGGATAGTCCAGTGCGTAGGTGAGGTTCGAGTTGCCGGAGGGGTACTGCTTGACCGTCGGCTCGCCAGAGAGTCCCTCGACATGGGCTTTCAACACCGCATCGACGGCGGAGACGTCGAGCTCCTCGCCCTTCCGGACTGAAATCGTTCGGTTTTCTCCTGCCATCTACAGGGTCGCCCCGCCGTCCACCACCGTGCACTGACCCGTGTAGAAGCTCGCCGCGTTGCTAACCATGAACAGTACCGCGCCGACCATTTCCTCCGGTTGGGCGAAGCGCTTGATGGCCATGGTCATGTCCAGAAACTGGTCCACGCCGGGCGCGTTCTTGAGCGCGCTGGCGAGCTTGGTATCCACGGGACCGGGCAGCAATGCGTTGACGCGAACCCCCTCGCCTTTCTTGTCGTCGGAATACTCCTTCGCCATTCCTTGCGTCATGGCGATCAGCGCGGCCTTGCTCATGGCGTAGATCACGCGGTTTGCCGCCGGTTGCAGCCCGTCGATGGACGCGACGTTGACGACCGAGCCGCCACCGTCGCGTTTCAGCATCGGATAGGCCTTGGACGTCAGGAAGTAAGGCCCGCGCGTGTTGACCTCGAACGTCTTGTCATAGGCCTCGGGCGTTGCGCTGTGCGCCGGGCCGAAATGCGGATTGGTCGCCCCGTTATTGATGAGAATGTCGAGGCGGCCATGCTCGGCTTCGATCGTCTCCAACACCCGGTCGTGATGAGACAGCTCGCCCAGATGCAGCTCCGCGAAGCTCGCCGAGCCGCCCTTGGCCACGATGTCGTCCGCGACCTTGGCGCAGGCCTCGGGCTTACGCGATGTGCAGACCACATGCGCGCCGTGTTCCGCCAGCCCGTGGGCTATGGCTTCGCCGATACCGCGCGAGGCCCCTGCGACGAGCGCGACTTTGCCGGTAAGGTCGAAACGGGTCATGCTTTGTCGTCCGCGAAAATGTAGCTTTTGGCTTCCTTGAGCTTGGCGAGCATCTTGCGCATGCCGCCCAGCCACGCATCCGGGTCCGCCGCTCTGGCGATGTAATATTTCTGCGCCACCGGATGCGGCAGGACGAGAAAACGATCCTCCTCCATGGCGAGACGAAGCGCTTCGGCCACGTCCTTCGGCTCGATCAGGTCTTCGCGCTGCCCCGAAAAGTCCACGCCCGCCGTCATGTTGGTGCGCACATATTGAGGGCAGATGCAATGGCTGCGAATGCCCTCGTCGCCATGTTCGATGGCGATGGATTCAGCAAAGGAAACGGCGGCGTGCTTGGTCGCGCTGTAGCTGGCAGAGCCGACCTGGTTCAGCAGCCCGGCGGCGGATGCGGTGACGACGAACCGTCCTTCGCCGCGCTCCAGCCAGCCCGGCATGAGCTTGCGGGCTGCATAGACGCTGCCCATTACATTGACCTGCCAGCTCGTTTCCCAGCTCTCGTTCGACCCGCCGGCGACATGCGGACCGTTGCCCGCGCCGACACCGGCGTTGGAAACGAACACGTCGATGGGTCCCAGATCGGCCTCCACTTGCTCGATGAAGTCCACCACGCTCGGCTCGAACGACACGTCGCACGCATAGGCGCGCGCGCCGATCTCGGCCGCCGCGTCGGTCGGCGGAGACAGGTCGGATAGCGCGACTCGCGCGCCCTGCTCCACGAACATTTCCCCGATGGCACGGCCGATCCCGCCCGTGGCGCCGGTTATGGCGACCGTCTTGTCTTTGAACATGGGCCTTCCTTAACGGCCCGCCCTGCCCACGCAAGCCGAACCCTGCGCGCTTCACATGCGCGATAAGTGTGTCATAAAGTCCCTGCAATGGGGACCGAAGACGAAATACTTCTGGCGTTGGACGAAGGCCGCGGGTTGCTGGACCGGGACGATGTCCCGAACGAAAACCAGTCTCTGACCTGCTTCGCCTGTGACGCGCAGATGCTCGGGCTGTATTGCCACAGCTGCGGCAACAAGAACGACAATTACCGCCGCTCCGTCTTTTCGCTCGTGATTGAGATGATCCAGAACATAACGGCGATCGACTCGCGGATGTGGCGCAGCCTGAAATCGCTTTTGCTCAAGCCTGGAACGATGTCCCGTTCCTATGCCGATGGTGCTCGCACCAAATGGACCTCACCGGTCCGGTTCTTCCTCGCGACGTCGCTACTCCTGTTTGGTTACATCGCCATGTCCGGCACGCAACTCGTCGCGTTGGGAGATATCCGTGAAGGACCCAGCGACGGCCAGGCTGCCATCGTGATGGAGGATGCGAGCGAGACCTTCAATCAACGCGTCCTGTTCTTCGTGCGTCAGTCACGGCTGAAACCGTTGCCCAATGGCACGGAAGATATCGATGCGAGCCGCTTTTTCATGGGCGACCTCGGCATCGACGACCCGGAACAGTTGGAAGAGGCCATCGACGAGTTGAGCGAATCCATTGAGGACGTGGACGACGCGATTACCCGCCGCGCCCTGACGGACACGCGCGACGCGCTTCAAGACAGGCTCGATGCGGCAGAAACACCTGAGACAGTTCTGTCACCGGATGCGCAAAACGAAAGCGGCCAGGAAAGTACGGAGTCAGACAGCGACGACGAAGACGTGGAAGACGGATCGGGCTATCTCGACATCACCGGCTTCGACGGGCAGCGTATCCGCCTCGACCAGAACGGGATCAACCAGCTCTATAGGCGCATCTTGCAGAACCCTAGCATCATCAACGACCACCTGAACGACAATCTGAAATGGGCCATGTTCGGCATGATGCCCTTCGCCATGTTCATGGGCGCGCTATTCATCCGGGGGCGGCACAGGGCAATGCTCTACGATCACCTGGTCCACGCCGCCTATATACACGCCTTTTCGTTCCTCCTGCTGTTCGTCTTCATCCTCTTGGGACAATACACGGCGCTGCAGGGGCTATTGGGTATCTACGTCCTGATTTTGCTGATCTACCTACCTATATCGGCGAAGAACATGTTCGGGCGCGGTTGGTTTAAGTCCGTTCTGACCGCCTACGGCGTGGGTTCCGTCTACACGCTAATCGTCTTCATCATCGCCATCGGCATCTTGGCAAATGCGCTGCAAGGCGTTGCGCTGGACATCAGCGAAACCCAAGCCGTCCTCAGCTCGCCCTGAGCCGGTCAGCCGCGCGCGGAGCGCGGTCACCGAACCACCAGAGCGTCGCCGCAGTGGCCGCGAAGACCGCCGCTTCCACGATCGTGCCGTCCTGAGTGCGCGAAAAGATCCATCCCGTGATCAGCCACAGGAGCAGCGTCAGGGTCGGCCGGACCAAGCGCAGCGTGTCGGTCACCCAGCGAGACGCCTCGCCGAGACTGGCCTCCGCCAGGATCGAGGCTTCCAGCCCCTTCCAGCTGCCGGACTGCGCCAACAGCGCGAGCTCCGCTTCGGTCTCCTGCGCCTTGGCGGTCATGTTCAGCTCGTGCAGGCGGAGTTCGTGAGACCACTGCGCCTGCTGCTGGGCATGGACCTGCTTGCGTTCGAAAAAGCCCGCCACGCGGCCGAGCGCCGTGCCGATGAGCCCGAACAGGCCACCGGCGGCGGCGTCGAGGGAAAGGTTCGTCAGGTCTGCCATGTCGTCCTCGCGGAAGTGCTGCCGAACCAGGACCGGGCTCGGCCCATGTCGGCATGGATGAAGGTGGTGTAGAA
>JBATXP010000081.1:0-3756 GCA_049673465.1 Litorimonas sp.
TGCCCGCCCCGCCGTAGATCAGATCGTCGCCATCCTGGCCATTGAGCACGTCGTTGCCGCTCTCGCCCAGCAGGGTGTCGTTGCCAGTGCCCCCCGTCAGGCTGTCATGGCCCGACCCGCCGTTCAGGACGTCGTCGCCGTCCTGGCCGTTCAGAACGTCGTCGCCAATGCCCCCATCCAACGAATCGTCACCCGAACCGCCGATTAGAACGTCGGCGCCCGCATCTCCGTAGAGAATGTCGTTGCCGTTCTGACCGTAGAGCTCGTCGTCGCCATCGCCGCCCTCGAGCGTGTCGTTGCCGTTCTGCCCGAACAGGACATCTTCGCCTTCATTGCCTCGCAGGACGTTGTCGGCCGTGTTGCCCGTCATCGTGTCGTTGCCGGAGCCGCCTTCCGCGTTCTCGATCACCGTGCCGCGGGCGATGGTGATGACATTGGCGAATGTGGAGCTATTGTCCGCCGTGCCGCCGACGGTCATCGCCGTTTCCGCGTAGAGGTTGATCTCCTGGTCGCCCGTATAGCCCGACAGGTCGAGCATGTCGGTGCCGCCCGTGTCGAACAGGGTGATGGCGGGCGGACGGCCCGATGCGCTCTGGAACACCGCGAAGTCATAGACCGAGCCGGTTTCGGTCGAGTTGAACCCGTAGACCGTGTCGCCGTTGCGCGTGGTCGTGTTTCCCCCGTACAGGCTCTGGATCGCGATGATGTCGGCTTGCTGCGGGGTCAGCGCGAAGCGCGTATTCCCCGCACCGGCTTCGCCTTGGGAGAAGTAGGACATGACCGTCGAGTTCCAATGGTCCTGGTTGTACAGGCGGCTGTCCTCGTAGCTGATCGGATTGGACTGGCTCGCATTGTAGGAACCGGAGTGGCCCAGTCCGAGCGCGTGACCGACCTCGTGGATGTATGTCTGGAAGGTGTAGTCGTCGATGTTCTCGGCGGTGTCGTTGCTCAGACCGCCGCTCCAGTCGGAGGCGACGTTGATCGTGACCTGGCCGTTTTCGTCCGGGCCGAGGGACGTGGCGTAGGCGCGGCCCGAGACGGTATCCTGGAAGACGATGTTGGCGGCCGCGTTCGGAGCGGCCTCGACGAAGGTCAGCGGGGTCAGGTCCGCCCAAAGCTGCATCGCCATGATGGCCAGGGTCTGCGCTTCGACGGGCAGGGTGCTGACATCGTAGGTGATGGTGTCGCTACCCCAGGATCCCGCGAAGGGCGAGAAGGAGTTCACCAGGAAATTGGCGACCTCGTCGACCGTGAAGTCGGCGCGCTCGTCGGACTCCTCGACATAGAGCGTATAGCCGCCCGTGGGGTCGGCGCCGCCGAAGTTCGTGTTGTCGCCATTCGTGCTGGCGGCCGATAGATACATGGTGCCGGTCGCCGTCGCCGTGAAGTCGATCCGGGAGTTCCAGTCGAACTGGGCCACGTCGTCGTTCTGCTCGATCAGCACGCCGTTCGCATCGTAGAGCGACAGCATGGGATTATCGAGCGCGTCCGCCGTGTCGCGGATCAGGAAGATGGTGTAGGACTGGCCCGCGACCACGTCGATTTCGAAGAAGTCGTATTCGCCGGACGCATCCAGCGTGCCGGCGGCGCGCCCACCGATCGCGACTTCGACCGCGTTGGTGGGATCGAAGTTCGGGTCGGGATCCGGCGCTTCCGGTTCGCCGACTTCCAGCACGTAGTCGCCCGTGTCACCGCGAGACCCTTCGGCGCTGATATAGACCGTCATATCGGTCGTGGCCGTAAAGGTGATCTGCGCGTTCAGACCGTCGAAATTGTCGTTCGAACCCAGCAAGCTGCCGGATTCGGAATAGAGAGCCAGGAAGGTATCGAACAGGCCATCACCGCCGCTGGAGGAATTGGGGAACAGATCGATGACGTAGGTCATGCCGGCCGTCACGGTGAGAGCGAACCAATCCGCGTCGCCATCGACCTCGATCGTGCCCGTGACCTGTCCGCCCAGCGTGGCCACGCCCGTGGTCGAGGCATCGCCGGCATAGTCGTCGCCGGCGCTGGAGAAGGAAGGCGCGGACGCGTCGTCCCCGGGTCCGTCCGCGTCGGTATCGGTGCCGTCGTCGATCCTGGACACGGCGACCATCTCGTCATGGTCGTCGGAACGGTGATCCTCTCCGCAGACGGAGCAGACATGCATCAGCTCCAGATCGCTGTCGTCGGACGGGGTGACGTCCATGTCGGCGGCGAGGCTGTTGGAATAGACGACGGGCGAGAACGCCACCAGGCCTTGCGGGCCGCGAAGCGACAGACCGTCCAGGCCGTTGTCGAGATAGGATTTGTACATAAGGATCGTCCCCGAGAGAATTTTATGATGGTCGAATGACACCCCTGCCATCTTACCCGCGTCTTGAAACGTTTGCGTGCAAGACGCAAGGCGACGTATCGCCTCTGTTGCAGATGGGGTGAATAGGGAGAGGAAGCTGAATTCAACGTGAAGGCGGCCCGATGGTCCTCCCATGGGGTCCTCGCAGGTCTCCATGAGTCACGCCCGGAGGGGACCCTGCGCCGCCGCCTCGCTCAGCCGCATGTCTGTGTTGACCTTGCGGAATCGTCCTCCTATATGGCCGCGCGTCAGGGGGCGTGCTGTCTGCGGAGTGCCGTAGAAACCTCGTCCGAGACGAAACAGCAGACGTTGGATTGGCCCGCGGCAGTCGCTTCGGGCCGGTTTACTTTCAGGCAGGCTCCGGATCTTCCGCCCGTGGAAGGCCCGGTCGTCTGCGCTTTGTGCAGGGCCGCTCTCATCTGCGGATGGCCAGGCGCGGGGCAAGGGCGCGGCAAACCCCGCGCGGTATAAATGCGAACCACGAAGCGGCCATTCCCGCGATGAAAACAAGGACGGCTTGATGCCAACGATTAACCAACTGATCCGGAAGCCCCGGAAAGACAAGCGCAAGCGCAACAAGGTGCCGGCGCTCGAAGCCTGCCCGCAAAAGCGCGGCGTGTGCACCCGCGTCTACACCACGACGCCGAAGAAGCCCAACTCCGCCCTGCGGAAGGTCGCCAAGGTGCGCCTGACCAACGGCTTCGAGGTGCTGTCCTACATTCCGGGCGAGGGCCACAATCTGCAGGAACACTCCGTGGTCCTGATCCGTGGCGGCCGCGTGAAGGACTTGCCGGGTGTGCGTTACCACGTGCTGCGCGGTGTCCTCGACACGCAAGGCGTCAAAGACCGTAAGCAACGCCGTTCCAAGTACGGCGCGAAGCGTCCGAAGTAAGACGAGGGAGAACAAGACATGTCACGTCGTCACCGCGCCGAAAAACGCGAAATCCTGCCAGACGCCAAATATCAGGATCTGGTTCTGGCCAAATTCATGAACGCCATCATGCTCGATGGCAAGAAATCCACTGCCGAGAAGATCGTCTACGGCGCGCTCGACATCGTCGAGGACAAGGCCAAGACCGAGCCGATCCGCGTGTTCCACGACGCGCTGGAGAACATCAAGCCGAGCGTCGAGGTTCGCTCCCGCCGGGTCGGCGGCGCGACCTACCAGGTTCCGGTCGAAGTCCGCGTGGAGCGCCGCCAGGCGCTGGCCATCCGCTGGCTGGTCGCGGCATCCCGCAACCGCAACGAGAACACGATGCGCGAGCGTCTCGCCGGCGAATTGCTCGACGCGTCGAACAATCGCGGCACGGCCGTGAAGAAGCGCGAAGACACGCACCGCATGGCGGAAGCCAACCGCGCCTTCTCGCACTACCGCTGGTAGGAAACAGACCTATATGGGCGAGGCGGGCATCCCGGCTCGT
>JBATXP010000082.1:0-1981 GCA_049673465.1 Litorimonas sp.
GGCGTGGACCGCATCTGGGCGAACGGCGAGATCCTGTCGCGCGCCGGGCTGACCGTTCGCGTGCATCCGGGGTCGGACGCGCAAGGCCCCGATCCCGTCATCGCCGCGACCGAACCCGGACCCGTGCCCGCCTTTCGCGGCACAGCCTATATCGTGTTCGAGGACTTTCCGCTGGACGATTATGGCGGCCGGCTGCCCATGATCAACGCCGAAGTGGTGCGGGCGCGCCGGCGCGGCGGGCGCATGGAGGACCTGATCCGGTCGGTGAACCTGCTTCCCGGCACGGGCGAGTTCGCCCTGTCGCCGACCATCGTGGAGGAGACGCCCGCCGTCGGCGTCACCATTCCGTCCAACATGAACAGTTTCACGGGACAGGCGGACCTCCTGACCTCGCTCGACCAGTTGCAGGCGGAACTGCCCAATGTGCGGCACGTCAACGTCATCTCCGCATGGTTCGGGACGTCGCTCGACGCAGGGGCGTGCGAGGTCAGGCCCGGCGCGGAGCGGACGGATCGACGCCTGCCGGATGCGGAATGGCGCGTGGCGGGGGTGGGGCGGCGCGACGCCTATATCGTCAGCGCCGATGCGGAAGGCCGCCCCAACTATGGCGGCACGCCCAGCGACGACAGCCTTGTCGCCTGCCTGCGGGAACTCAAACAGCGTGGCCTGAAAGTCACGCTCTACCCATTCCTGCTGATGGATGCACCCGGCTTTCCGTGGCGCGGACGGATCGCGGCGAACAGCATAGCGGATGTGTCGGCCTTTTTCGGCACAGACCGCGACTTCCGCTTCCGGCACTCGGTCCTGCACCATGCGCGGCTGGCGCAGCAGGCGGGCGGGGTGGACGCCATCGTGATCGGTTCGGAGCTCAAGGCACTGACGGCGTTCCGCTCGGGCGAGAGCTTCCCGGCCGTGGCCGCCCTGCGCAATCTCGCCGGGGCAGTGCGCGGGATCGTCGGGGCGAACACCAAGATCACCTATGCCGCCGACTGGTCGGACTATTTCGGGGTCCAGAATGGCGGCTACCTTCGCTACCACCTCGACCCGCTCTGGGCGGACGCCAATATCGACGCGGTGGGGATCGACGCCTATTTCCCGCTCGCCGACTGGCAAGACGGGGACGCCCACCGCGACGCCGTCCCAGGCCGGACGGGCCACGACCTCGACTATCTTCGCGCCAACGTCGAGGGCGGGGAGGGGTATGATTGGTACTATGCCAGCCGGTCGGAACGCGACGCACAACGGCGCACGCCAATCGACGATCCGGTCTACCGCTACAAGGACATGCGGCATTGGTGGGGAAGCACGCATACCGAACGGCGCGGCGGTGCGCCCGCCGGGCAGAGTCCCTGGGTGCCACGATCCAAGCCCATCTGGCTGCTGGAGATCGGCTGCCCTGCCGTGGACAAGGGCGCGAACCAGCCCAACGTTTTCTACGACGACAAATCCGTGGATGCTGCGCTGCCCTACCATTCGGACGGTACGCGCGACGACCTGATCCAGCGCCGCTACATCGAGGCGTTTCTCGGCCATTACGAGGCGACCAACGAGGCGGGCTTCCTCGATTTGTCGCGCGCCAGCGTCTGGGCCTGGGACGCGCGGCCCTATCCCGACTTCCCGGCCCGGACCTCGGTCTGGTCGGACGGGGGCAACTGGGCGCGCGGGCACTGGCTGAACGGGCGGACCGGGCTGATGCCGGTCGCCGACGTGGTGGAGGAGATCGTGCGCGACACTGGCCTGAACGAGATCGACGTGTCCGGCCTGTCCGGCGTGCTGCCCGGCTATGTCGTGGACCGCCCGATGAGCGCCCGCGCCGCGCTGGGTCCGCTCCTGTCCCTGTTCGGCGCGGAGCTGAGCGAGCGCGGCGGAACGGTCGTTTTCGCCATCGGCGGAGCGCAGGCGATGACGCTGTCCGCGGACGATCTCCTGCGCGGTCCCGTCACCCGTACGCGCCAGGACCCGGAGACCCGCACCCGCGACG
>JBATXP010000083.1:0-6636 GCA_049673465.1 Litorimonas sp.
GGGCTGCTCGCCCCGCTCGGCTGGCTCGACCGGGGGCTGACGCGCGGCGCGGTGCAGCTATTCGGCTGGGACGGCGGCCTGATCCTGACGGGCACGCTGATCGCGCTGGTCTACGCCTTGGTCGTGCGCTTCCTGACCGTGTCCTACAACAGCCTGTCGGGCGGATTCGAGACCATCACTCCGGCCATGGACCATGCCGCGCGCTCGCTCGGCGCGACGCCGGGGCAGCTCGTGCGCCGGGTCCACATCCCGCTCCTGCGCTCCAGTGTCGCTGCCGGGGCCATGCTCGTTTTCATCGACGTGATGCGGGAGCTACCGGCCACGCTGATCCTGCGCCCGTTCAATTTCGACACGCTGGCGACGCGGGTCTACTGGCTGGCCAGCGACGAACGCCTGTCGGAAGCCTCCACGGCGGCCCTCCTGATCGTCCTGCTCGGACTGATCCCCGTGGTCGCGCTCAACGCCGTGACGTCGCGGGAGCGCTAGCGTCCCTTTGGGTAGCTATCGATCAGCCGGTCGAGCGTGTCGAGGAAGTCCTGCTGTCGTCCGGTGGGTAGCGCCTCTGCTCCGTCCAGACCCGTCGCCGCCAGTTCCGCCACGATGGCGTCGTAGATGCGGCGGCCGTCTTCCGTCATGTAGAGATGCGACAGACGCCCATCGCTCATCGAGGCGCGGCGCTCCAGATAGCCGCTGGCGACGAGGCTCGCCACGGCACGCGACACGATGCCCTTGTCCATGGGCGTGATGTCCACGACCTGGCTGGCCGTGCGGCCATCGCGGTCGCCGATCGCGGCGAGCACGCGCCACTGGCTGAGGTTCAGCCCCCCGACCGCATTGGCCACGTTCGAGACCCGGCGCGCGATCCGGTCGGCGATGACGGTGACCTTGTAGGTCCAGCTTTCGTCCAGCGAGAGTGGGGCGGGGTCCGTGGAAGCCGGCTGTGGCAAGAAAAGTCTCCGATAAGGTTGCAATCGCAACCATTTGTGAATACAACATAGACTGACGAACGCAACCCCCATTGCCGAAAGACCGCCCATGCCCGACCTTTTCGAAAACCCCGCCGGCCTCGACGGCTTCGAGTTCGTGGAGTTCGCCGCGCCCGAGAAGGGCGTGCTGGAGTCGGTGTTTGAGTCCATGGGCTTTACCCACGTCGCCAACCACCGCTCCAAGAACGTGCAACTCTGGCGCCAGGGCGGGATCAACCTGATTACCAATTACGAGCCCAAGTCCGCTGCCCACTATTTTGCGCGCGAGCATGGCCCCAGCGCCTGCGGCATGGCGTTTCGCGTGCGCGACGCGAAAGCCGCCTACGATCATCTTCTGGAGCAGGGGGCGGAACCGGTGAACGTCGAGACTGGCCCGATGGAGCTGCGCATTCCCGGCATTCGCGGCATCGGCAATTCGATCATCTATCTGGTCGATCGCTACAATGACGAAAGCTCGCGCGATCAGGGCGTGCTGTCCATCTACGACATCGATTTCGATTTTATGCCGGGCGTCGAGAAGTTCCCCGAAGGCTGCGGCTTCCTGCGGATCGATCACCTGACGCACAATGTCTATGGTGGGCGCATGGCCTATTGGGCTGACTTCTACGAAAAGCTCTTCAACTTCCGCGAGATCCGCTATTTCGACATCAAGGGCGAATATACCGGCCTGACGTCCAAGGCGCTCACGGCGCCGGACGGAAAGATCCGCATCCCGCTCAACGAGGAAGGTGAAGGCGGCAAGGGTCAGATCGAGGAGTTCCTGCGCGAATATAATGGCGAGGGCATCCAGCACATCGCCCTGATTTGCGACGACATCGTGGCGGCCTGGGACAAGCTCAAGGATTTGGGCGTGCCCTTCATGACGGCCCCGCCGGAAACCTACTACGCCATGCTGGAAGACCGCCTGCCGGGACATGGCCAGGATGTGGACGAGCTGAAGAGCCGCGGCATCCTGCTGGACGGCACGACGGAAGACGGCACGCCGCGCCTGCTGCTGCAGATCTTCGCCGAACCCCGCGTCGGACCGGTCTTCTTCGAATTCATCCAGCGTGTCGGCGACTATGAAGACGGTTTCGGCGAAGGCAATTTCAAGGCGCTGTTCGAGTCCATCGAGCGCGACCAGATCGAACGCGGTGTGCTGGAGGTCGAGAAGGCGGCCGAGATAGCAGCGGAGGAGGCGGCCTAGGCTTCCACGAGGTCGAGCCGACGTTCAATGCGGTCCAGACGAACTTCGAAATTGTCCATACGCCTGTTCAGGCCGACCATATTCTCTTCGATATTCGTCGTGCGGAGCTTGAGTTGCTGAAGGTCGTCCTTCATCACGTCGAGCGTGCGGGAAATGCCGGACACTTCCGCCTGAAGGCGTTGCAGCATAGGGATCACGAGGTCGGTGACTTCGGACATGACGAGGCTCCTTGCGAACAAAGTTAGAACATGAGGTGCCAGATGGCAAGTGACGGTTTCAAGCTCGGCGGCGTCCACCACGTCGCCTATCGCTGCAAGGATGCCCGCGAGACGGTGGAGTTCTACGAGCGTGCGCTCGGCATGGAGTTCACCAAGGCGTTCGCGGAAGACCATGTTCCCTCCACCGGGGCCTACGATCCCTACATGCACGTCTTCCTGGAAGCCGGGAACGGCAACGTTCTGGCCTTCTTCGAGCTGCCCAACCAGACCGACATGGACCGCGACCGCAACACGCCCGAATGGGTGCAGCACCTGGCCTTCAAGGTCGCAAGCGAGGATGAACTGATCGCCGCCAAGGCGCATCTGGAGAGCCTCGGCCTCGACGTGCTCGGCCCGACCCATCACGGCATCTTCAAGTCGATCTATTTCTTCGACCCCAACGGCCACCGTGTCGAGCTCGCCGCCGATATCGGCACGGACGAGCAGTATGCGGAGCTGAAACGCGTCTCGCGCCCCATGCTGGACGAGTGGAGCGAGACCAAGACAGCGCCGCGCCATGCCGCCTGGCTGCATGAGATCGCCAACGCCGAGAACGCGAAAGCTCGCGAAGACGCTCAGTGAAGCCCGCTCTTCGTCTTTGGGGCTACTGGCGATCCTCGACGAGCTACCGCCTGCGCATCGCCCTGGCGCTCAAGCAGCTTGCCTACGACTACGTCCCGGTGAATCTCCTAGAGCGGGAGCACCAAGGCGAGGCCTACCGGGCGATCAACCCGCACGGCACCGTGCCGTTGCTCGACACGGGCGATCACAGGATCACGCAGTCGCTGACGGCCATCGACTGGCTGGAGCGCGCCCATCCGGATCCGTCCTTTCTGCCCGAGGACGAGGGCGACGCGCTGCTCTGCCGCGACCTCTATTTCGCGATCGCCAGCGAGCTGCACGCGCCCAACAACATGCCGGTCCTGAACTATCTGCGCAGCGAGTTCGGCGCGGACCAAGCGGCGGTCGAAACCTGGCAGGAGCGCTGGATTCATAAGACCTTCACGCCGATCGAAGCGCGGCTGGCCGCTCATGATTGGGCCGGTGAATTGCCCTTCGGTCGCCCCAGCCTGTTCGAGATCGTGCTGATGCCGCGCCTCTACAATGCCCGGCGCTGGAATACGGACTTGACGCTTTTTCCGTTGATCCGGCGCATCGAAACGCATTGCGCGGCGTTGCAAGCCTTCCAGACCGCCCATCCCGACAATCAGCCCGACGCGACCCAAGGATAGCCATATGAAACTCGCCACTCTCAAGGACGGCACGCGCGATGGTCGCCTCGTCGTCGTCAAGCCCGACCTCTCGGTTTACACCGATGCCACCGACATCGCGCCGACCCTGCAGGCCGCACTGGACGACTGGGCGACGATGGCACCCAAGTTGAAGGCGCGGTGCGACGCGCTGTGCGGCGGCGACGTGGAAACGCATCCGTTCGACGAGACGCAAGTCGAAAGCCCCCTGCCGCGCGCCGCGCAATGGCTGGACGGCTCGGCCTATATCAACCACGTCGAGCTGGTGCGAAAGGCCCGCGGCGCGGAGGTGCCGGAGAGCTTCTACGACGACCCGCTCATGTATCAGGGCGTCAACGGCCCGAACCTCGCCCCGCGCGACTCCATCCCGTTCACGGATATGAGCTGGGGCTACGATATGGAGGGCGAGATCGCCGTCATCACGGACGACGTGCCTCTGGGCGTCAGCGAGGAAGACGCGCTCGACCACATCAAGCTGGTGCTGCTCTGCAACGACGTCAGCTTGCGCGGCCTCATTCCGGCGGAGCTCGCCAAGGGGTTCGGTTTCGTCCAATCCAAGCCGCCCTGCGCCTTCAGCCCCGTCGCTGTCACGCCTGACGTCCTGGGCGACCTCTGGGCCGACGGGCTGGTTCACCGACCGCTCAATGTGGACTATAACGGCAAGCCCTTTGGCCGTCCCCACGCACATCAGGACGCGACCTTCAGCCTCGCGCGCCTCGTCGCCCACGCCGCCAAGACGCGGCCGCTTCTGGCGGGCACCATCGTCGGGTCCGGCACGGTGTCCAACAAGGACGAGGATGGCGGCCCGGGCCGCAAGGTCGAAGATGGCGGGCGCGGCTATGCCTGCATCGCCGAACTGCGCATGATCGAGAAGATCGCCACCGGCGCGTTCAAGACGCCCTTCATGAGCGAGGGCGATACGGTCCGGATCGAGATGCTAGACGCGGACGGCAACTCCATCTTCGGCGCCATCGACCAGACGGTGACCGCGGCATGAAGAACAAGGTCTACGACAATGCGGCCGCCGCCCTCGACGGTGTCCTGTTCGACGGCATGACCATCGCGGCGGGTGGGTTCGGCCTGTGCGGCATTCCGGAACTCAGCATCGCGGCGATCCGCGATGCGGGGACCCAGGAGCTGACCGTCTACTCCAACAATGCAGGCGTGGACGGGTTCGGTCTCGGCCAGCTGCTGGAGACGCGCCAGGTCAAGAAGATGGCCAGCTCCTATGTCGGCGAGAACGCCGAATTCATGCGGCAATATCTGTCCGGCGAACTCGAGCTGGAATTCAATCCGCAGGGCACGCTGGCCGAACGGATGCGCGCGGGCGGGGCCGGCATTCCCGGCTTCTACACCAAGACCGGCGTCGGCACGGTCATCGCCGAGGGCAAGGAGACCAAGAGCTTCGACGGCGAAGAGTATATTCTGGAGCGCGGCATCGTCGCCGACCTCGCCATCGTGAAGGCATGGCGCGCTGACACGACCGGCAACGCCGTCTTCCGCAAGACCGCCCGCAACTTCAACCTGCCCGCCGCGACCTGCGGGCGCGTCTGCGTGATGGAAGTCGAAGAGATCGTGGAGCCGGGCGAGCTCGACCCCGACCACATCCACCTGCCGGGCATCTATGTGCACCGCCTGATCCAGGGGCAGCACGAGAAGCGGATCGAACAACGCACCGTGCGGGAGGCCTAGGCGCGCGCAATTGCGCGAGCCCGCCCGAAGGAGTATACGCGATCCATGGATGCCCGGGCTTTCAGGACAGCGCTCAGCGCACACGGCATCGACCGCGAGGTCGGCGACGCGATCATCGAGTATGTCGATGAGCAGAAGTCCGACCTCGTGTCAGATCAGAAGCTCGAATTAGAGCTGACCAAATTGCGTGGTGAACTTCGTCAAGAAATATCCGAATTGCGTGGTGAACTTCAGACGGGTTTCGCGAACCACAAGACAGAGATGAACAGGCTTGTGCTCGGTTCAAGCGGTGTCATAGGTCTTCTTATCGTCGCTATGCGCTTCATTCCTATGGCTGGATAATGACGAATACTCTTGTAAAATACGGCTGGGACCGCAACCAGATGGCCGCGCGGGCGGCGCGCGAACTCGAAGACGGCATGTATGTCAATCTGGGCATCGGCATTCCGACGCTGGTGGCCAACCATATCCCGGACGGGATGAGCGTCACGCTGCAGAGCGAGAACGGCATGCTCGGCATGGGACCGTTTCCGACCGAAGATGCGGTGGACGCGGACCTCATCAATGCGGGCAAGCAGACCATCACGGAACTCCCGCACACCGCCTTTTTCGACAGCGCGACCAGCTTCGGCATGATCCGGGGCGGCAAGATCGCCATGGCGATCCTGGGCGCGATGGAGGTCGCGGAGAATGGCGACCTCGCCAACTGGATGATCCCCGGCAAGCTGGTCAAGGGCATGGGCGGGGCGATGGACCTCGTCGCGGGCGTGGGCCGTGTGGTCGTCATCACCGACCACACCAACAAGCGCGGCGAGCCGAAGCTGCTCAAGCGCTGCACCCTGCCGCTCACCGGCAAGGCCTGCGTGGACCGCATCATCACCGATCTGGGCGTGTTCGACGTCGTGCCTGAAGCCGAGGGAGGCGGACTGAAGATCGTAGAACTCGCGCCGGGCGTGGAACGGAGCGAAGTCGAGGCGAAGACGGACGCGACGCTGGTGGGCTGATCGGCCCCGGCACCGACCCGCCCGCATACCCCTGTCATCCGCGCACGCCTGTCCGTGCGACCGGGAGGCCTGTCCCGGCGGGTTGGGCGTCGCGTGTCCGAAGGCACGGGGCGCGGGCTTTCCTCCGGCGAAGGAGGAAAAGGAAAAGACCTGTTTTACGCCGAACGAAAGCCCGCGCGAGGGAAGTCCGCCTGTCCGGGCTCCGGTTCCCGACCCGACCTAGGGCAGGGGGAGGCCTGACGCGGGGCGCGCCGCGGGCGA
>JBATXP010000084.1:0-5432 GCA_049673465.1 Litorimonas sp.
CCGATATAGAAGAGCGAAGGCCGAAGGCTCATCTTGAAGCCCGGCTTGGCCGCGACTTCGTTCCAGACCACGTCGGCGTGGCTGGCGCGGTCGATCAGCCCCGTGCCGGACTTCACGATCTCCACCAGCCATTGCCCCGCGCGTTGCAATTGCGGGTCCGAGACGCTCCGAGCGTAGCGCGCTGCCGTGCGGTCCAGCACGCGCCGGACCGCGCCGACGGCCTGGGCGGGGCTGTCTTCGCCCGACAGGCGCAGATCGTTCACTTCGCGGGCGAAATGCTGCGACAGGGACAGGCTGGGGAGTTTGGGTTCAGGGCTCACGTGTGAGCGATGTCGGCACGAGGCCCCCGCGAGTCAAGTTTATCCGAACCGTCATGGAACGCGGGAGTCCGGGCGGCGTTGCGAACGGGAAGCCGGGACGTATTGCGCGCTCCGGTCGACTGTCTCGCACAAGGAGAAAGACATGACACCCGCCACCCCGACCGCAACCAACGAAATCGACGTGCTCAACGACGTCACCAAGACGCTGATCGACAGCCATAAGGGCTACGAGACCTGCGTCGAGGCGACCGACGACAGCTATTCGCTGCAGAGCAACTTCCAGGAGCGCGCCCTGCGCCGCGCCGACCTGATCAAGGAATTTCAGGCCCAGGTGCAGACGCTGGGCGGCACGCCGTCCACGGTCGGCTCCGTCGCCGGGGCGGCACACCGTGCCTGGACGTCCTTCACGACGATCTTCGCCGACGACGAGAAGGCCGCCATCGAGGCGATCGACGACGGCGAGGAGTTCCTGGCCGAGAAGATCGAAGGCGCGTTGAACGACGAAGCCCTGTCCCCGCGCACGCGCGAACTGCTCCAGAAGGCCCATGCCGACGCCCGCGAAGGCGAGCGGTTCGCGGATGCGCTCGACAAGGCCCTGTAGCGATCCGGCGCCGCCGAAATCCCCCGGTTTCATCGAAGCCGCCCTCCGGGGCGGCTTTTTTCATGCCCCGACCAGCGCCAGCTTCTCCGCCCGCCGCAATCGCTTGATCGCATATTCGCGTTTCGACGCGGTGCTTCGGCAGGGGGCGGGTTCGGTCCAGACGATCCGGACGGGTCGCCGCGCGCGCGTATATTTCGCACCGCGCCCCGCATTGTGCGCCGCCAGCCGCGCCGCCGCATCGCGGGCGATGCCCGTATAGAGCGTGTCGTCCGCGCAGCGCAGCATGTAGACGGTCCAGTCGGCCATGTCGGTGGCCTTGGCGCGGCGGGCCTTAAGGTTCGGTTGACGTGGGCGCGCGGGCGAGGTCGTTTAGCTGTTCGTCCACGCTTTCCGCCACGTTCAGGACCAGCCGGATCACGGCGTGGTAGGTCGGCAGCGGGATGGTGTCGAATTCGTCCGTGACGCGGTGATAGTGTTCGTGGTCGACCACCCCGAAATAGACGAAGGGGATGCCGCGCGCATGGAAGGCGGCATGGTCCGAGGACATGGACCAGTCGTTCGGCCCGTCCTCCGGCCGGTCGTGGCCGAAGCGCACGGTGAGCGGCAATCCTTGCGCGGCGGCCGCCACGATGGGCCGCAGCTCCGGATAGTGCGACGTGCCGGATGCGTAGATCTCGCCGTCGGCGTTCTGGGCGATCATGTCGAAGTTCAGGTTCACGCGCGGGCGGCCGTCCAGGCGGTCGGCGGCATATTCCCACGCGCCCGCCAGCCCGACCTCTTCCGTGTCGAGAAAGACGAAACGGACCTCATGCTCCGGCGGGGTGTCGCGGAAATGCGCCAGCAGGGCGAACAGCGCGCCGACGCCCGATGCATTGTCGTCCGCGCCGTTGAAAACGTCGCCGTCCTCGTTCACGCCGATATGGTCGAAATGGGCCGTCAGTTCCAAGACGGGGACGT
Source organism: Litorimonas sp. (assembly GCA_049673465.1). Classification (GTDB taxonomy): domain Bacteria; phylum Pseudomonadota; class Alphaproteobacteria; order Caulobacterales; family Maricaulaceae; genus Litorimonas. Next base: position 1,879 of record JBATXP010000084.1, read on the forward strand.
CCGACGACCGGCCAGGCAAGGTGGCGATGACGTTCACGCCCGTCACGTCGCGCGTTTCGCCCCGCCGCGTCACGGTGCGCTCAAAGGCGTGCTCCTCCACGGTCGCATCCGTGTCCAGATCGGCGATGCGGCGCTTGATCCAGTCGCGCGCGCGTTGATTGCCCGGCGTGCCCCACTGGCGGCCTTCGAAACTGTCATCCGACAGGGTGCGCATGACGTCGGTGGCGAGGTCGACATAAGTCTGTTGTGGGTCGACGGGACTCGCCTCGGTGGCAATCGGTGCATCCGGGTCATCGGGCAGGCTGTCCGCGAAGAAGCGCCGCGCATTTTCGCCCATGACGGCGCGAATGTCGGCCTCCGACAAGCCCGCCTGCATGAGCTGGTGCGTGATGACCGCCAGTTGCGACGTGTCGAACGGCACCGCGACCGTGCCGTCATAGTCGGAACCGAGCGCGACCGCCTCCACGCCCAGCAGATCGAAGGCATCAACGATGGCGTCGGCGATGCCTTCGGGGCGGATGTCGCAGATCGCGCCCTCGAAATAGCCGATGCCGAGAATGCCGCCGCGCGCGGCCATGTCGAGCAATATGTCGTCCGGAAGGTTGCGCAGGCGGCTGGCCGCGCAGTCGTCGCGCAAGCCCCCATGACTAATGAAGACGGGGCCGCGCTCCGGCAAGGCCAGCACGTCGCGGCTGACCTGCTCGGAGGCATGGGCGAGGTCTACCGCCATGCCGAGCCGCCACATTTCGCGCACCGCCTCGATCCCGAACGCCGTCAGTCCCGCGCCGCTCTGCCCGTGGAGCGAACCGCCCAGATCGTTGTCGAAGAAATGTTGCAGCCCCATGGCGCGGTAGCCTTCGTCGAACAGGCGCTGCACGTTCTCCACCTTGCCTTCCAGCGGATGCGCGCCCTCGCTCAGCAGCAGGCCGACGATGGTTCCGTCCGGATGGTCGCGCTCCAGATCCTGCGCCCATCGCGCCACGACGAGCCGATTGTCCGGGTCCGCCTCATAGGCCGTGAGGCGCTGCGCCTGATAGGCCGCGCGCTCGTAGAGCGACTGCCAGGTCCGGGGCGGCCACAGCTGCAGAATGGCGACCAGGGTGATGTTGTCCGGCGCGTCGGCCGCGTTCTCCCCGAAGTTCTGCCCGCGCGGCGACTTGGTGACAGTGGAGAAGACCTGGAAGTCGACGCCGCCGTCGCGCAGGCGCGGCAGGTCGACATGGCCCCGCGCATTGCGTTCCGTCGTGTCACGACGCCACATCAGGCTGTCCGCATGCAGATCCGCGACATAGAGCGTGTCGTGCAGCGCCCCCGCTGCCTCGCCGACCTCGTAGGGACCGAGATCGACCACCGGGTTCATCCGCGCGTCGGTGCCTGGCACGAAGACGAGTTGGAGATAGGCGAAACCGGCCAGCAAGAGGACGGTGACGGCGATGAGGAGTTTCTTCAGCATGGCGGGTGTTTGGCACAGGTGGGGAAGGCGATCCATGAGATTGGGAGGGCACGCTTCGCGCAGCATCTTCAATGCGTCTCCCCCTCCGCCCCTTCGGGGCACCTCCCCCTGTCCGGGGGCACGGAGCGTCAAGCGAACATCCCTTTGGATGTTCGTAGTGGAGTTGCCCCCGGATCAAGTCCAGGGCAGGCTGCACGCAGTGCGTTTCGGACCGCGCGCTATGCGCGCGGCGCTACGCTGCAAAATGTCCAAAGGGACATTTGTGCGGACGCTCCGCGCCCGTCTAACTCCGCCAGCGCAACTTCCGTGCCTTCACCGGGTTCACGAACGGCTCTCCCGCCGCCTGCGCGTGCGCCCACGCCTTTTTCAGCTGGTGATACCATTTGGCCTGCGTGTCCGCGTCCTCGATCAGCATGAGGTTCGGATCGAACCGTAGCCCCTGCGCCTGCAGGTCCACCATGTCGGCGTCCTGCCGCAGGAACGCCTTCGCGCCGAGGGCGAGCACGGGCGAGAGGGCGCGGAACAGGCCGTGGTCCGTGAAGAAGAGCTGGCGGATGCGGGTCCGGCCTTCATCCTCCGGCGTGACGGCGGTGAAGCTGAGCACCGTCTTGTCGCCGACCTCGATATGCTCGGTGCGGATGCCGGGCAGCTGGAAGGTGATCTCGGTCGCCGGCTTGCCGCCGAGCAGCTTGTAGGCGGCGGAGTTGGAGGACGGGGCGTGTCGCACCATGGCGAAGCCGCGCTCTCGCGGCTCGAACGCCTTGGCCTTTTCGTGGATCGAGGCTTCGCTGCGCCACCACCATTGCTTGTGGACATAGGGTCCGTGCGCCGGGTCCATCAGGCCGATCACGGCATGGTCGACATGGCAGTTGAGGCGCACCCCGTCGTCGATGACGGGCTTCGTCTCCACCAGCGGAAAGGTGGGCGGCGGGAAGGGCGGCTCGCCCGCGAAGCGCTTGTCCGAACTCAGCCAGACCCAGATCAGCTGGCCTGTCACCGCGACCGGAAAGGTGCGCACGCGGATGCGCTCCGGCTCGACCTCGCTGTCGGGAATCAGCGCCGGGATTTCCGTGCAGCGCCCGTCCCGCGTGTCGAACACCCAGCCGTGATAGGGACATTCCACGCCGCCCGCCCTCAGGCATCCGGCGGAAAAGGGCGCGGCGCGGTGGGGGCAGATGTCTCGCATCGCGAAGTGGGACCCATCCTCGCGCTGCCCGATGCAGATCGGCTCGCCCGCGACGACGACGCGGTGCAGGCCCGCGCTCCTGCCCGTGCGGGGGAGGTCGCCGAGCGTCGCGGCGAAATACCAGATATCGTGGACGAAGCCGCTCACTCCGCGTCGTCGCCCAGGCTGACCGTGTCGAACCGGTAGAGAAGGGTGTGGCGGTAGATATGGCCGGGCCGCAGGATGGTGTCGTTGCCGTCCACGGGCTGGTTCACCGCGTCTGGCGGATATTGCGGTTCCAGCGCCAGCGCGCCGCGCGCGACCAGGCCCGGCACGCCCTCCAGCGCCTCGCCGGTGAAGACCTGCAGCCCCGGATAGTCCGACAGAACGGTGATGCGGTTGGAACCACCCGACAGCACGGCCATCTCGCGAAGCCCATCGCCGGGGACCAGCAGATTGATGTCCACAGCGTCCGGGCCGATGGGGCGCGCCTCCCGGAAGTCGTAGACCGTGTTCTCGACGGACGGGCTTTCGCCGGTCGGAATCCTGTCGGGGCCGACCGCCGTGTATCGGTCCGCCGGGCTTTGCAGGGTCAGCCCGTCGATTGGCACCGCAAACAGGCCCGTCGGGTTCCAGTAGCCATGCTGCGTCAGGTTCACCGGGGTCGGCGCGTCCGTGAAGGCCACGAAGACGACGCGCAGTTCGCGGTCCGTGACCGACGCGCGCACGGCCACGTCCAGATGGCCCGGATAGCCCCGCTCGCCCGCCGGGGCGGTGTGGCGGAAGACCAGCTCGCCGTCCTCGGCGGTCACGTCCCACACCACCTGCTCGAACCCGTCCGGGCCGGAATGCAGCGCGTTCGCGCCCTCATTGGCCGGGACGTCGAACGCCTCGCCGTCGATTTCGAAGCGGGCGTCCGCGATGCGGTTGGCGACC
>JBATXP010000085.1:0-2108 GCA_049673465.1 Litorimonas sp.
GCGTGCAAGACGCTGGCGGAGCTGAAGGCCGCGCTGGATACGTTCGACGCGGGCGCGCTGTCGGACGGGGCGCGGCAGGCCGTGCTGCACCGGGGCAATCCGGAGGCCGACCTCATGGTCATCGGCGAAGCGCCCGGCCGGGACGAGGACCGGGAGGGCAAGCCCTTCGTCGGCCGCTCCGGACAGCTGCTCGACAAGATGCTGGGCGCGATCGGCATCAAGAGCGGGCATGGGGACGCCGAGGACGAGGTCTATATCGGCAATGTCTGCTTCTGGCGGCCGCCCAACAACCGCAAGCCCGACCCGGCGGAGCTCGATCTCTGCCGCCCCTTCGTGCTGCGCCAGATCGAGCTGGCCGCGCCGCAAGCGATCCTGCTCGCGGGCGGGACGTCCATGCAGGTGATGAGCGGAGTGACCGGCATCATGAAGAACCGCGGCCAGTGGCAGAGCCTGTCGCTCGCCGGGCGAAACATCCCCATGCTCCCGATCTACCACCCGGCCTTCCTGCTGAGGCAGCCCGCGCTGAAGGCGGAAGCGTGGCAGGACCTGCTGACGTTGCGGGAGCGGCTGGCGGAGGCAGGCTGATCTTGTCGGTCCTTGGGCGCGTGCGTTACGGACCATCCTCTTTCCCGATCTTCCACTCCATTACGCTCATCCCCGCGAACGCGGGGATCCAGTCCTTGCCATGCCCTCGACGTGGGTGAGGTGTCCCCAGCCAGATGAGAGGTTTGGAAGCCACTGGATCCCCGCGAACGCGGGGATGAGCGGGAAGGAGGTGAACCGCTCAAGGGCTCGACCCAAGGAGCGGATGCGCTGATGCCCACCCTCGAAAAGGCAAGCGGCCCGTCGCGGGCTTGCGATACCCCCGCCGCCTTCCCCTGCGGTCCGCCCCTTGCTACCTGTCCCCGCATGAGTCGCGCTCTCTTGCTCCCCATCCTCCTCCTCGCCGCCTGCACCGCCGAACCCGTTGCGGAAGTCCCGACCGAGCCTCCCGCCGATAGCTTCCTCGACGGCCTTGCTGCCGACTATCCCGTCACGCTCTCCCCGCTGGCGGACGGTGTCTGGGTGCATACGACCAACTATACTCTTCCCGGCCAGTCGCCGATCTCCACCAACGGGCTCGTCGTGGTGGACGGCGAGGCGGTCACCCTGGTCGACGGAGCCTGGGGCGAGCTCGCGACGGTCGCGCTGATCCGGCGCGTGGAAGAGGAAACCGGTCGGCCCGTCACCCGCATGATCGTCACGCACCACCATGCCGATCGCACGCAGGGCGTGGATGCGGCCGAACGCCAGGGCATCGAAGTCTTCACCCATCCCGACACGCCCCGCTTGGCGGCGCAGGCGGGCTGGCCCGTGCCGAACACGTCGGTCGCCGCCCTGTCCGAGCCCGGCTCGCGCACGCGGGTCGGCAAGGTGGAGATCGCCTATCCCGGCCCCGGCCACGCTCCGGACAATCTCGTCGCCTGGCTGCCCGATAGCGGCATTCTCTATGGTGGCTGCGCGGTGCGCGGGGCGGGCGTGACCCATCTCGGCAACACGGCGGACGCGGACCTGCCGACCTGGCGCGACTCGCTGGCCTGGATGAAGGCCACCTATCCGGAGGCGAAGACGGTGGTTCCGGGTCACGGCAAGGGGGCGGGGCTGAGTCTGCTGGACGCGACGATGGGGATGATCGAGGCGGAATTGGGAGAAAGCGCGGCCGCTGACGCGGACTGAGATCGGTTGCCCCCTCCGACCTTACCCTTGCGGGGGAGGTGTCATGACGCGCGACGCGCGAGCGAAGGAAGGGGGACGGACCTATCAGCCGCGGGAAGCGCGTCTTTCCCGCCAGGCCGCCAACCCCTCCCCGTCATCCACATCCGTCAGCGTGCGCAGCGTCGCCACCTCCCCGCCGATCCGCGCGCGCAAATCGGCGAGCGTGTGCTCGCTCGACCAGCGCACGCCGTCGAACAGGCCGGGCTTGAGCGGAGCCATCGCGGCCATGAGCCAGAAGCCGCCATCGCTGGCGGGACCGAAGACGAACTCCGCCCGCCGCAGCGCGCGGAGCGCATCCGCCACGTCGCCGGCCCGAACCTGCGGACAGTCCGTGCCCATCACCACGACCGGGC
>JBATXP010000086.1:0-1595 GCA_049673465.1 Litorimonas sp.
CCGCCCGCGCAGATCCTTCGAGTAAGGTCCCGCCATCCCATGCCCACCTCCACAAGGCGCGCCCGGTGAATCAAAAATCAGCGGGTCAGGGAATCCCCAGACTCAACTCGGTCGTGCGGCACTCTAGCCGAAGGACGACGGCCTATGGACGACGGCGACGCCGAACCACAGCGCCTGAGCCATAGCGATGCGGCGTCAGACCATTCGCAGAGGGCTTCGCAACGCGACGAGGTCGATCACGCCTCGATATCCCACGGTCATCGACACATACATCGCGTCGGAAATCCCCAGAACTTATTAAACAGTTTCACGCCCATGCTTATTCAAATTGTTAGTCAGCATCCCTTATAGGGCAAGATCGCTTGAACCACACTGATTTAAGTGACTTACGGCTCGTTCGGGTCGAGGGTCGGCACGCCCGTCTGTTCGAAGTGTCGGACGTTGCATGTCACTACCGTAAGGCCAGCCACCCGGGCGGTGGCGGCGATCATGAGGTCGATCGAGACGTGGCCGATCGCGGCGCAAAGCTCGCCCCATTCCTTCGCCTCGGCGGCACCGAACGGCAGGATGCGCGCGCCGTGGCGCGTGGTGAGACCGGCGAGCCAACGGTCGAGGTCCTTGGCGAAGGGAAGGTCCTTGGACCGCTAGAGCGCGATGCCCCGCGTGATCTCTCCGACGGTGACGGCGCTCAGGTGCAGCTCGGTATCCGGCACGCTCTGGAGCCAGTCACGGATCGCGGGGGCCCGGTCCGGACGGCGCAGGCGCGACAGGACGTCGGTATCGAGGAGGTAGCTCACAGGTCGAGGACGCGCGCCTCGAGGGATGGCCGCTCGAAGGGATCGCCATCATCGGATCCTGTCGGTATCGCGGCAAGGTGCTCGGCGAAGCCCGCGGCGGCCTGTGCGCCGCTCATCCGGTCCCAATCTTCGACCGATACGACGACCACGGACGGCACGCCGCGCCGGCTGACGGTCTGCGGCGCCCCGGCGAGGGCTTCGTCGACGACGGCGCTGAACCGGGCCTTCGCATCCTGTAGGGTCCACATGGCGCGCTCCTGACTATTTGGATGACTAGATAGCCGGAGGAGGCCGATGGACCAATCGGCGGCCCGCCGACGTCTCTTGCACGGGCCGGCCAGGAGACTTCGGCCTGGTGAGCGCTACAGGAACTGCGACTTTCTCGTGGCCCGTGAGTAGGCGTTTGAGCCTGCGATCTCCACCATCTTCTCGGCGAAGACCTCTGCTGGGGTTCGCCATCCGAGGCATTTGCGGGGCGTGGCGTTCATCCGGTCGGTCACGGCGCGGATGTCCGCATCGGTGAGCTGGCGCATGTCGATCTTGCGGGGGAGGTAGCGGCGGACGCGGCGGTTGGTGTTCTCCACCGCGCCTTTCCGATGCGGCGATTGCGCGTCACAGAACCAGGACCGCGTCCCGGTCTCGGCTTGCAGGTGCGGCCAAGTTACGAACTCCGTAAGCGGTGCCCCAGCCCCATTCTGATCTGATCTCGCGGGCGCTCCCGTCGGGACCGTATCCTCCTTCGAATTGGCGAGGGGGGTGCAGCGATGGACGGGGTTGGGTTTGCGGGCCGGATGGAGG
>JBATXP010000087.1:0-1786 GCA_049673465.1 Litorimonas sp.
GTCACCGTCTTCGTGATCCGCCACCTCCTCGGGGGCTGACGCCATGCGCCTGATCGCAAGCTATTTCGTGGGCCGCGTCTTCGGCATCGGCATCTCGATTTCAGGGATGGCGAACCCCGCCAAGGTACTGAACTTCTTCGACGTCACCGGAACATGGGACCCCAGCCTCGCCTTCGTCATGGGCGGCGCGCTCGCCGTGACCTTCCTGGGCTACCGCCTGGTGCTGCGTGCGGCAGGACCCGTGCTGGACACGCGCTTCCTGATCCCAACGAAGACCGACCTCGACGCGCGCCTGATCGGCGGCTCGGCCCTGTTCGGCGTCGGCTGGGGCATCGCGGGTTTCTGCCCCGGCGGCGCGCTTCCGGCGCTCGGCACGGGCACGGCGCAGGTCTTCGTCTTCGTCGCCGCCGTGATCGCGGGCATCTGGATCGCCCTGGGCCTGCTACGCTTGACATCCCGAAACACCGCGCAAGCCTGAGGAGGAGAGAGCATGACCTATCCCGTGGACATGACCACCAAGCCGCAGGTCGACGGCTTCTTCGACGAGGCTACCAACACGATCAGCTACATCGTCCAGGACCCGGGCAGCGACCATTGCGCTATCGCCGACAGCGTCATGGACATCGACTACGCCGCCGGACGCATCCCCTATGACCATGCCGATCGGCTGATCGCCGAGGTGCGTAAGCGCGGCCTGACGCTGGACTGGATCATCGAGACCCATGTCCACGCCGACCACCTGTCGGCGGCGCCCTACATCCAGGACAGGCTGGGCGGCAAGATCGGCATCGGCGCCGAAATCATCACCGTGCAGGACGTGTTCGGCAAGATCTTCAACGAGGGTACCGAGTTCCAGCGCGACGGCTCGCAGTTCGACGCGCTGTTCTCCGACGGCGACACCTACGAGATCGGCGGGATGACAGTCTTCGCGATGCACACGCCCGGCCACACCCCCGCCTGCATGGTGCACGTCATGGGCGACGCGGCCTTCGTGGGCGACACGCTCTTCATGCCCGATGGCGGCTCGGCACGGGCAGACTTCCCGGGCGGGGACGCGGGCGTCCTCTATGACAGCATCCAGAAGGTGCTGGCGCTGCCGGACGCGATGCGGCTGTTCATGTGCCACGATTACGGGCCGAACGGGCGCGACGTCGCGTGGGAGACGACCGTCGCCGACGAGAAGGCCCACAATATCCACGTGGGCGGCGGAACGGACCGCGAGACCTTCGTGAAGATGCGTCAGGAGCGCGACGCGACCCTGGCCGTACCCAAGCTCATCCTTCCCTCGCTTCAGGTCAACATGCGCGCGGGCGAGGTGCCGCGCGACGAGGCGGGCCATCCGGTGCTGAAAGTGCCGGTCAACGGTATTTGAGGAGGACATCATGGACATCCGCACCCTCACCGCTAGCCTCTCCGTCGGCCCGCAGGTCTCTCCGGGCGACGTACCGACGCTCGCTAAGCTGGGCTATCGCGCGATCATCTGCAACCGTCCCGACGGCGAGGGCGCGGATCAGCCCACCTTCGAAGAGATCGCCGTCGCCGCCCGCGAGGCCGGCTTGGAGGCGCGCTACCTGCCTATCGTCGCCGGCAAGGTCCGTGACGAGGATGCCGACGCGTTCGACAAGACCCTGGCCGAGCTGCCCGGCCCGGTGCTCGCCTATTGCCGGACGGGCACCCGCTCCACCACGCTCTGGTCGCTCAGCCGTGCGGACAAGCTCGAACTGCCCAAGATCCTCGCCACCGCCAAAGCCGCGGGCTACGACATGGCTGGTGTCGTGCGCCGCAT
>JBATXP010000088.1:0-2769 GCA_049673465.1 Litorimonas sp.
GGCGTGCCGCGCGCGACCGCTTCGAAATGGCCGGGCGTCGCCGCGCTCTGCGCGCTGGCACTATCGACGGCGGCGCTGGCGGCAACCTTGCTCGTGCCCGGAGACAAGGCCGCCGCGCCGCTCTATCCAGAGACGGTCACCGTCCGGGCCGCGATGAACCCCAACTCGCCCTTCCACCGCGAAGCGCTCACCTTCGAAATGCCCATCGCGGACAAGCACGCGCAGACGCTGACCCTGTCCTTGAAGGATGGGACGGACTACAGGCTTTGGCTGGAAACGGCGTTGGCGCAGAACGGGTCGCTGCTGAACATCACGGCGAGCGGATGCGTCCCGGCCATTGATGCGTGCGAGCGCACGGACCTCAACACGGTGGCGGTCCGCACCCGCCCCGAGACCGTCTCGTCGGCGGAGGCGGAGGTCCGCCTGGGCGGGGAGAACAGCCTGGAGTTCGATTTCGCGACCCATACGACCCGACCGCCGCAGCCTCGAACGGAACCCTGACGACGCGCTAGTCGTCCGTTCCCAGAACGCTCTTCATCACATCGACCCGCTCCCCGCGAACGGTCGGAGACGCGGTGGCCTCGCGCAGGCGATCGAGTCGGATGAGGGCCATGGCCATACCGTCGTGGACGTGCAGCACCTGCCCCACATTGCGGTCACCGGCGAGAACCTTGTCGCCCGCCTCCGCCGGACCGTCCAGGACCAGGCCGCGCATTCGCTTGCGCACGGTCGTCATGCGCTTCATGCGCGACACGACCTCCTGGCCCACGAAGCAGCCGCCGTGAAAGTCCACCCCGTTCAGCTGATCCATGCAGGCATCGGCCGGGAAGGTCGTCTGCACGCCGAAATCCCATTCGCTGTCCGGCACGCCGAGCGACAGGCGGTGCGCGTCGAAGTCGCCCGTATCGTCCATCGGGACGTCCGCGATCAGGCGGCGACCCAGTGCGGGCTGGCGGGGGTCCGGGTCGCCCTCTTCAGGCACGGATTCCGCATTCCACAGACAGTGGACGTGCATCGCCTCGCTTACATCCTCGATCCCGATCGGGGCGCGCAGGCGGTACATCTTGAGGCGCTTGAGCAACGGGCCACCCATGTGCGGGGGCGTGTCGAGCAGCAAGTGATCGCCCCGATCGGTGACGAAGACATCCGCGATGATCTTGCCTTGGGGCGTCAGCAGAGCGGCGAAGGTGACGGGCGCGGAGAGCGAATTGGTGATCAGCCTCTCCAGCCAGTCGCGCACCCCGTCGCCGGAAAGTTTCAGGACGGTTCGGTCGCGGCGGTGGATCGGCATGGAGGCGAGATAGGGCGAGGTCGCCCGGCGGGCAAGGCGGCATGCCTGTCCGGGCGCCGCTCAGACATAGCCCTGGACCACAAGGTCCTTCAAGTTGAGCACGCCGACGGGGCGGCCATCTTCCAATATGAAGGCGTTGCCGATCAGCCGCGCGGAGAGCCGTTCGACCACTTCGCTCATGCGCATCTCGTCGCCCAGCGTCAGCGCGCCCGTGGTCATGATATCGGCGGCGGTGCGGTCGAACACGCCCGGCGTCATGGCGCGGCGCAAGTCCCCATCCGTGATCATGCCTCGGAACGCGCCGTCTTCGCTCACAACGGCGACGCAGCCACTGCGCCCGGCGGAGACGGCGTGGACGACCTCCTGGATCGCGGCGCCCTCAGCCACTGTGGGAGGATCGTGCGGATGGGCGGCGCGCCATTCGCCCACGGTCTGCAGGCCCCGGCCGAGCTTTCCGCCCGGATGACGGCGGCCGAAATCATCGCGCGACACGCCTTTCTCCGCCATCACCGCGACCACCAGCGCGTCGCCCAGCGCCAGCATGGCCGTGGTCGAACTGGTCGGGGCGAGGCCGTTGATGCAGGCCTCGTCCAGCGGCGGCAGTTCCAGCACCACGTCACTCGCCCGGCCCAGCGTGGAAACCGCGTCCCGCGTCATGCCGATCACGGGCACGCCGGCGCGCGCGCAGTAGCGCAGCACGTCCACCATCTCCCGGCTTTCGCCCGAATTGGACAGAGCCAGCACGGCGCAACTATCCGTCACCATGCCCAGATCGCCATGGCTGGCTTCGGTCGGATGCATGAAGAAGGCAGGCGTGCCGGTGGAGGCAAAGCTGGCGGCGAGCTTCTGGCCGACATGGCCGGACTTGCCGACACCGACCACGATCAGGTGGCCCTCGGTCGCCAGCACCACATCCACTGCCGCGCTGAAGCGTTCCGCGCGGGCAGGGTCCGACTGCAACGCATCGCCCAGCATCCGGAGGCTGTCCGCCTCCATGCGGATGACGCGCACGGCGTCTTCTATGCGTCGGTCGAGGCTCATTGCGACCGTTTAGGCCAGACTCGTGGTTGGCGATAGCCGGGAGGCTGTCACGGACGCACATTCCATTCCGTCACACGCCAAACATCGCCCGAGCCTTGCAGGATGCCGTAGGCCCCGGTCTTGAGCTTGCGTTCCGCGCCGTCATGTTCAGCCACGTCGAGCACGAAGCGGGCGACGCCGTTGCTGGTGACGATCAGGGTCGTGTCCTTCGCGTCGGCCAGCAGGTCGTGCCAGGCCTGTCGCAGCGCGGCCGGGTCGACGTGCCAGCCGGGCGGCACGGTCGCGTCGCGCTCCCATGCCTCCAGAGCGCCCTTCCCGATCCGCGCGATCACCGCCGTTTCCGGCAGACCCTCGTCGGGGCCGTAATCGACTTCGACGAGCCGGTCGTCGAAGACGGGCGCGGGCGCATCCGACTGCCGCGCGAGAATGGCGTCCGC
>JBATXP010000089.1:0-2078 GCA_049673465.1 Litorimonas sp.
GCCGCGGCGGTGTTGGCCAGCGCGCCGGCCGGCAGATCGGGGTCCAACGCGATGGCGATCCGCAGATCGCCCGCGCCGCGAAGGCGCTCAGTCATCGCGCACCCCCACGACCGTCAGGGCGAAGTCACAGACCGACCCGGCTCCCGTTGCCTGCGGAGCAAGATCGGCGAGTTCGTCGTTCGGTGAAGGATACGTCCTGAGACCGCAGTCGATCGCGTGCAGATCGCCGATCGCCGTGGCGCTGACGTCTTGACGGACGAGGCGCGGCTCGCCCCTGTCTGGACCACCGATCAGTGTCGGGTGGCCAACCTCTCCGTAGGTCGGGATCTCGAGAAAGCCCATCCGGGCTCCCGCTTCCCCGGTGTAGGTCCATTCCGCCTCGGCGATGCGGCGGTCCTTGACCGCCACGCTCGCGCCCATCCGCGTTCCGGCCCTGATCGGAGCTGCCGCCGGGTGGTCGACCGCAAAGGACTTTGCGATGTTGACCGAGCCCAGCTTCTTCGGCCAGCCCTGCAGTTGACCTCGAACGAGCGCGATATCCTGATCGACATAGATGAACGGGCAGTAGAGGGCGGGCGCCCCGTCCCGTTCTGCCTCCAGCAGCAAGAAGAACTCATTATAGAGAGCGTATGCCGGATCGAGCAGCTCACGCCCGTCGGTCGTGGCTTGCCACTCGCACCAATGGCCGAACGCACGTCCGGTCGCCGCCCCCATCGTCGCAGGAAGGAAGGAGGCCGCCGCGTCAGGATCGACTCGCGCCTCCATGGAGATAACCCGTCCGGCATAGTGCCACGGCGGATCGGGAACGAGCGCTGACCGCCCGGACACGGAGTATGGCGGCGTGAAACCCTTTGTCATGTCTACCTCCCCCAAGTTCGACGACGATTGCATGACACGGAAGGTCGATCATGCCTTTCTTTGCGAAATCTAACCTCATAATGGTAGGATGTTCCTCTAAATGCTGACACGTGGAAAGGATCTACCCTAATGGACCTCAAGACGCCGGACAGACGCATTCTCGCGGAGCTTCAGAAGGACGGCCGCTTGAGCAATGCCGACTTGGCTCAACGGGTTGGTATGTCCCCGTCCCCTTGTTGGCGGCGCGTACGGCGCTTCGAGGACGAGGGGATCATCCAAGGGTATGCTGCGACGCTGAGCACCTCGGCACTGGGCCTTGGCGTAACCGCATTCGTTGCAATCAGGATCGGAGCACATACGGATGACGAGGCCGAGGCGTTCGGTCTGGCGGTTCAGGACGTGCCCGAGATCGTTGCCTGCCATTCGGTCACAGGCCCATCGGATTTCGTACTTCAAGTCGTAGCCGCCGATCTCGACGCCTACGCGGCCCTTTCGGCGAAAGTCTTGCGACGACTGCCAGGTATCAAGGAGATGACGAGCAGCGTCGTCCTCGAAGAGGTCAAGGGGTTCAAAGGTCTTCCGGTATGACAGCTCGACAGTCGAATGAGCGGACGCTGCGGCGCGCGGCGGCGACCTGAATGGAAGGTCCGACGACGGATCCCCTCGCCGAGATGCGCGGCCATGTCGAGCGGCCCGTCTGGTCCCTCATCGTCACGATCCTCGGGGACGCATCCCATTCGGGCTCGGAGCATGTCGGCGGAGGCGATCTGAACGGCCTGCTATCCCGTCTGGACGTTCGACCCCAGGCGATCCGGACCGCCCTGCACCGACTGCGGGCGGACGGATGGATCGAGACTCGGCGCGTCGGGCGTAACGCCTTTCATGGTCTGACCATATCGGCGCAGGCCGAGACCCGCAGGGCCGCACCGCGCATCTACGACCTGGCCGAACCGCCGACCCCCGCCCTCTGGACGGTGGTCTTCGGTGGCGGCGAGGGGGTGCCCCTTGGCGACGGGCTGACGCTTCGACCCGGACCCCTGAGGGACGAGGCCGGCATCGAAGGGATTTGCCTGCAACTGGGCGCGGCACAGATGGAACGGCTCTGGCCGCCGGACCTGCGCGGCGCGGCGATCGATCTGCAGCGACGTCTCGGAGCGGTCGTTCCGCGACACGTCTCGCCGGTCGACGTCGCAGCCCTCCGCACCCTCCTGGTCCATGAC
>JBATXP010000090.1:0-1680 GCA_049673465.1 Litorimonas sp.
GCCGAGAACTCGCCGGCTAGACCGGCGCGGAACTCATCGGCCGCCTGAAGCAGACGTAGCGCGGTGACGTGGTGATCTTCCATTTCGATACTCCTTGCATAATGCTTCCACATGCAAGTATATCGAAAGCGACTCGTTTGCAAGTGCTCATAGGAGACCATCCATGCCTTTCGAAACCGCTTTTTCCCTCGCCGGCCTCACCTCGATGGCGGGATGGGGGCTCCTGCTGGCATCCCCGTTCATCCCGACATGGTCCGATCGGGTCGCAGGCACGATCCTGCCGGTCGTGCTGTCCGTCGGCTATGTCGTCCTGCTCTTGCTGCCATCAGGCGGCAGCGGAGGCGGGTTCGGCTCGCTCGCTGCGGTCAAGGATCTGTTCTCGCAGGATCAGGCCCTTCTCGCGGGTTGGGTGCACTTCCTCGCGTTCGACCTCTTCATCGGGGCTTGGGCCTGCCGGACCGCTCGCGCGGAGGGGATCTCCTTCTGGTTCGTCGCACCATGCCTGCCGCTCATCTTCCTGTTCGGTCCGGCAGGGCTCCTCGCGTTCCAGGGTGTTCGAGCCGTCCGAGCGCGATGGTACACCGCGCGAGCGTAGCCTGACGCTGCGCTCGCCACCGTCCAAGCCGGGTCCCATCACGTCACGCGGCTGCGAACGACCCTCTTGCGACGAAGCCACCGTCGCTCGAGCATATTTCTGGGACGACGACTTCGGAACGTTTCGACAAGGTCTCTTACGCGGAAGGAAAAGAACTGGCAGAGTTGCCGGAGCCCTCGCGCCGCCTCCTTCGCAATGCTGGCCTTGTCCGCAACGTTCATGCCGACTTGGATCATGTAGACAGCGTCCATCGACCCGTCGCCGTACTGCACATCGAGCACGCTACCTTCGACGAGGCGGATGCGATCCGTCAGGCCCGCCCATTCCGCGAGCGTGCGGCCGTTCTCGACGAACTGGCGCGTCAGATCGATGTCGGTCACGTGCGCCCCAGTCGTCGCCGCGACGGACCGCGCCGGACCACCAAGGCCGCATCCGACATCGAGAACGCGGCTGACGGAAGTAGTCCGAGCGCCTTCACGACGGTCTCCGTCGCACGGCGCCCGCCGAGGTGAAACTCGTCGACCGAAGCCAGGGAGTCGTCACGGATGGGCGGGGTTCAGGCCGAGCACGACGAGCCCCTCGGAGATGCGCTCTGGCAACCGCCCGGGCTGGTAGTGGTGCCCGACCTCGCTTGCATCCGTGACCTCGCACGCTCCCAATCGACGGTGCCTTTCACACCGCCTTGCCAACCAGCGCCCGCGCGAGAGCGCTCAGGTGCCGCATGTCGGTGCCGCAGCACCCGCCCAGGACGACGAGGCGCGGATGCGCACGACGAAGGGCAGCCAGTTGGCTGGCAAGTTCGTCCGGGTCTCCGTCGTCCAGCTCCTCCGCCGCATCCAGTTCGGCATGTGAGCATCGCGAGGCATTGGCGACGAGTCCGCGCAGGCGATCCGTCCAGGGCGCGCCGCGCTCCGCGGCGAGGACGGGCGCGAAATGGTCGGGATGGGCGCAGTTGATCATGTAATGAAGGGCGTGGCCGTCGGTTTCGCGGTCGGCGCGCTCGATCACCTCGGCCAGCGGCGTGCCAACGGGTAGACGGCCGTCGATCTCGACGGTCCAGGCGAGGACGGCCGGCAGGCCGCGGG
>JBATXP010000091.1:0-28266 GCA_049673465.1 Litorimonas sp.
AGGCCAGACCGATCGCCAGCAGAATGCCGGCCGCGCGGCTGGCGATCTTCCAGATGCGGTCCGACCGCCCCGCCGTCACCAGCTTGGCGAGTTCGGGATAGATCACCTGGTCGAGCAGCTTGAACCCTTCGGTCAGCAGCTTGGCGACCTCTTCGGCGATCTTGAAGACCCCGTTCCAGACCGGGCCGAAGATCGCCATGACGAGCAGTTGCGGCAGGTGCATCACTCCGGTGGCGAGGGTGGAATCGATATTGGACTTGATGACGAAACCCCAGATCGGTCGGCGCGGACGAAAGAAGTTGATCCGAGCGCGCACGACATCGCCCAGCAACCCGCGACGACGCAACTCGACGAGGCCCATCGTCCAGAGGAAAACATATTGCACGAACGAGCCCGCGAACCAGACGCAGACGAAGCCCGTCAGCCCCCAGCCCTGCCAGGCCGCCAGCACCACCCCGCCCAGGCGCACCACGGGCTGGACGAGCGCTTCCACCGCCAGGACGGTGAACTTGTCGAACAGGCGAAAGATACCGACAGACGTGCTGGTGAACCGCACCAGGATGACGAGGCAGTAGAACGTGACGAAGGTCTGTAGCGTCTCGACCGACAGGCCTTCGCCCGGCGACAGGCCCGGCAGACGGTTCGAGAGCGCGACCACCACGCCGAACGCGCCGACCGCCAGCGCGTAGCCGATCAGCACGGACAGCCCGTCCAACGTGTAGCCGAAGCGCAGCAAACGCGCGAGGCTGGGCCGGTCGTTCGCCGCCACGTCGTCCGTTCCGAACCGGATGATGGACTGCCACGCCTGGAAGGTCGCGACCTCGGCGAAGAACAGCATATAGGCATGCAGAAAGACGAGGGTCCCGAACTCGGCCGGGCTGAGCGATCGGATGGCGATCAGCAGCGTGCCGATGCCGAACAGGGTCGCAAGGATCTTCGCCCCCAGCAAAAGCCCCGTATTGGACGCGATGCGGCGGCTCACGCCCCGATCCGAGCGAACGTCGAGCGTCGTATCGGGCGCGCTCACTCCGAGCCGCCCGAGCTTGGCTCGGCCTCATCCGCTCCGGAACAGCGGGCGGCCACGATCTCCTGCACCAGGGCGAGATCGGCCGGACTGTCCACGTCTATGGCGGCCTCGGCATGGTCGAGCAGAACCGGGGCGACGCGCGCGCCGATCCGGCGGCTGGCATAGTCGAACGCGCCGTCCACGGAGAGGCGGCCCAGAACGTAGCGCAGGGCGATCATCGGCCCGATCTTGAGCGCCAGACGGACGGGCTTCTTGCGCAAGTGCTGCGCGTCGCGCCAGAACCGGATGGCGGCCAGCCCGTCCGCATTGGCGACGTAGAACAGGTTGCACCCGCTCAGCGCCATGTCGTTGAACATCATGTAGGTGCGCTTGGTGTCGGGATAGTCGGCCTGGATACGCTCGCGCGAGGCGAGGCCGACGGCGAAGTCCGCGCCGGAGGTTTGCGCGCCCGCCACGAAGTCGCGCACCATATCGGCGGTCAGCAGCGCGTGATCGCAAGTGGTCAGGATCAGCGGGAACGGCCCGTCCTCCGCGCTCAGCAAGGCACTGTCCGCCGGACCGATGCCGCCATCCACCAGGTCGAACCCCTCGCGCGGGGCGCGGTAGCCGGACAGGGCGTAGGGCTTCGGAACGCCCGCTTCCGACAGGGCGGAAGCGACGCGGTCCAGCATGGCGACGCCGCAGATCCGGATGTCCGCCTTGAAGTCGACCCCGGCCGCTTCGCAGAGCGCGTCGGGGCCGGGTCGCTGCCCGGCGAGTATGACGGCGCGAAGGCTCACGGCCGCGCCTCGACCATACGGTAGGTCTTGTAGCGGTCCGCGCCGACCATGTCGCAGATCGCCATCATGGACGGGTTGGTTTCCAGCACCCAGGAGAGTTCGCATTGCGCGAAGCCCTGCGCCTTCCCGGCGTCGAAACTCTCCGAACAGATCTTGGTCGTCAGGACGACGCCGCGGCGGGTGCCGTGGAACTTTCGCTTCAGCCCCATGAGCGGGATGCGTCCCTTGGCGACGCGGCGGGTCTTGAGCCGCCAGAGCAGTTTCGCCCAGCCCAATGGCAGGAGCTTGCCGTCCAGGCCGCGCACCGCCTCGTTCACGTCCGGGATCATCCAAACGAAGGTGGCGGGCTCCCCATCGATGAAACCGATCTGGAAGCCCGTGCCGAACATGATCGGTCGCATCTCCTTGGCCATGTGGACGAACTGCTCTTCCGAGAACGGGATGAAGCCCCAATTGTCCGCCCAGGCATCGTTGAAGATCTCGCGCGCCATGCGCACGTCTGCGAGAAAGTCTCTCGTGTTCAAGGACCGCCACGTCAGGCCCGGATCGGCCTCGGCCTTGGCGCAGAGCCGCCGCACGAGCGGCACGTCGGGCGCGCCGCCCGACAGGTCGGCGCGGTAGGCGTAGAGGTCCACCGCCTTTTCGAACCCGTTGCGCTCCACCGCCTCGACCTGGTGGGGGTGGCCGTAGGGCATGATGATGGCGGGCGGATGCTCGAACCCGTCGATCAGCAGGCCGACTTCTTCGTTGACGCTCCACATGGCCGGACCGACGAGGCGGGTGCGCCCCTGCCCGCGCGCCCAGTCCTTGGCGGCTTCCAGCAGGGCGTCCGATACGGCTGGGTCGTCTACGCAGTCGAAATAGCCGAAGAAGGCAACGCCGGGTCCGTGGTGGCGATCATGCTCGGCATTGGTGAAGGCAGCGATGCGTCCCACCGGACGACCTTCTGTTCGCGCGACGAAGAAGCGGGCCGTCATGTGCCGGGTCGCGGGGTTTTTCGCGCCGATCTGCTGGCGGCGTTCCATGCGCAGGGGCGCGCGCCAGTGCGCCTCGCCCCGATAGAGTTCGTAGGGCAGGTCGAGAAAGACTGCGTCGGCCCTGTCCGACCCTTGGACCGTGACCGCGCTCGCTGCCACGGACGGTGCTGCAACCCGCTGGGTCGTGACGGGCGATGGGGCGGAGGGCGCAGACGCCATGCGGGGTCGACTCCGGGCGGAGAGAGCGTGAAGCGTGCGCTTTGGCGGTTGGACCTAGTCTAGGTCAACCAGATTGATCACGATGTCCCACCCCGTGGCCGGTACGGCGAAACGCGTTTCCTCCCATTTGGGCAGGCGCAGGGACTTGATCTCGGGATTGTTGGACAGGCCGTAGGGTTCCTTGGGCTTGAAGTTCCA
This sequence comes from Litorimonas sp., assembly GCA_049673465.1. GTDB lineage: Bacteria > Pseudomonadota > Alphaproteobacteria > Caulobacterales > Maricaulaceae > Litorimonas. The sequence goes on from JBATXP010000091.1 coordinate 3,201, forward strand.
CTTCTTGTCCAGCTTCCGGTCCCCGTCCCGGTCGTGATAGCCGACCACGGCATAGTCCCCGGCTTCGGGCACATCGATGCAGACGATCATGGGGCCATTGTCGGCAGGCACGCGGATTCGGCGCAGCTTGCCGGAGGACTTCATGAAATCCTTCTCGCCGAACAGTTCCAGCTTCAGGATGCCCTCGGCCTGGACATTGTTGACGATCACGCGGATCTGCTGCGTGCCCGGCACGCACGGATCGGACGCATCGCGCTCGTAGAGTTCCAGCCCGCGCTCGATCCCGATCGCCGACAGGGGTTCGTCGCCTTCGGACGCGATCGCGGTGGAGGCGAGGCTTCCCGCGCCCAGCGAAACGACGCAGGCCGTGCGGATGAATTTCCAGTAGGGTCTGAGGGTCGAATTTGCGTTGGACATGGCTTTTCAATAGGCCCCGGCAGATGAGTCTGGCATGAACTCAGCCAATCGGGTCTCCGTTGCAGTGGAGCGACCGATATGGGACCGCGCCAGAGGGATCGAAAGTGTCAATCGCAGGAACCGCTTGGGCCGTCTAAACACATATCTTTTCAAAAAAGCGTCGGTCGCCATCGGGGGGCTGGTGGTGTTCGCCTGTTGCGTGCTGCTGCTGGAACGCCTGCTGCGCATTTTCGAGGTCGTGACGACCTCCACCAATCCGGCGTCGGACGCCACGCAGATGATCGGCGCGCTACTGCCCTACTATCTGGGCATCGCCATTCCCATGGCGCTGATGCTGGGTACCATCATCACGGTGGACCGGTTCTCGCGCTCTTCCGAGTTGACGGCGGCATTGGGCGCCGGCGTGTCGCTGACCCACATGACCAAGCCCTTCCTGGCGGTGGCGGCCGTGTTGGCCGTGTTGTCGATCCTGTTGGAAGGCTGGTTGCAGCCGCTGGGACGCTACCATTACCGATCCGTCGAGAACACGGTGCGCCAGACCAGCTTTACCGCCGCCCTTCGCGAAGGCACCTTCACGACCGTCGGCGACTTCACCTTCTTCGCCGGAACCGCCAAGCCGGATGTCGGCATCGGGCCGATCTTCATTTACGATTCGACGGGACAGGAGACCGGCTTCCGCCTGACCACGGCAAATGTGGGCGAGTTGATCGTGCGCGACGACGGCGCGCCCGTGCTGCAGATGCGCTCCGGCCGGGGCTACCAGGTGGAGAACGATAGGCTGACGCAGAACCTGTCCTTCTCGGGCTCGTCCTGGGCGGGCGCGGCGACGGTGGAGCCGTTCCGCGCGCGCGGCAGCGACGAACGCGAGATGACGTCGGGCGAACTGTTCGACAATCGGCGCGGCGACCGGGTGGAGACGATCGACCGCAATACCAACAATGCCGCGCTCCACCTCAGGATCGCCCGCACCGTCATGCTGTTCATCCTGCCCTTCATCGCCGTGCCGTTCGGGCTGAATTATGGGCGCAATCCGTCTTCGGCCGGCATCTTCGTGGGCGTGGTGTTCCTGGTGTCGCTGCAGAAGGCGCTGGAGTTCGCGCAGTCGCTCGGCGCGGCCGGTACGATACCACCCTGGCTGGGCATATGGGGGCTGATGGCCGGGCTGGCGCTGTTCGCGGCGGTCGTCTTCTACAAGAGCGCCTTCAAGATGGGTCAGCCACCGCTGACTAGTTTCGCCCAATGGATCAAGCATATGCAGGGGCGCGTCAAAACCGCCGTCCAGGCGCTGCGTGCGCGTTGGCGCGACGTGCCGGAAAGCCGCCGTGCTTAGGTTCGCCCTCTACCTGTCGCGGTCCTTCATCGTCACCTGGATCACGGTCGTGTTCGGCTTCCTGGTGCTGATCGGACTGCTCGACAGTCTGGCCAATGGCGGGGATATCGTGGCCAGCGGAGAAGGCTTTCGCGGCACATTCACCTATATGGCGCTGCGTGCGCCCGTCATCTTCGACCGCATCTTCGTCTTCACCCTCGTGGTCGCGGTGCTGCTGACCTATGTGAAGCTGATCCGGCAGCACGAACTGGTTGCCCTGCTGGGCTTCGGCATCAGCGCGACGCGTCAGGTCCTGCTGCTGACGCCGATCGTGCTCGGCGCGTCGCTCGCCTCCATCACCTTCATCGACTACACTATCGCCCCGGCCGTGCGTTCCCTGCAGGCGTGGGGGATCGGCGAATATAAGGTCAAGAACATCACGCCCGACAACCCGCTCTGGCTGGAAGACAATGGCGACATCGTCCGGGCGACGGACCGCGAAAGCTACGAGACCCTGGCCGACGTCGAAATCTTCCGTCGCAACGATCTCGGCGAGGTGGACAGCGTGATCTGGGCAGAGCGGGCGACCTATTCCGGCGACGGGTGGGACCTGGACGGGGTACGCCAGCTCGTCGTCAAGGGCGCGGACGGGGAGCAGCGCGAGGCGGAGCCCGTACGGGGCCGCGCCGTGTGGAACACGGCCCAGACGCCCAAGAGCATTGCGCGTCTCGCCGCCGAACCGCGAGACCTGTCCATGTCCGAGATGCGCAACTTCATGACACCCGGAAACAGCGGGTCCAACCCCTCCTTCGCCTATGGCTTCTGGCACGCGCACCGGCTGACGCGGCCGCTCGCGGCGCTGGTGCTACTGGTCGCCTGCGCAGCCCTGATGCAGCGCACAGGGCGCGAGGATACGGGCGACCGGACCCTAATCCTGGGCATCACGCTGGGTTTCGTCTTCCTGATCATCGACGGGGCGATGGCGACCTTCGCCACATCGGGCGGGCTGGGCGTTCTGCCCGCCATCGCCATGCCGCTGCTCGCCTTCGGGCTGTTGTCGGCCTTCCTGCTGACCCGGACGGAGGCCCTGTAGCGTGACCGCGTCCCTGTTCATCAATCCGCATTCGGAGCGCGTCGGCAAGAAGGGCTCGCGCCTCGCCATCTATGCGGGCGAACACGATGCGAAAGTCTTCGACCTCGCCTCCTTCGCCGCCTTGCCCAGCCAGGTGGAGGCCGCGCTGGAGACGTCGGACCTGATCGTGATCGAGGGCGGGGACGGCACGGTGCAATGCGTGATGAGCGAGGTGCTGCGGCAGGTCGGCGAGGACGCAGAGATGCCGGACTTCGCCATCGCATCCGGCGGCATGACCAACCAGATCGCCAAGATCATCGGCATGAAGCGCGTCGGCAAGTCCGGCCTCAAGACGATCCACGAGGATCCGAACGCGCTTCAGACCCGCATGATCCGCCTGTCCTGCGACGGCGCGCCGGACCAGTACGGCTTCCTCTTCTCCACGGGCGCGCTGCCCATGGTGACGGACTACGCCAAGAACGAATTGCACGCGCGCGGGATCGGCGGGTCGGCCGCCGTGTTCGGCGGGATCGTCAAGGCTGTGTTGGGCGAGCGCGAGCAGCTCATGCCGTCGACCGAGTGCGACCTGTCCGTCAATGGCGAGCGGCTGACGGGGCCGCATCTCGGCACGGTCGCGACCACCCTGCCCTCCATCACGCTGGGGCTCGACCCGTTCTGGGGCGATGGGGATGGTCACATTCGCCTGACCTATGTGGACGGCGACGCCTCGCGCCTGCACCGCCACATTGCGGAGGTCTGGGTCGGCTTCAAGGACAAGGACCGGACGCCCGACGGCTTCCATAGCTGGAACGCCGACCGGGCGGAGTTCACCTATTCCGGTCCCGTCATGATGGACGGCGAGCCGTTCGACCTGCCGGGCGAGACGTTCACCCTGTCCGCCAGCCGCCCGGTCACGATCCGACGGTGAGCGACCCGCTCCACGCGCTGATCGAGGCGGAACGGCTCGATCCGCCCGCGCGCGTCCACGGCGTGATGGACGCGATCCGCAATCGCCATCCCGGCCGCGTCCTGGGCTTCGTCTATTACGGCTCCTCCCTGCGCGATCTGGACGATGCGGAGAAGATGCTGGATTTCTACGTGCTTGTGGACAGCTATGTCGCAACGCATGGGCGCGGCTGGCGCGCCCTGACCAATCGCCTGATTCCGCCTGCCGTCTATTATCTGGAGCGGAGCGAGGACGGCGTGCTGTCGACCTGCAAATACTCCATCATCTCCCTGAAGGAGTTCGAACGGCGTTGCTCGGACGGCTTCCTCAGCCAGGTCTGGGGACGGTTCAGCCAGCCCTGCGCCCTGCTGGGCACAGCGGACGCGGAGATCGACCAGCGCATCGTCGCCGCCCGGACCGCCGCCATCCGCAAGCTAGCCGGCGAGACCGCACCCCTGTTCGATGCGCCCGCCACCTCGCCCGAATTCTGGGGCCGCGCCTTCTTCGAGAGCTACCGCACGGAGCTGCGCCCGGAGAGCGACGACGGACGCGCTCGCGAGATCGTGGCGCGCTACGAGACTCGCTACGACGCCGTCAGCGAAGCCCTGTTCGGCCCGGCGACCGATGGCCGGTTCGCCGTGCAGGACTTTTCCGGAAATGGGTCGCGCTTTCGCTGGTTCCTGCGCCGCCTCTTCGGCCGCCCGGTCGCCGCCCTGCGCGTGCTCAACAGCGCCGCGACCTTCGACGGCGGCCTCGACTACGTGCTGCGCAAGGTGGAGCGCCACAGCGGCGTGTCGCTGGACGTGACGCAGGCGCAACGGCGCCATCCCGTGCTGTGGAGTCCGGTGCTTGGCTGGAAGCTTTGGCGGCGCGGGGCATTCGGGTGATGAGGTGCTTTACGCACCCGATCCGAGAATGTAGCATCTGGCTATGATCGAACAGAGTATCGAACTTACAGAGCAAGACAAGAAGTGGCTTGATGCCCAGGTTGCATCGGGACGCTACAAGTCGATTGGAGAAGTGATCCATAAGTTGATCGAGCCTTGGAACGTCAAACCCATGACGAACGAGCAGCTCAGGGCGGAAATCCAGAAAGGTCGCGATAGCGGCTATTCCAAGACACGGCCTGAAGATCTGCTAGCCAAATTCAAGCGCGAGCTTGGTTAGTTGGATTACAGGCTTTCCGAGCAGGCCGAGATCGATCTGTTTTCAATTTTCCAATACGGTCAAAGCTACGGCCAGCAACAGGCAGACGAGTATCATCTAGCTCTGCTGGACAAATTCCGAGAGATTGCAACGCGACCCATGTCGTTCGCGGCTGTCCCTGAAGTTCTTCCGGGTCTCCGGAGGGCCATATACAAAGCCAATGTAATCTACTTCTCGGTCCATGAAGACCATGTTTCATCGAGAGAGTCTTGAGTCGCCAAGATACGCAAACAGCCTTCGGCTGACCCCTACTCCGCCGCCTGCATCCGGCGCATCATCTCGCCCATGATCTCCGCGCCATTGTCCTTGAGCGCGCGGAAGCGTTGCAGGATCGCGGTCACGTCGTCCTCCGTATGCGCGGCGGAGACGCTGATCCGCAGCAGGCTGGAGCTTTGCGGCGTGCCGGGCGGCACGGCGAGATTGACGTAGACGCCTTCCTTCAGCAGCCAGTTCCATTCCATCGCGGCCTGGGCTTCGTTGGGTCGGCGCACGGCAATGACGGGGCTGGCGGGCGCGCAGAGATCGAACTCCATCTCGGCGAGACCCGCATGGAGCTGCGCGGCGCGCGCCATGATGTTGTGGCGGAGTTCCGGGCGCGCCTTGATCGCATCGAGCGCGGCCTGCGCGGCGCAGATGTTGCTCGGCGCGGCGGACGCGGTGAACATGTAGGGCCGCATCACCTTGCGCAGCAGCTCGAACTCCGGATGGTTGGACGCGCAGAACCCGCCGACGCTGGCAAGGCTCTTGCTGAACGTTCCGCTGTAGAAGTCGATCTTGTCGAGACAGCCTTGTTCTTCCGCGATGCCGCGCCCGCCTTCGCCGAACACGCCGTAGCTATGCGCCTCGTCCACATAGAGATAGGCGCCGTGACGCTCGCAGACATCGGCGAACTCCGCGATGGGCGCGATGTCGCCGAACATGGAGTATAGCCCCTCGATCACGACCAACGCGTGGCCGCCATCCGCGATCTTCTGCCGGGCCAGCCGCTTGTCCAGATCGGCCGGGTTATTGTGGCGAAACCTAACCGTCGTCGTCCCCGCCAGCCGCGTGCCGTCGATGATGCAGGCATGGGCGTCGGCGTCGATGAAGATCACGTCGTCCGGCCCGGCCAGCCCGCTCATGGCGGCGAGGTTGGTGACGTATCCGGTCGTAAACACGATGCAGGAGGGCTTGCGCAGATGCTCCGCCAGGTCGCGTTCCAGCCGCTCATGCTCCACATAGGAACCATTGGCGATGCGCGAACCGGTCGTGCCCGTGCCGTGACGGTCGATGGCGGATTTGGCAGCCTCGCGCGCCGCCGGATCGTAGGTCAGGCCGAGATAGTTGTTGGTGCCCGCCAGGATGATCTCCCGGTTGCCGATGCGCCCGCGCGTCGGCCCGGTGATATCGTCGAACGTCATGTTGAACGGATCGACACCGACCTTTTCCAAGACGCTGGCGCGCTGCCGAAGCGCATCATACTTGCTGAAGATTGACAGACCCGGCGCGCGGCTCTTCACATCCGTCCCCCCCGTGCCGCTCATTGCGCGAGCAGTTCCTGGATGGCGACGACCAGTTCGCCGACCGTCTTGACGTCCGTGATGACCTCCATCGGTATGGAGATGTCGTAGAAGTCTTCCAGCTCCATGATCAGGTCGAACACGGCCGTGCTGTCCACTTCGAGGTCGGACATGATGCCCGACGCGCGCAGGATCGGCTTGTTCTTGACGTTGTACGGCTTCAGCAGCTCGCAGATCTTGTCGAAGATTTGCTCATCAGACGGCATGGTGGCTCCGGCGAAAGGACGCGCGCCGTTACCAAGGGCGCGGCGCGGCGTCTAGACGCGCAGTCAGCCTCAGGCGGAGGTCGAGACTGCGCGCAGCGGCGTCGGTGCCTGCAGGTCGATGATGCCGCCGTCGAGAAACTTCTGCTTCACGCGCGCGCGCGACAGTTTTCCGGAGCTGGTGATGATCATGGTCGATTTTGGGACCAGCATCAGCTGCACCGGCACGCCGACTTCCAGCCGGATCGCGGCGGAGACGGCCGTCTCGATCTCTTCGAGCAGTTTCGGATCGCGGGTGCGGCATTCCAGCAGCAGCATGATCGTCTTTTCGTCGCCCGCCCCGCCGACGGAGAAGGCGCAGGCCCGGCCACAGCGATGCGGCGCGGCCGCCTGTGCGGCCCATTCGATATCCTGCGGCCAGATGTTGCGGCCATGATAGAGGATCAGGTCCTTGTGACGCCCCGTCACCACGAGCTGCCCCTGGTGCCAGTAGCCCAGATCGCCCGTGTCCAGCCAGCCATCCGGCGTGAAGGCGGCTTCCGTGGCCTGGCTGTTGCGGAAATAGCCGGGCGAGACGCTTGGGCCCCGAAGGCAGACACGGCCCACATGGTTGCTGTCCTGCGACAGGACATTATTGTCGAAGTCGCGGATTTCCAACTCGTGGCCCGGCAGCTTGTGGCCGCAGGCGACGAAGGTCCGCACGTGGTCCGTCTTGGTCAGATCGTTGACTTCGACCACCTCGTTGGCGTGCTCGTAGCGGTCCATGTCGATCGTGTGCTTGAGCAGCCCCTGGCCCGACGGGGCGAAGGTCGCGGCCAGCGTCGTTTCGGCCAGCCCGTAGCTGGGCGTGAAGGCGGTCTCGATAAAGCCCATCGGGCCGAACAGCTCGGAAAACTCCGTCAGCGGTTCCGGCCGCACCATGTCGCCGCCGATCCCGGCCGCACGCCAGCAGGACAGGTCGAGCTCCCGGTCGTCGCGCCAGCGCCGCACGCAGAGCTCGTAGCCGAAGGTGGGCGAATAGGAGAGCGTGCCGCGATGATCGTGGATCAGCTGCAGCCAGGTAATGGGGCGGCGCGTGAAGTCCGTCGGGTCCATGATGTCGATTGAGAGCTGGCTCATCAGGGGGGTCAGCAGGAAGCCGATGAGCCCCATATCGTGGTAGAAGGGCAGCCAGGTCGTGCAGCGGTCGCCCTCTCCAACCCGCAGCCCGTGCTCGGCGATGGCGCTGCAATTGGCGGTCACGGAGCGCTGCGTGCCGATGATGCCCTTGGGCGACGAGGACGAGCCGGAGGAATACTGGATGTAGCAGAGATCGTCGGCACCGAAGGGGCGCAACCGGTCGCCAGCAGGCAGGGCCTTCACGGCGTCGAAAGACAGCACCGGGATGGCCGTGTCGTTGAGCGCCGCGCTCATGATCGGCTCCATGGATTCGGGCGCGAACAGGGCGAAGAAGTCCCCCGTATCGGCCATGCGCTCCAGCTGCCGCTCATAGGAGGAGCGCCCGCCCAGCGTCACGGGCAACGGCAGCGGCGCGGGCACCAAGCCGGCATATTGGCAGGCCATGAACAGGACAGCGAAGTCGGCCGTGGACACGGCGGCCAGGCCGATGCGCGAATCCTTGGGCGCGAACCGGACGAGGCGCGCGGCGACGTCCATCGCCGCCTCACGCAACTCGGCATAGCTCATGCGCTGCTTGAGCGCGCCCCGGCCGTCATAATAGTTCAGCCCCGTCTCGCCGGTCGCGGCATAGTCGAGGGCATCGGTCAGGGTGGCGAAATCGCCGTGGCGCAGGGGGATGGCGCGAGCGGTGGGCGTCGGCTCGGTCATAAATCTCTCTCTCGGACGAGCGGATGCTCCGTCTTCGGGTTCTCTACGGCAAGGAAGTGAAGTGGCGGTGGCGATCGAACGCCCCTTGACCGGCACCGGATGTTCCCCTTCCAACCGTTCCGGGGCTCATATCACAAGCGGCAGACGCGGTTTCTCACGTCGTCTTTCCGATTGTAACACCCCCGTGACGGACGGCGTCGCGTGCCCGACACATAGAAGCGGGAGACGGTCCGCGCAACGCGATGGAGCGAAAAAAACGTCACCCGAAGAGACGACCGCCCTACCCTGCCGAACCCCCTTGATTTCTCCGCCCGCGCCGCTAGAGACCGCGCCCTTGGCGGACACGCGCCGCCATCCGACGGATCGTCGGGCGATTAGCTCAGCGGGAGAGCACTGCCTTCACACGGCAGGGGTCGCTGGTTCAATCCCAGCATCGCCCACCATCGGATACTTTAGGTCACAAGCGCCGCTTAGGCGCGACCCAACCTCTTGAATACATTGGAATAATCGGCTCGGCCCGGCGGTTCGAACGCCGTCCTTTTTGTCGAACGCCAATCCACCACCAAACGCCAGTTTCAGCACCAATCGACGTGTGGTGAAGTCACCTTTTTCCCAAAGGTTATAAGGGTTTAGCAGAAACTCTAGTGCGGTTCGAACATGAGCGTCAAAGTCCCGCTTTTTTGGGCTGATGGCATCACGCTTCTCGATCAGAATCGCTTTGCTTTCCTCTAGGTCGGCAACCTTACTTTCGAGCGCTTTGCATACGGTTTGATTTTCTGTCTCCACAAGTCGCGTGAGAGCCTTGGAGATTTGCGCCTGAGTGGCCTCAACCTCTCTTGCGATCACCTTGCGTTGACCGCCGACCTTAGCTTCCATGGCGTTCCACGCTGCCTTGAACAGGTCCATGCCGAGGGCGGCAAAGGCAGGGCTTGGTTGAAGTTCTTTCACAAGATCACCGACTCGCTCGTCCAAGCGGTCACGCGGGATCGACTTGCCCTTTTGAGAGCAATTGCGATTGCCGCACAGATAGTAGGGATAATGCTTGTTGCGCCCCTTGGACCAACAGCTTGTCAGCTTCCATCCGCATTCTGAGCAACAAACCGCACCCCGTAGGACAAAGGCAGTATCAAGGTTCGCTTTAGCAGGCATGAGTGCTGGACGCGATAGCTTGTCCTGCACGGCTTTAAAGACGGCTTTGGAGCAAACGCCTTCATGCAAGCCGTCGCGTTGCGACACATCCCAGATGTCGGAGAACACATAGCCTGCATAGACCGGGTTCTTGAGCATATAGGTTATCTTAGCGTTGCGGATGTTGCCTTTGGCGTCTTTCGGGAAGTGCGGCAGCGTATGCAGCCAGCGGATGATCTCCGCGCGGGACTCAAACCGTCCAGAGGCGTAACCCTCAAACATCTCACCGATGATAGTGGCGAGCGGTTCGTGGCGCTCTAGCATTTTCCCGCGACCTTTGACGGCGACATAGCGATAGCCAAGAGGAGCTTTAGTCACCCAGTAGCCATTCATCACGCGAGCGCGCATTCGGTTGACGACTTGCTCGCCATTTTTCTGGCGTTGATGTTGGGAGACGACCGCAAGCAGGTTTTCGACGAGCTGTGAGTCCGAGTCTTCTCCGAACTCGACGGAGGGGCTTTCCAGTACGCCACCTGCTTTGGCGATCTTGGCGCGAAGCTCCAGATGGGCTTCCAGTCCGCGCGCGAGACGCGAGATGTCATCGATGATGACGACGTAAGGCGTCTTTCTATTCTTGCGCAGGAAGGCCAGCATCGCCGTCATGGCAGGACGGGTGACGGAGCCGCCGGAGATGTCGTCACGGAAGGATTGTACGACTGTATAGCCTTTAGCCTTGGCGTATTGCTCACAGCGCGTGATCTGGCTGTCTAGTCCCGTGCCTTCTATGGTTTGTTTCTTGGACGAGACACGGGCGTAGATAACGGCTTGCGTCAGTGAGTGTTGCTTGCTGCCAAGATCTTGTGCTCCCATGCGGGCCTCTCTTTCTCAGGTTTAGTTTACCACAGAGGCGGACTCGTCCGCAGCATCCGCGACAAGTTTCCCACAGGCTCCGGTCGATTGTTTGGCGAGCGTGTAAGCATCAAGACCAAAACCAACCTCGACAAAGCGGCACATAATCTCCCAAAGCGCATGTAACACCTCATGCTCCTCGGCCTCCGTCAGTTCCATGCCTTCAAAGTGATGGAGGAAGGCCGAGACATCGAAGTCGGAGACGTTCAGTGACAATCCGCTTCGCCCTTCTAAGGCAGGAAGCGGTTGGCTCTGACTCTTCGATCGATCGCCAGACTTTAGAGGCGTTCTCGCCTGTGCAATTTGACGCTTTGCGCGCTCGCGGAAGCGCGCGGTGATCTCTTGTTCTGATACTGCCTGAGGCTCTGTCGAGCAGACAGGCGGCAAGGTTGACTCATCCATGATGACTCCTTTCGGTTGGGTGTTGAAGGAAGGTCGAAGTCATGCCGAGCTAACAGGCCGTACGATCCGCACGACGACTCTAGGCAATCCAATCTGTTACGCCCCCACTATGAGAACGTATAGTGAACATAATATCAGATAGAGGACTGAAAAGTCAAGATTTTTCAGCAAAAACAACTAACGTTAGCCGTTATGACATGACTTGATATTGCTGTGAGCTGAAATCAAACTAGATCGATCTGAATGACAAACGACTGCAACCACACTAATCTTGAATGCTTGAACCAGTACGAAATCATACGGAAGTATCTCTGCACTGATTGTAAAACTGTGATGATGTGTTCGTGCGACCAACGGTTGGGAGAGCGATTTCTATCACATCAGTTACAAAGCAGCACATGGGACAAAACTGGTGATGAGTATCTTGTTACTGGTGGATTCCAGCCAAATATATGTTCTGAATGCCGTGGACTTCCTGCCGATAACTTTCCGAAAGCTGAAACCTATGGAAATAGTTCGAAAGTAAAACGATACTATTGGAGAGAGCTTCATTTTGCTCGTTACGAGAAGATTTTAGAGCTGATTGGCGAAGACGCTGATCAGTTCAGCTTGACAAAGAAAGAGCAAGAAACTGTTGAGCGCGCCGCTTTGGAAGAGATCAAGGCACTTCATAAGACCTCACCGAAGTATGTCTTTTCTGACAAATCACAAGCAGACGTGCTCCGTGACAACAACGTTGATATACTGCGAGTAGCTGCGCCTCATATTCGGGTTGAGGGACAAAGACGCATCAAGATTGCTGAGGGTGAGACATTGCTCTCGCCAGAGGAGTTTGCGGCGCATCATTATCAACTCGCGGGTTTCCAAACGCTAGAGCTTGAGAGTGTTCCCTTTCATGTTCTATTTGGAACGTTCACTTGGTTGCTTATTCAAGACTATAAAGATGAAAAAGTTCGCATGGTTTCTTTTGGGAGACGCGATGCGTTTGACACGCACAAAACTCAAGAACAGATATTTACCCATCTACCGAGTGACTTCGGACAGCCTAGTTACGGCATCAGAAGAAAGGTGGAAATAGACGAGTTTTTTGAAAGAGACCTATTTCCAGAACGCGAGAGTCTGCTTTGGTTGTTCGATTATTGGCTGTCGCATAGTGAGCATTTCAGACAATATTTATGGGCGCACCGAGAAGACGATATTGAAACAGCAAGACGACTGATCGAAATTTTGCCACCTCTTACTATCGTGCGTATTTTACGGTATCTCGTAGACGATTATTGGAAACGCTACACTGGATGGCCAGACTTACTATTATTCAAAGATGACGAATTTCGGTTTGTAGAGGTGAAGTCGTCTAACGATAAGTTAAGCGGAGATCAAAAGAGCTGGATTGAAGACAATCACACTATACTCGAATTACCGTTTCAGATTTTTAAGATCACAAAGCCAAATCTACAATCCTGATCAGTCGTCTTTGGTTGAATGTGCTTAGCGCTCCAGTTTAGGAGGTATTCGACGTTGTCCCGTTTGCTCTTCTTCAATTCGCTTGATCTCTTGAGTGAGGTCTGCACGGCGGCTCTCCAGCGTTCGGCGCGCATAGTCGTCTCCGTCACGCCGGAGCTGCCCGCTTGGCGTGAGCTTGCGTGTCGGCTTGGACGGCTTTTGTTGCAATGATGCTTCTAAGGCTTTCACTTCGGCATCAAGCCGCTTGGCGCGTTGATCGACTGTCTCACGCTTTGGGCGATGATTGCGCCTTGCAGCGGCATTGAAGTCGGGTTTGGAGGTGTCAGTCATTCCGCTGCCTCCAGCTTGGATGCTTCATCATTGGCGGCTTGCGGCTTGTAGACCAGCCCGCGCGGGATCATGCCGTGATCGAAGTAGGCGGCGCGGGTGAGCCGCATCGGCTTCATGTCCGGCATCAGAAAGAAGGCTTGGTTGGTGCGCCGGGCTGTCTGTCTGGCGACCTGATCGACCCGCGCCACCTTGCGAAGCTCGCGCGAGACGCTCGTGCTATGCGAACTGCCACCGCCACCTGCGCCCGATGAACTGCCGGATGTGACCGAGAACTTGCTGTAGAGCTCCTCACCGAGTTTCTCGGACAGATACTTCTGCGTGGTGAGATCGTTGTTCGCGAAGAAGATCGACAGGCCGCTATTGCCCATGAAGGTCTCCCAGCCGTCGCCGTAGATTTCTTTGAGCTGGGTCAGGTCCTGCGTGCAGATCATGAGCTTCACCCCGAACTTCGCGGCCTCACCCGCCGCCCGCTTGATCCGCTCCATGCGCCCGAGCAGCGGAAACTCATCCATGAGAAAAAGCGTGGGAGTGTCGGGCTTGGGAATGTCCCTGTCCTGCATGGCGTCGAACGCCCCGTCGAAGAGCATCCGCAACCAACCCCGATAGGTCGAGCCTGCGCCCGCCAGCACCGCCAAATAGAGACTTACATCCCCACGCTTCAGATCCTTCATGGAGAAAGAGCTGGAGGCGACCTGGCTGTGCATGGAGGCGGTGTTCAGGAAGCGAAGCGCGTTCCTGAGCGTCTGGACAACCCCTGCGAACTCCTTCTCGCGCGACAGGCACGACTCCCCGAAGCGTGCGATTACGCCGCCCAGCGCATCGCAACGCGACATCGCCGTCCAAAGCGCCTCCAAGCTCTCGCCTTGAAGCAGACGATAGACCTGCGGCAGGTTCATGTTCTCGCGAATGGAGCGCACGCCCACATAGGCGATGGTCATGGCGAGCAGCTCTTGCGCCGACTCCGCCCAGTACGGCTCTTTGCCGCCGATCTCGATCAAGCTTTCTGCCAAGGCAAAGCATTTATCGAGGGCTTGCGGGTCTTCATCGAAGTCGATCTCGTGCAACGGATTCCATAAGGCGGAGGGCTGGCCCGTGATCCCGAAGGGGTCGAGCACATGAACGGTCTGCCCCAAGACTTGTTGACGGTAGGCGGCGGTGGCATCGAAGTTCTCGCCCGCCGGATCGAAGACGATCACCGAGCCCTTGTGATGGACGAGGTTCGGGATGATGATCGAGATGCCTTTGCCCGCCCGACTCCCAGCCACCATGATGACATGGCGGTCGTCTTGATAGGTGAGCTTGCGCTTGGGCAGGGCGAGCATGGGCCTCGCGGCAAGGTAGGTTAGGAAGAATCCGTTATCCTCAGGCGTCTCCAGCCGGAGGCGCGCGATGAGCGGATCGTCCGTCACGGACAAAACCGCATCGCGCTTAAGCGCCTTGCGGTAGGCGCGCCAACGCAGGAACAGATACCAGTTGTTCGTGAGCGACAGATAGGTGATCGCCGCGAGCCCCAGCACGAAGCTTCCCACCAAGCCGATCACCAGCACGAGCTGAGCGATGGCGAAGATGAAGCTGAAAAAGCCCATGAAGGACGCGCCGACATAGCTGTCGTTCACGCTCGCAATGTAAAGCCCGATGGCGCTCGCCAACCCGAAGATAGGCAACACGAACAGGATCGACCAGAAGGCCCAGCGATTGGCAAAAAGCGCATGAATCGCTGGGTGGTTACGAACGACGCGCCACAGCATCCAGACGGGAACCGTCGCGAAGCGAACCCATCGCCACACTTTGGCAAGATAAGGTGACATCCACGCCCATACGGTGAGCTGCATTTCATGCAGCCAGTCTACCGCCGCGTAGTGCCCGCGAACGATAGCATTCCTTGCTTCACCTATAACGGTCATCGCCTGTCTCCAGCCCAAGCGGTCAGGCAGGCGGAACAGACGCCTTAAGGCCGCTAGTTTGAAAGGAAAGAGTTCGAGGCGTTTGCTACCTGCTTATCCGTCGGACTCGTTAGAGTGCGTGTCACCACGCGACTCTATGAGCTGTATGACAGAGCATGAGAGACAGCCCAAGATACGATCTTTGATAGTATAAAAACCGATACTATCAGAAATGATAGTGTCACTTCAGTAGATAGGGTCTCATTGAGGCTCTTGATGACTGGCGGCGTACGTCAGCCCCGCTTGTCTCTGTACACGATGCGGTTTTATCAGTTTGGGCTGAAACCCTATACCATCTGACTTCACACAGCTGTTGTTTGGACCTCATATTATGAAGTTTTTTTGGATAAGGTTCATCCAGATATAGTAAGTTCACCGGGGCGCTAAGCCTGTAGTCGACCAGATGCCCTTGTTGTCAGTTGTACCGCGCCGGGGCGTGCCGAGATGGTCGGCGTGGGATAGGTCAGCGCCGTGCCCGTCCACTTCGCCAGCGGCTCGCCCGCTTCCAGATAGAGCCGCTCCACGGTCTCGCCGTCCCTGCTCACGACGCGGCAACACTTCGGATTATACAAATAAGCGCCGCGTCAATACATAAAGAAACTTAAGTTTTCGCAAGCAACCGACTGGCTGATAAAGTATGAATTTGACAATATATAACTCTCATGACCTTAATCTGAGAGCCAAAATCAATCAGGTGCTTCCAAGACATATGGCGCTGTGTAAATTTGATAATAACTGTTTCACATTTGAGAAACTTTGCCAAAAAATTTCCGATAAATTTTTTCATTCCATAGCACTTCAACACGAAAACTCACTGAACAGACAAAAAAGAAAGCTCCTAATAAAAGCAGGTAGCCAGGAAGAAGCTCACGTTCAGTCAGTAAAATTGGTAAGCATAAGGCTGCCGCAAACGAAGAAAACACTAGAATTATCCAACCTGCTAGTACTCTTGATACAGGCGGTATAGTGATCTTCTGTTCGTATGAAATAATGTATGGATTACATAGCAGCCACCGTAATGATGGCTGATATAGCATATATGTTCTTCCGTTTATAACAGCCTTTATCAAACCTGGCCGGCTGCTATAGAGTGTCCTTATAGAACTAACCTGAATATTCCGAGACTCTTCAAGTAGCTTTTCATATAGAGGAGAATCGTTGACCTTAAAATAGCCAAAGACTCCATCTAAAAACCTTCTCTTCCGTATGGATTTTATTTTCATCGTCTAAGCCTTGAACCAGTAGTTGATGATCCGAAGCGGTCGGGCCGTGGCCTCACAGTTTCGACCGCATCTTCAGTTTCATCAATGAGGAGATCACGGAGAGAGGCTGTACCTGTAAGCGTTTTAGACCCTGAAACTTCTGTTCCAAAACCAGCGCTAACTCCTACTCCGTCTATCGAGCCTTCTTCGTCTCTTGTGATTAGCCCACCTATCGATGGACCGACAGGATTTGGCACCAATACTGGGCCAATCGGAATGAAGGTTATAGGAGCTTTGATTGAGAGCTCGGTACCGGAACCGTCTAGGTCCTTTACGCTTCCTTTAGTTAACTCCAATCCTATGTCAAACTTCCCTGTCCCGATACTTCTCGACCCTTTCCCAGATGCTTTGATCGTTCCTACAATACCTGCATCAAAATTTGCATTTGGATCAAGAAAAGGCACTGGGAAACTGATCGCTACTCCGGCACTTGCTCCTACAGAACCGACGTTTTGATCTGATAGGAATGGTATTCTTGGTCCTCCTACACCTCTGTTGATGTGAATCGTGACTTTCCCATCCGGATCGACCCCATTCACCGGGTCGTTGAGCGTATAGCTGTACCGGTTAACCATTCCGGTCCGGCCGTCGGTGAGGAACCCCACCGGATCGTTACTCGTGAACCTCCCTGACACGCTGTCGTAGTACCTGGCCTGCATGTACTCCAGCCCGGTCTGGCAGTCTCGCACGTGGGTCGTGAAGCCCGTGACGCCGCAATTGGAGCCAGGGCCTGTCGCCGGGTCGAAGCCGGAGCCGGCGTCACCGTGCCAGGCGGGGGTGGGGCTCATGCCGAAGGGGGTGGAGAAGTCCGCGAACACCTCGGCACCCGGGGAGGCCGGGTTGCCGGACGTGTCGTCCTGCGTGCCCAGCCCATGCGTACCACGCCGGGGCGTGCCGAGATGGTCGGCGTGGAGATAGGTCAGGACCGTGCCCGTCCACTTGGCCAGCGGCTCGCCGGTCTCCAGCCACAGCCGCTCCACGCTCTCCCCGTCGCTCGCATTGTCGGCCAGCACCAGGCGGCCCGCCACGTCATATACGGAATGCGTCGTGCGCCCGTCCACGACCGACCGGACGCGCTTGCCGTCCGCGTTGTAGGCGTAGGTACCCGAGACCGCCCTTGTCTCAATATCAGAGCGTCAGCGAACGAATGGGCATAAAAGGCCGTTCGCTTTATCTTGCTTGACAGCTATTCTGCCATTTTCCTACAAGCCACTGATCCTATCGTCCGTCTAAAATGTGGCCACAGTGTCCTTCTTCAAAGTCCCATAATCCGTCATTTTTCCCAGCCTCTAGCAACCGATAAGCCGCATAAATATCCGTGTTTGATGGCACATCGACAGCATACATTCGGAGGGCTAACTCGTCACTCTCTTCATGGGAACAGCCCAGCTTTTCGAGCAATGCCCAATAAGCCACAAAGGGATTAGGTATTTTGCTCTCCTCGACAAGTAGTCGATAGGTTGAGTTCCCAGAAGCGATGAGAGGTCTCACGAAGATAAATCGCCCATCCTCCTCCTTCGCTTCAACTATGTCTTCAAAGCTAACCCCTTTAGCGAAGAAAGGGCTGTTTCTTAGCTTAAACTTCGACCCGCTTATGTGCTCCGCCCAGAGCGACTCACTGCTCCGCCCGTGCCATTCATCATCTCCAAGATTGAAAAATACTTTTCGCAATGAAACATCCTTCGACCGAGTGTCTTTGAGATCAGCTACCATCTCTTAGAAACTCTTCTGTCGTTCTTGTGCCTTTGCGCAAATTACAAGTTTGGCACGTGTTCTGAGCGTTACCAGCAGTGTTGTTTCCACCCCGAACTTTCGGAATAGCGTGATCAATATTTGATCGGTTAGGGGCCGGAGTTTGACTCCTGATAGTTGGTTGCTGACAGAAAACGCACCGATTGCCAGATGCAGCTCTCGCAGCATCCTGCGTCGCTGTAGAAAAGTTTGCACCAGCTCCAGGACCTCCCGATGAGCCTGCTACAGGTGTAGCCGCTGGAACAGCGGGAGTCGTTGCCGTCACGGACCGAGATGCAGCGGGCGTCGGATTAGATACAGCCCTAACATTTGGAGCCACGGACCCTGCCGAAACGGCTAGAGCCGTTCCGACCATCGCTATCCCTTCGGTTGTGTCCTGCGACAGATTTTCGACCGGAACTGTCCCGCCACCCGTTATCGCTCCACTTTCATCACGAGTGATGACGGTATTAGTCCCTGTCAGATTTGCCCTTTCATAGGGCGGCTGTGTCACAGCGTCCCAAACATCTTTGAGAGGGTTTTCGCCATTCGGGTCCGTCAAGTTCACAGGGTCATTGAACGTGTAACTGTATCGGTTGAAGAACCGAGGGTCTTGAGTGTCAAGAAACGTCACCGGATCGTTGCTCGTGAACCTTGCGCTCACGCTGTCGTAGTATCTGGCCTGCATGTACTCCAGCCCGGTCTGGCAGTCTCGCACGTGGGTGGTGAAGCCCGTGACGCCGCAGTTGGAGCCCGGGCCTGTCGCGGGGTCGAAGCCGGAGCCGGCGTTTCCGTGCCAGGCGGGGGTCGGGCTCATGCCGAAGGGGGTGGAGAAGTCCGCGAACACCTCGGCACCCGGGGAGGCCGGGTTGCCGGACGTGTCGTCCTGCGTGCCCAGCCCGTGCGTGCCGCGCCGGGGCGTACCGAGATGGTCGGCGTGGAGATAGGTCAGGACCGTGCCCGTCCACTTGGCCAGCGGCTCGCCCGCCTCCAGATAGAGCCGCTCCACGGTCTCGCCGTCGCTCACCTTGTCGGCCAGCACCATCCGGCCCGCCTGGTCGTAGACCGAGTAGGTGGTGCGACCGTCCACGATGGATTGCACCCGCTTGCCGTCCGCATTGTAGGCATAGCTCGCCGCCACCGAGCCGCCCCACGGGTTCACCCCGCTCATGCCCACCATCTCGTCCGCCAGGTCGTATTCGGGATACATGATGCGGCCGCCCGGTGCGCCGCCATTCGTCGTCATGCGGGTCATGTTGCCCCGGCCGTCATAGCCGAAGGACCGGTTGCCCTTGCCGCCATGACCGAGGAACAGACTGTCGACCGACCAGCTCATCAGGTTATGATTGGTGTAGAGGTTGGTCACCGTGCGAGGGGATGTCGTCCCCGCGCCCAGTGTCTTGGTATGCAGATTGCCCAGACCGTCATACGCATACTCGCCCGTCCCCCACCAGCCGTCCGCCCGAACCATCTGGCCCAGCGCGTCGTACTGGATGCTGGAGACGTCGTGCGTCTTGCCGGCAGAGCCGATGGCGGGCGTGGACCTGTCCTCGATGTCTTCGATCAGCGAACGGTCGTCGTATTCGTAAGTCAGGTCCAGCGGCGTGAAGAGGCCGTATTTCTTGTGCTGGATCCGGCGCGTGCGGCTGTAATTGTCGACCAGTCGCGTGTAGAGTGTGCCGTTGCCATAGCTGAAGCCCTTCAGAGAGCCGTCCGGATGATACAGAATGTTCGACGCATAGGCGTAGGTCCCCTGGCGCAGGTCCTGCTGATGGCCGAACGCGTCGTTGTCCCAGACATAGTGGTTGTTGTCCGGCGTGCGGCGATAGTTCAGGTGACCGTTGGCATCATAGGTGTAGCGGACGATGTACTCGCGCGGCGCGTCCTTGATGAAGTGACGTTCATAGGCGAGATTGTTCATCTCGTCGAAGGCCAGGCGGACGTGGCTGGTCCGGCTGTTCGCCACGCCCTGGAACTCGCGGATCGCCCACTCCCGGTTGCCGTTGGCATCGTAGTAGTAGCGATGGTCCGGCGTGTCCGGGTCGGCGTAATATTTGCGGGCAAGGCGACCCAATGCGTCGTAGCGCAGATCGACCTTGTGGTTGGACAGTCCCGCATCCGTTAGGGACGAGGCGCAGCCCGCCCCATAGGTCTGCCGCTGGCCCTTGGCATAGGAGGTCATCTGCCCGGCATTGTCATGCTCGTAACGCGTCTCGCCATGCTCGGGCGCGTAGTGGCGGCACATGCGGTTGTTGACGTCGTAGCCGAAAGTCTGGGTGACCGAGCGCGCGTGGCCCGGGACTGTGGAGGTCTGCGTCAGGGTGAGCAGGTTGCCGAGGCCGTCATAGCTCATCGTCGTGTCGCGCAACGCTTCGTGGATGCGCAGCACATTGCCCGCACCGGGGCCATCCAGCCCATCGCGGTAGGTCTCGGTGACATGGTTCGCCGGGTCGGTCGTGCGGGTCATGTTCCCTGCGTGGTAGCTCGTATTGGTGACGAACCAGCTGCCGGTCCCGTCGGCTCTGCTAGTCCAGGACCGCTCCACCCGGCCCAGCGCGTCATAGCGGGTGCGCGCGCCCCGAACGTCCGTACCCGCGGCCGGGTCGTAGGGGTTTGACACGAAGACCGTCCGCTCCATCGCGTCGTATTGCGTCTCCACCACCGACGTCCAGCCGGAGTCCAGCGCCACGGAGCGCTCCTCCACGGGCCGCAGCATGCCGTCATAGGTGATGGTGGTCACCGCATCCCCGCGCGTCACCGTCTGCACCGCCCCGCCAGTGTCCGGAAAGTCGTAGTCGATGGTCGTGGAGTTGTAGAACGCCCCCGGAGGGTCAATGGACTCCAAACGGCCCATCGGGTCATGCGTGTAGACGGTCGTGTTGTTACGAGGATCGGTTACAGACGTCACCCAGCCATTGTCGTCGACGGTTAGATGCTCGACTGTCTCAATGGAGCTTCCCGCAGCTCGCCGAACTTCTTGCGGTCGTCCATTCTTCCAGTTCAGCAACAAAACCTCTCGATTAAGAGCGTCTTGTACTTGATTGAGCGTACCATCGGCATTGTATGCATAGGTCGCAAAATTCGATTGTGAATACAGAGTTCTAGATTTCAACAACCCAAGCGGGTTATAGAAGTTTTCCCACTCGAAATGGCCGTTCACATGACGTGTCTTGGGAAGACCCAAAATCCATTTGGTTTTATTGTGCTCGTAACTAAACGCAACTTCGCGAGAGTCTGCCGACATACTGGAATAGGACCGTATAAGGGTCGGTCTTTGGAACGAAAACGACGGCGAGGTTAGGTCGAGATTATATGAAAGTTCAGTGGTGTATGTATCACCATCCCTGTAGGTGATAGTTTTTGTACGGACTGTGTTTTCAGAGTCCGATGTAATCCGGCGGTGCGCGGATATGTCATTATAGAGTGTTGCGGGTGACGGATGGAAGGGCAGGTATGAATTCCCATAACCCGTAGCGATTTCATAACTATATTCTTGCTTTTCGACCAAAGCACCTGTCGCTCCGTCACGAACCTCTATCCGATCCAGCATCCCATCTGGATAGTCGTAAGGTCCGTCATCGGCTGTCCAAAAGTGATAGTAGGTGGACTCTACGCCATCCGGGGCAGTAATTTTCGTCCAATTTGTTGGATCGTTTTCAGATGTAGAAATTGGATGGCCTTCATATTGGTGGCCCGCAGGATAGCGCTGTTCGTCAACATCACTTTCATATTCATAAGTCCACACACGATCGGACATGCCGATACCAGACAAAGTTTTTGAAACCACCGACATTGTTTTCAACGGTTCATGGTAGAGATCATGAAAAGTCGTATTCCGGCTTGGCAGTGAAAAATTGGCCTGACACCTTAACGAGGTGTATGTTTCCCAAAAAGCCCACCCCTGTCTGTGTTTCATCACATTCAGCTCGAATGTCCCCTGAGTTCCATTAGGGTGTGTTACCTCTAGTGTCGTTGAAATGGAATTGCCGCAACGGTCTCCGGGGCCGGGCCGATCAAACATCCCTGCCAGGTTGAAGTCCCACATTAGTCCGTCGGGTTGAATGACACGCTTGAGAATCTTGCGGTCAAATATGTGGTTCATGAAGTGGTCGTTGAGGCTTTCCGTTTCATATTCATACTGCCATGTCCTGCCATTCGCTGATGCGGACGATATGTACGCTGAAGCGCCTTGATAGAAGAGTTTGATTTCCCGACCGTCATTGGAATGAATGCGGCTTAAACGTTTTTGGCTATCATAATCATACCGAACCCAGTTGCCATGAACGTCCACAACTTCCGACGCGAACAACATTTCCAAGACACGTTTGTCTTTGATATTAGGATGAAACCCCCCTTGGCTGGTCATATACCCGACAGGGCGCGCATCGTAGCGCTTGTATTTATCGAATCTGTACGTGGTCCCGTCTGGTGATGTGGCGGTGAAGCCTTCTCCTCCATCGTCTGCAAGACCACAGGACAATTTCCAGTTTTTATGTGTAATATATTTAGCGGAACTTGGAAACGGGGCCGGTCTGTTGGCGTACTTTAAGACTTGCTGTGAGCCTTGCCCTGGAACGGACAATAACAAGCCGTTGGAATACTCCGACGCGGAGAGCGACCAACCAACCCTGAGTCCTGGTCCGATATTGTCAAATTTTGTGATCAATGGAAACACCGAGTCTGGATCGGAACAGCGAGGCCCCGTCCAGCTGCTCCCCAAATGATCGGGAAAGACTACCTGCAGTCTAGGGACGTCAAGTGCCCAATCTCCAAACTCCACATCTTGAGAGCCATAAACGAACAAGCCTGGGGTTAGCTTTCGTGTCAAACTGACACTGAGGCCCGAGTTACCAGGGATGGATATGTCTGTGTGATTAAATGCGATAGATCCTGTATGTGGATCAATGCTATCGCCAAGCAGGTTGTCGCCGAGAGCACCAAGCTCTGTCTTCACGACATGACGGTAATCACTGTCGACATTTACCCGGGCTACCCCTGGGTCGGTTCCTGTTCCGCCACCCCTCTGGGCTAGAGACTTGGAGTTAAACGCATCCAACGTTAAAAATATAATCGCTAGAAATAAAACAAAGCAGGTTTTTATTAGAGTCTTCACTATCTGTTTCTCTGTCGTTCGAGAGACTTGATCGGTCTTTTTGCCTAATTGGCGGAAGGTGTGGGTGGCATAAACTTTTCTACCCCAATGAAAATTATGTCTTCGGCAATTTTGGCTACCAACGACGTTTTCGAGAAGACAGACTTGTTCACGTTATGTCAAGACTGTGCGTAATTTTTGAACCTACAATGACGACTGCCATTTTTAGACAATTCATGCTCAGCTAAGAAAGATTTGCAATCTCTGGTTATATTATGGTATCATAAAAGTATAAGTAGAAGCATGTCCTGCAAATTCAATACCAATATTGCTAACCTCTTTGCTTGAGGTGACTGTTATCGCTAGCATGTACTTGCAAACCGAGACAGCTTCAGGACAGTGTCCCATGACGGATTCTTCAATACATAGCCCCCCATTGGATTAAGTACGGTTAAAACGTCGAAAATATATTCGCATAGACATCAACAAGATTGAGTTACCCAGCCATCACATTTTGTACCGTAAGGCTCCAGAATAATATTTATTCTTTCCTGCTCAAGCACGATCAAAGCGTGCTTGGGCATCATAAAAATTCCAATATATAGCGAAACAACATTTGATTTACCGGCTTTCAAATCCGAAAAAATAGAAGTTTCATATCCATAGCCGTGCAAATCATTACCTACAACAACCCCCTGTTGCTCATCTTGGACATAACATGTAAACTCAATAAATCGCTTTTGTTGTAGATCCACTCCTTTTTTCGACAAGTTGTACAGAACTTCTCCATCATCATCTTTAGGAAAGTCATCTCGATTAATTGTCATTCTAGCTCGTCGTCTTCACGACGGTACCTTTTTCCCGGAGATTCAATTTTGTTGTAATTACTGTCACTCTGCGGACCACCGTTGCTGTCTAAACTCCGCGATTCTTGCTTAAAAGATTCTCTGTCAGTTGATGCAATTCTTGTTTCACTTCTAACCAACGGATCATCATTCTGCGCGGCCACTCTACGGCCGGAGGATGCAGCTCGATCGGAGTTTCCCTTACCATCATAAGTCTTACCAGATGCATGAAAGTTAGTATATGAGCCTGTCGGACAGTTATGCACCCACACTTTCGCTTCGCCTACGAAGTATGTGTGGTAATCGGCGACGGTGAAGTTGAACGCCTCTTCCACGCGGTCCGTGCGGGTGATCTCGGCGACTTTAAGCGATTGGCCGTCCCTTGAGGTCAGCATCATTCCCGACGCGATCTGATCCGTTCGCAGCCAGCCTTTGTCCTCGACCCACCAGGGATGGTCGTCCGTGACATGGAATGTCGAGACGGTGGTCTTGCCGGAGAACGGGGCCAAGCTATTGGCCGACGCCACGAGAGCAGGCTCCGCCGCAACGGTGGTGAGTTCGAAGATCGGACGCGCACCCGGCCGGATGAGGTGGGTGATCGGCTTGAGCGCGACGTCGCCCGTCACGTCGTCCTTGGCCCAGACGAGATCGCCGACCTCCAGCGTTTCAATAGGCCGGAGACCGTCTTCCGTGTCCACCAGAGTGCCGGCGACGAAGCAGCCCTTGCAACCCGTGACCAGTCGCTTTGCCCCCTTGGCTTCGTCGCCAAAACCTGTGGCCAGGTCAAACGCCGCAAAGAGCTTGTCGCCGACGGATGCGTTGGGGTCGATCAGCGTCGCGCCGTTCTCGATGTAGCTCAGGGCTTCGTCCTTCAGCGCGCCCTTGACGTTGCCCCCATTCTTGTAAGTCCGCTTGCCTACGTTGTAGACAGACTTAATGACCTTCAAGAACTCACCGTTTGGATCGGTCGCGTTGATGGGGTTGTTCCAAGTATACGCGTATCGGTTGACCTGGCCCGGATAGGGCTGGTCGATGAACCCGACCGGATCGTTGCTCGTGAACCGTGCGCTCACGGGATCGTAGTATCTGGTCTGCATGTACTCCAGTCCGGTCTGGCAGTCCCGCACGTGGGTGGTGAAGCCCGTGACGCCGCAGTTGGAGCCGGGGCCGGTGGCCGGGGCGAAGCCGGAGCCGGCGTCACCGTGCCAGGCGGGGGTCGGGCTCATGCCGAAGGGGGTGGAGAAGTCCGCGAAGACTTCAGCACCCGGGGAGGCCGGGTTGCCGGACGTATCGTCCTGCGCGCCCAGCCCATGCGTACCGCGCCGGGGCGTGCCGATATGGTCGGCGTGGAGATAGGTCAGGACCGTGCCCGTCCACTTGGCCAGCGGCTCGCCCGTTTCCAGATAGAGCCGCTCCACGGT
>JBATXP010000092.1:0-18577 GCA_049673465.1 Litorimonas sp.
CGCTCGGTCAGCCGGGTCGGCGGCAGCGATCTGGGCGCGAACGCCGCGCGCATCGAGGCGTTCCTCGACGCGATGAAGGAGTAGCTAAGCCGCCAGCGCGTAGGTCTGGCGCAGCCCGTCCGGACCCTCCGCCGTCACGCGGCCCGTCTTGCGCATGTGGATCAGGTGGGACAGCACGCTGTGCGCGGCCGCCGGGTGCAGGCGCTTGTCCACATCGGCATAGAGTTTGGCGACGATGTCGCCGATATTTGTCAGCCCGGCATCGATCGCCCCCATGATCTGCGTCTCGCGGTTGAGCCGGTGGTCGATATAGGCCTGCACGAAGGGCCGCACGTCCATGATGGCCGGGCCGTGGGTGGGGCGGATGATGTTGAAGTCGAGGTCGAGGATGCGGCGCAGGGACGCCAGATAATCGCCCATGTCGCCATCGGGGGGCGAGACGACCGACGTGCTCCACCCCATGATGTGATCGCCGGAAAACAGCGTCTTGGTCTTTTCCAGCGCGTAGCAGAGATGATTCGACGTATGGCCGGGCGTGTGGATCGCCTCCAGCGTCCAGTCAGGACCGTGAAAGACGTGGCCGTCGCGGATCTCCACGTCGGGTTTGAAGGACAGATCGTCCCCCGCCTCCAACCGGATCTCGCCGCCCTGGGGTGGGGTCGGCTGCGTGCCGTAGCCATAGACCTTGCAGCCATGCTTCTCGGCGAGGGGCGCGGCGAGCGGGCTGTGGTCGATATGGTGGTGGGTGACGAGGACGTGGGTGACGCGCTTGCCCTCCAGCGCCCGGTCCATCGCCGCGACGTGGTCCGGCGTGGTGGGCCCCGGATCGATCACGCAGACCTCCTCCGTGCCGCCCACGATGAACACGCCCGTGCCCGTATAGGTGAACGGCCCCGGATTGTCCGCGATCACGCGCGTGACCAGCGGACTGAGCCGCTCGGCCACGCCGTACTCGAAGGTGAAGTCTCTCACGAACGGAATGGCCATAGTGGTGTGCGCGCCGGTCGGAAAGCCGCCCGGCACATGTCCCTGCGCCCGGATCGGGCTCTCCTGCAGGAAAGAAATAACGCGCACAGCGGTGGAGGTCCACCCACATCCCCGTGAGCATCGCATA
This sequence comes from Litorimonas sp., assembly GCA_049673465.1. Lineage (GTDB taxonomy): Bacteria > Pseudomonadota > Alphaproteobacteria > Caulobacterales > Maricaulaceae > Litorimonas. The sequence goes on from JBATXP010000092.1 coordinate 1,115, forward strand.
TAGAAGATGCCATGGCGGCTGAGACGCGGAAGCTGGTTGCAAATTTGCAACACATCGAAACGGATGTGTCATGCATCTGACATTTTGTTCATTTCGGTCTTGAGTATGACGGGCAATTCATTTTTAGACGCCCCTACGTGTGGCGGGAGGTCCGCGTGCCCACAATAATTTGAAGGGATTCACTGTGAACGACAGTTTGAAGAAACACTTGCTGGGGTCGACCATGGTCGCCAGCTTGATCGTGGCGGGTTACTCCGCTCCGGCTTACGCACAAGCCACAAGCCCATCCGAAGCCGAAGTCGTCGACGATGTCGACGAACTGGATCTGAGCGGGTTCGAGGACGATGACGACATGGACGAAGTCGTCGCCACCGGTTCGCGTATTCGCCGCGACTCGTTCAGCTCGATCTCTCCGCTGCAGGTCATCACCGCCGACACCGTCATCGACGCCGGCCTGACCAACACGGCCGACATCGTGAAGTCGCAGACGGTGATCTCCGGTGTTCAGCTCGACACCAACATCAACTCCGCCTTCGTAACGAATGGCGGTCCGGGTGCTTCCAACGTGTCGCTGCGCGGCCTTGGCGAAGACCGGACGCTCGTCCTGGTCAACGGTCGCCGTCTGGCTCCGGCCGGTGTGGAAGGCGCTCCGTCGCTGCCCGACCTGAACCTCATCCCGTCCTCGCTGGTTCAGCGCGTCGAGACCCTGCTTGACGGCGCCTCGTCCGTCTACGGTTCCGACGCCGTGGCCGGCGTGGTCAACGTCATTCTTCGCGACGAGTTCGACGGCTTCCGCGTCGACGGCTCCGTGACGCACCCGTTCGAGTCCGGCGGCGGAACCCGCCGTATCTCCGCGATCATGGGCGATACCGGTTCGCGCGGCAACTACGTCGCTGGCGTCGAATACCGCATCCAGGACGAACTCAACCTTCGTGATCGTTCCTGGCAGCAGGACGATGAAGGCCAGTACTGCTCGCTGGATGTCGAAGTCGACTCCACGACGGGCGAGCTGTTCAAGAACTGTGGCGGCGCCATCGGTTCTGCCGAATTTGGAGGGTTCGTGTCACCGCTCGGTGATGGTGCGGAAGTCGGGAATACCGGGTTCTTCGGCATCAGCAACTCCCGCGCCCCGAATTTCCGGTCGAACTCGCTGGAAGCGCTCGACAACCTCCTGAACGAGCAGGAAGCCCTGACGGCGTATATTTCCGCCAATCGTCAGATCAACCCGCTCGGCCTGGACGACACGAACTTCTTCTTCGAAGCTCAGGTCGCCAACGTTCAGACCCGGGTCCGCAGCGGTTTCCACGGTCAGATCTTCCCGACGGTGGCGGCTGATAACGCATTCAACCCGTTCGGCAGAAGCGCCGTTCCGGTCATCTTCTCGCCGATCCGTCGCAGCGACATCGACGTCGACGTCCTGCAATACCGCCTTGTCGGCGGCATCGAAGGCGACGTGACCGGTCTCGAAGGATGGTCCTATGAGGCGAACGCTTCATATTCCCGCTCCATCGGCGACTCCGTTCGTCCCGTGGTTCTCGAAGACCGTCTCGCTCTGACCCTGCGGACGACTGAAGTGCAGCCCGATGGCACCATCACGTGTGGTAACGATGGTCCCGACAATTTCGGCTTCTTCACGCTCGCGCCTTGTGTGCCTGTCAACTTCTTCGCACCGTCGCTCTATAATGGCCTCAACCCGCAATTCGCGACTCAGGCCGAGTTCGACTATCTGCGCGGCGAACGCTCGGTCACGACCAAGGTCGATCAGCTGAACCTTTCCGGCTTCTTCACGGGCCCGATCTTCGAACTTCCGGCTGGTGAAGTGCAGGTCGTGCTCGGCGGTGAATACCGCGTGGACGGCCTGAACTCCGGCGTCGACACGATCGCGTCCGAAGGCGGAGCCGCAGGCTTCTTCGCGGATGCCAACTCCGTCGGTCAGGTCAGCCAGGTCGAAGGCTTCGCCGAGATCGACATTCCGCTTCTGTCGGACATGACGCTGGCTGAAGATCTGACGATCAACCTGTCCGGTCGCATCGTCGACAACGAGTTCTACAGCACGGAAACGGTCTATGCCATCAAGGGGTCCTACACGCCCGTGGACTGGCTGACGCTTCGCTCGACCTTCGGTACATCCTATCGTTCGCCGGGTGCACGTGAACTGTTCCTCGGTGGTCAGACGAGCTTTGCCAGCGGTAACTTCGACCCGTGCGTCGTGCCTGTGCTCGCAAGAGCGGGAGGCGTATACGACCCGAGTGAAGATAACCGGCTTGAGAGGGTCCTCGAAAACTGCCGTCTCGATGGTGTCGACCCTCTGGCTCTGGGTCTCGACGGTGTGCCAAGCGTGACCTCGATTCGCCGTGGTAACATCACGCTGGATCCGGAGACTTCCGAATCCTTCACGGCTGGCTTCACATTCGAACAGCCGTTCACGGATGCGTTCGACTTCCTGTTCAGCATGACCTACTTCGACATTACGGTCGACGACGCTCCGCAAACTCCGGGTGCGAGCGTAATCCTTAGCAATTGCTACAACTCCGCGAGCTTCGCCACGGATCCTTTCTGCGCCCTCGTGCGTCGGGATGGGAACACCGGCTTCGTGCTTGAGGTCGACAACACGCCATTCAACCTGGCGACGTTCGGTGCCGAAGGCTTCGACTACAACCTCCGCGGCGTGTTCGACTTCTCGCTGGGTGAGCGTGACTTCACGTTCGTCAACGACACGGTCGTCACCAACCAGACGGGAAGAAACTCTCAACTGCTCCCGACTTCCCCTGTGGGAGACTCAGCAGGCGATATCGGCTTCCCCGAATGGCGTGGTACATCCAACTTCCGTCTTGCGACGGGTGATCTGAGCATGTTCTGGGGCGTTCGCTACATTGGCGAGCAAGAGGACATCAATTCTCAGACTGGGCTGATCAACGTTCGTGGCGTTGATGGTCGTCTCACGACAGGTGCCCGCACTTCGTCCGACACGATCGTCCAGAACATCGACGACTATTGGCGTCACGATGTCTCCGTTCGCTACCAGGGTGGCGACGACTGGGGCATTGTCGTCGGGATCAACAACCTCTTCGACGAAGAGCCTCCCCTGATCGACCAAGACGTTTCCGGTGAGTCGCTCATCGGCAACGTTCCCGGTGGTATCGGCTACGACCTGCGCGGTCGGTCCATGTTCGTCACGCTCAACAAGACGTTCTAGGCCATCTTCGACATCGGCCGGGTTCCTCGCTTGGAGCCCGGTTGCTGACAAAAAAAGCCGCGCGGGTGACCGCGCGGCTTTCTTGCATTCAGTGTTGGCGTCGTCAGTGCATCAGCGGACCCGGCGCACCTTGATGCGGCGCTTGGCTCCGTTCAGGCTCATCTTGAAGCCTCCGAAACCACTATCCTCGATGGTCGCCGTCGTGCCGTCCGGGGCCGGGCCTTCGTCGATGCGGGCATCCGTCCCTGTGGTCTGCTCCCATACTTGCCCGTTCGACATGAAGAAGCGCTTCTTGATATAGTCGAACGTGGTGACGTGAGCGACTTCGTAGGTGACTTGGTTCTCCGCACTGATGATTGCGGCGGTTTCGGCTTGCCGTTCGGCGTCCCGATTGCGCCCAAACTCCTCGACCGTCTGCACGCGCTCGTCTTTCTCCGACGCCTCGTCTCGACCGCCGAGACCTATCGCGCTGCCGATTCGCCCAAAGACCGACCGGCCCTTATCCTCCTGCAGGCCGAAAGCATCGCCTCGATCCGCATCGGGCATCGAGGTCGCAGCTGGCGACGTCTCGGCAGACGCGGCGATGCCGTCATAACAGGCCAGCCGAGCCCCCGGGTCCGTCAAGGCGCGGCAATCCGATAGGGCGTTGTCCTGAGCCAGCGCCGAAGTGGCGATGGACAGGGCAAGCGAGGATGACAGGAATAGGATGGCGGTCGGTCTCATGGTATATCTCGTCTAAGCTGCGTCCTTCGCCTATGACAGCGAAGCGCAACGAGTGACAAGAGCGGTGCTGCGTTGGAGCGCCTGCCCATTCGAACGTACCAGATCCCCTACCGCACGACCGGCAGTACGGCTTCCAGTTCGCTTCCACGCGCCTGAGCGCTTTCGCGCATCCTCAGCATCGCCTGGACTTCCGGCAGGGCCATGACGGCGCCGAGGCGTTCCAGGTCGCGGCCCGTGCTGGCGGAGGCGCTGAAGAGGTCGTTGAAGAGCTCTTCGCGGGATTTGGGGCGCGGGAAGCGTTTGAGGCGGACGGCGGCATCCTCTTCGATGTCGCCGAGGCGCTTGGCGGCGCGCAGGGCGGCGTCGAATCCGCCGAGCTCGTCGACCAGGCCACGCTCCAACGCCTGCCGACCGGTCCAGACGCGGCCTTCCGCGACCTGGATCACCGCCTCGCGGCTCATGTCGCGGCCTTCGGCGACCGCGGCGAGGAAGTCGTCATAGATCTGGTCCATCATGCGCTGATAGGCTGCGCGCTGCGCCTCGGTGAAAGGCGTGTCGATATTGTAGGCACCGGCAAACTCTCCGCCGACTCGAATGGCTTCCAGATTGTAGCCGACCTTGTCGAACGTGCCTTCCAGCGCGACTTTGCCGCCGAACGCCCCGATGGACCCGGTGATCGTCTGGGGCAGGGCGACGATATGGTCGGCCGGGGCGGAGATCAGATAGCCGCCCGACGCCGCAAATTGGCCCATGCTGATCACGACCGGCTTGCCGGCGGCCTGGGCGCGTTCCACGGCGGCCATGATCTGGTCCGAAGCGGGCGCCGAGCCGCCGGGGGAGCTGACGCGGAACAGGACCGCCTTGACGTCCTCATCCTCCAGTGCCGCATCCAGTCCGGCCGCCAGCGTTTCCCCGCCCATATTGGTCGCGGGCGTGAACAGATTGTCGCCGCCGCTCGTGCCCGGCAGGATCGTGCCCTGGCCTTCGATCAGGGCGATCACCGGCTTGCCGAAGTTGGAGCGCGGGCGGTAATCCGAGATCGGCTTGAAGACGGCGTCCTCGTCGCCAGCCAGTTCGCGCGCATGCTCCTTGGCCTCTTCGAGATAGCCCAGCGTGTCGACCAGCCCGGCCTCCCGCGCATCGCGGGCGCTATGCGGCGCGGTCTCGAACAGCTCCAGCAGGCGCTCCCGCGACATCTCCCGGTCCGTGGCGATATTGTCCACGGCCGCGTCGAACAGCGACGTCAGCAGGCTTTCGGTCGATTCGCGGTGTTCGGCCGTGAAACCCTCTTCCGTGTAGCTGTTGACGGCCGTCTTGTAGGCCCCGCGACGGATGAAATCGGGCTCGGCGTCGATCTTCTCCATCACGCCGCCGAAGAATTCGGTCTGACTGTAAAGGCCCGCCATGGCGACGGACGTGCCGTCCTGCAACCAGATGTCGGACGAGGCGCTGATCGCCTGGTAGGGGATGACCGACGTGCTGTAGAGGCCCTGCGCATGGGTGACGACGAACTTCCCGCTCGTGCGGAAGTCGAGCAGGGCGAGGCGAAGCTCCTCTGCGGTGGCCGGGGCCATGCCGCCCGTTTCGCCGCGGATGAACACGCCCTTCACGTCCTCGTCGTCCCGCGCCCGGTCCAGCGCGCGAACGATGCCGACCGTGGAGGCCGGGCTGTCCGCGAACAGGGTCGGCGGAACCGGCGCGTCGAGCAGGGGAACGCGCAGGTCGATTTCAAGGATGGTGGCGTCGCTGGTCGATTCGGTCGCGCCGGCCGCGGCCATGGCTCCGATCGACCCGATCAGCATTATAAGGAGGATGAGAAAGGCGAACAGTCCGAGCACCACGGCGGCGAGCGTGATGAAGAAGACCTTGGTGCCGCTGAGGCGGCGACCGCCCTGCGTCCGGGCCGGAAAGGCCGGGCTGGATACAGGGGTGCGGGACGGGGAGGCGGGGGAAGGGGACAGGGTGTCGGTCACGCGGGTACGGTCCTCGGTGCGGGGGTGGGTCGCCCGGTTTACTGTTAAACGATATGTGGCATGTCGGCGGCGAAAAGCAAGGGAGGGACCGCAGCGACATGCGGTCCGCGCCCGAAGCGCCGATCCCGCCTCTCTGCGACCGGTCTGCAAAAGGCGGAATTTGGGCGTTGCGTTTTTCGCGATGCCCCCATAGAGAGCGCGCCACCTGAGACGGAAGACGTCACGGCCCACGGGCCCCTGCGTCCGGATCGATGGGGTGTAGCCAAGTTGGTAAGGCAACGGTTTTTGGTATCGTGTACCGCTGGTTCGAGTCCAGCCACCCCAGCCATCCCCCGCTCATTCTTCGCGTTCCACGCGACGGGATTTCGCTTTTCAATCGCACATCGATCGCAGCCGTTCGGCTTGACCTGCCGCGCTGGCTTTCCGAAATCGGTATGCACGACCGGGCGAAGACCCGGCGGGGACATTTCCATTGACGCGATTTGACGGTCGGTAGGCTTGGAACGCCCGGTGAACGCGCCGGTTCCCGACCGAGCCTTTCCACAAAAAATCCGAGAAAATCATTGCGATGGCGTCCGGGTAGTGATTGATTAAGAAATGTCGCCCGTGTAGGCGGCAACCCATCACGGCTCGTGAAGAAGCCGGATTTTTGGAGGACGTGAGTGGTGATATTCCAACCTGCCCGGCGGCTTGCCCTGAGCGCGGTCGCCTGTCTGGGGGTTGCCTTCGGGGCCACGCTCGGCGTGTCGCCGGCGGCGGCCCAGGATGCGGACGCGCCGTCCGCCGTCCCGACCACTCAACAATACCGGGCCGTGCTGCAGGAGATCTCCGATCGCCGCACCACGCTGGCCCAGCGCGAATTCTACCTCGCTCAGCAACAGGCGGAGATCGCCCGCCTCGAAGCCGGCGTGGCCGAAGCCGCCGGCAGCAGCGCCCGCGAGGACCTGCTGCCCCTGATCCGCGACATGGTCGCGGGGCTGGAGCGGGTGATGGTCGCGGACCTGCCGTTCCGCGTGGAGCGCCGCTTCGCCCTGCTCGACGATCTGCGCGACGACCTGCGCGCCGACGACGCCTCCACCTACGACACGTTCCGCCGTGCCATGGAGCTGGCCGGTCTCGAAGTCGAATACGGCCTGTCCGTCGGGTCCTATGTGGGGCAGAATCCCGTCAATCCGGGCGGTCGCTACGCGGCCTGCGTGGAAGACGTCGAATCGCCGGCCTGCGATCTCAGCGACGAGCAGAGCGTCGCGCTGGAAACCGGGGCGCTGCTGGATGATCTGCGCGACCAGATTTATGACGGCAACTACATTCATTATGGGCGTCTCGCGCTGCTCTATCTGGAGCGCGACAGCTCGGAAGGCTACCGCTACAACGCCGGGTCCGAGAGCTGGGAGCCATTGTCCAATTCCGAATTGCTCGGCCTGCGCCAGAACGTCCGCATCGCGCGGGGCGAAAGCGCGATTTCCACCATGACCGCGCCAATCCGGATCGGGGAGGGCGGGGCCGACGCCAGCTAGGCGCGTCCCCGACGAGGAGCACAAAGACATGACACAGACCTGGAAGGAAACCATGCTGATCACATCCAACGCGAAGCGGGCGATGCTCGCCTGCGCCGCCGGGGCCATGGCCCTGGGCGGTGCGCTGGCCGTCGCCGTCCCGGCCCAGGCTCAGCTCGAGACCGCCCTGTCCGCCGCCCGACAGTCCACGGCGTCATCCGCCGCGGCGCAGCGGCAGGTCGAAGCCGCCGACGACGCCGCCGGTTCCGCCGTCCGCGAATATCGCGCCGTCCTGCAGCAGCTCGACAATACGCGCCTGTTCGTGGCCCAGCAGCAGATCTTCCTCGACAGCCAGTCGTCGGAGATCAATTCGGTCCGCAACCAGCTCGGCACGGTCGAGCAGATCAAGCAGGGCATGAGCCCGATGATGCTGCGCATGACCGTGGAACTCGAGGATTCGATCCGCGCCGACGTGCCGTTCCGCCTCAATGAGCGTCTCGCCCGCGTGAACCGCGTGCAGACCGCGCTGTCCAACCCGTCCGTCTCCCCGGCCGAGCAGTACCGCCAGGTGCTGAACGCCTACAGCATCGAGGCGACCTACGGCTATTCCACGGAAAGCTATCAGGGGGTCCACCCGGAGGAGCCGGGCAATGTGGTCGACTTCATCCGCTTCGGTCGCACCTCCTTCATGTTCCTCGACGGGCGCGACGGTTCCGCCAAGCGCTATGACAACGCATCCCGCAGCTGGGTGCCGCTCGACGGCGTCGACCTCCAGCAGCTCCGCCAGACGATCCGCGTCGCGCGCGAACAGGCCGCCCCCGAGGTGATCTACGCGCCCGTCACGGCCGCCAACTAGAATAGGGAAGATAAGACCATGACGTTCTTCAAATCCACCATGGCCGCCCTGGCGGCCGCAGCGATGCTCACGGCCGTGCCGGCATCTGCCCAGATCAATTCGATCCAGGACCTGCTCAACCAGGTGCGCGAGGATGCGCGCCAGCAGGAGCAGGTGAACGCCCAGCGCGTCCGCGAGTTCGAATCCAACGCCGCGTCCCAGACGCAGGAGCTCAACCGCGCTCGGTCCGAGCTGGCGCAACTGGAAGCCCAGGCGCGCCGCGTCGAAAACACGTTCCAGGCCAACCAGAACCGCATCGACGAGCTCAAGACGGAGCTGACCGCTGCGCAGGGCGAGTTCGGTGAAGTGTTCGGCCTGGCGCGCTCCATGGCGGGCGAGTTCAAGTCCACGCTGGACCGCTCGCTCATCACCTCCCAGTTCCCCAACCGCACGCGCCGTCTCGGCGACGTCGCCAACTCCGACGCGCTGCCGTCCACCACGGACCTCAACGCCATCTGGGAGCAGATGCTGCGCGAGATCCGCCAGCAGCGCCAAGTCGCGACCTATACGGCCAACGTGGCCGGGATCGACGGCGAAGCCTCCGTGACCCGCGTCGGCCCGTTCGTGGCCATGACCACGGATGGCGGCCAGTTCCTGCAGTACAACCCGCCCTCCGACACGGGTGAGAGCCTGCCGCTGCTGTCGCTGCTTCCAGCCCAGCCGGGCGGCGCGATCCAGGGTGCGGCCGACCGCCTTCTCAGCGCGAGCGCCGGCGAAGTGGTCTATGCTCCGATCGATCCGACCCGCGGCGAGCTGCTGAAGACCTTCGACCTGCGCCCCGGCCCGGTCGAGCGCGCCCGCCAGGGTGGTCCCATCGGCATGATCATCATCGGTCTGGGTATCGTCACCGCGATCCTCGGCCTGCTGCTGATCGTCCGCCTGTTCCTAATCCGCATGGCGGTTGCCGGACAGAAGCGGAAGTCCCAGCCTTCCAAGGGCAATGCTCTGGGCCGCGTCATGCTGGCCTATGAAGGGGCTCGCAACGCCGATGCCGACACGGTCGAACTCAAGCTGGACGAAGCCATCCTGCAGGAGAGTCCCAAGCTCGAATTCGGCCTGAACTTCATCAAGCTGATCGCCGGTATCGCACCGCTGCTGGGTCTGCTCGGCACCGTCACCGGTATGATCCAGACCTTCCAGGCCATGATGATCTACGGTGCGGGTGACCCGCAGCTGATGGCTGGCGGTATCTCCGTCGCCCTCGTGACCACCATGCTGGGCCTGATCGTCGCCATTCCGCTGCTGATCATCCACAGCTTCGCGGCCTCGCTGGCCCGCAGTGTCCAGGCGACGCTCGAAGAGCAGTCCGCCGGTATCGTGGCCCGCCACGTGGAATCCCGCAGCGTCGGCACCGGTTCGGTCGGCGTCGCCCCGGTGACCAACATCTAAGACGCTCGCGGAGCCCTTGGGCTCCGCGGCTTCCAGGACGCGGCGAGGCTTCGGCCTTCGCCGCAATTCCGGCCCGACCGCGCCGCAAGAGCGATCGGCCAGAGAGAGGACAACGACCCCATGGGCAACATCATCGGCGGCCTTCAAAGCTTCCTGCAGCAGGGCGGACCCGTCCTGATCCCCATCGCCATCCTCATCTTCGCGATGTGGACCTTCATTCTCGAGCGGATCGCCTACTACCTGATCGCTCACAAGCCGATGACGGCCCGCCTCCGCCAGGAATGGGAGGCCCGCACGGATCGCTCCTCCTGGCGCGCGCTCGCCATTCGCGACGAAATGATAAGCCAGGTCAAGGAACGCACCATCTCCAACGTCTCCCTGATCAAGACGCTGGTGGCGCTTGCCCCTCTCCTGGGCCTGCTGGGCACGGTGACCGGCATGATCGACGTGTTCGATGTGCTGGCCTATTCCGGTTCCTCCTCGGCCCGCCTGATGGCCGGCGGCGTGTTCCGCGCCACCATCCCGACCATGGCCGGCATGCTCGCCGCCCTGTCGGGCCTCTATTTCGCCACCGTTCTGCCGCGCTGGAGTGCGCGCGAGACCGCCCGTTTCGCCGACGATCTCGTCGTCGAACGCGCGGCCTACTAGGAGCCCGCCATGAGACGCGCCCGCCGCAAGAACAATAATGACGAAGGCGAAGTCGATATGACGCCGATGCTCGACATCGTCTTCATCATGCTGATCTTCTTCATCGTCACCGCCGTGTTCCTCGACGAGACCGGTCTGGACCTGACCCAGCCGCCGCCTCCGCCGGAGGATACGCCGCCGCCGCCCAACAGCCCGCCGGCCATCACCGTCTATGTCGATGAGAACAGCCAGTGCTCGGTCGATGGGCTCCGCTCCACCTGTAACGGGGTGCTCGCTCGCATCGAGCGTCAACTGGCCGACAAGCCTGGCGCCTCGATCATCCTGCGCTTCCACCCGGAGGCCAAGCACGAGATCCTGATCCAGTTGAAGGACGGGGTCGACGGGCGCGGCATGCAGAGCAAGATCGAGGTCGTCGAAGCGACGTCCTAGACCCGACGGGCGGGTGGGAGCGTGTCGTCTGCGATCCGCTCTTGCCTTTTCCGGAAGAAATGATATAAGGTAACACTATGGCACGCCGCTCCCGCACAGTGATCGAGGATGAAGGCACGGAACTGAACATGACGCCGATGCTCGACGTCGTCTTCATCCTTCTGATCTTCTTCATCGTGACCTCCGTTTTCGTGAAGACGCCCGGCTTCGATCCGCTCGAGCCCGACGCCAACACGGATGCCGGCTGGAACCCCACCATTCTGGTGGCCGTTGATAGTGCATCCAATGTCTGGATCGACAAGCGGCCCTACAAGATCGAGGAGATCCGCCCGGTTCTCACCGCGCTGCGGGACGAAACGCCCAAGGCGAACGCGATCATCCAGGCCGACCGCAATGCCGATGTCGGCACGGTGATGGGCGTGCAGGAACTGTTCCAGGACCTGGGTGTCGAAACCCGCGTCGGAACCGAATAGGAAGGAAACGCAACCATGGGTGCTCTACGCTGGCTCGCCATCATCCCCGCCGCGATCGTCACGGTCGTGCTGTTCGTGCTCATGATGAGCCTGATCTCCGAGGAATTCAAACCTCAGGACAAGCTCGAACTCGCCTCTTTCGAGATCAATCCGAAGGTCGAGGACGTGCAGATCCTGGAGCGCGAAACCAAGATCACCGAGATCAAGAAGATCGAGACGCCTCCGCCGCCGCCACAGATCGAGCGTCAGAAGGCCGACCGCCCGTCCGAGCCAATCGCGTCGCTGGAAGGCGAAGTGCCCGAGTTCGAGGCACCGAAGATCGACCGTTCGGACTTCCAGATCACCGTGTCCGACCGCGATGCCCAGCCGCTCGTCCGCATCCCGCCGCAAATGCCGCCGCGCGCCGAGAAATCCGGCCACTGCAAGGTCAAGTTCAATGTGAGCCCCGAGGGCCAGCCTTTCGACGTGGTCGCGACCTATTGCACGCAAAGCCTGTTCGAGCGTCCGTCCATTCGTTCGGTGCAGAAGTGGAAGTACAACCCGAAGATCCAGGACGGTCGTCCCGTGGGTCGGGTCGGGGTGCAATCCCAGATCACCTTCAAGCTGGCCGACGAACGCGGGAACATCATTCCCGAGTAGGGTGGTCCGTCCGTCCGCTCGACCGGATCGGATGACGCATATTTAACCGTGCGGGTCGGTTTGTCCCACTCGCATCTTCCGGAAACCGGCCCCATGTCGATTTTCACACAGGCCGGATCGTCGGCCGCATATTCCGGCCAATGGCCGATAGAGTGGGCGTTTCCGGTCCGACAAGCCCGTCAAGGGATCCACCGGATCGCGGCTCTCACCAAAGGGAGACAGTCATGACGAGCTGCACTACCAACCCAATGCCAAATTTCTTCAAGCGCGCCTCCGCCAAGGCTGCCGCCCTGACCGGAGCGAGCCTCCTGGCCGTCGCCACCATCGGTCTGGTGTCCCCGGTCCCGGCCGATATCGCCTTCGCCCAGGACGAGGAGCCTTTGGAGGGCCGCCAGTTCTCCGCCGCCGCCGGCGAAAAGGTGAACGAAGCCCTGCAGATGATCAACAACAACAACTCGCAGGCCGCGATCAACTCGCTCAACACCTTGTTGTCGTCCGGCACGTCCCTGAACCCCTATGAGCGGTCGACCATCTATCAGATGCTGGGCCAGGCCTATAATGAGGTGAACAACTCCGCGCAGTCGCAGCGTTCGTTCCAACAGGCCATCGATGCAGGCGGTCTGCTGCCCAACGAGGTCGACTCCCTGCGCGTGACCATCGCGCAGCTGATGATCATCAACGGACAGTACCGCGAAGGTGCGACCGCTCTTGAAAACTATCTGGCCTCTGGTGGGCAGGAGAAGCCCAACTATGTGGAGCTTCTGGTCAATGCCTGGGTTCAGGCGGAAGACTATCGCCGCGCCCTGCCTTGGGCGGAGAAGTGGTTCAACCGCGCCAGTCCCAAGGAGCGCAAGCACTTCGACCTGCTGAACTTCCTCTACAACAATCTCGGCATGCCGGAGAAGCAGGCCGACATCGTCAAGGAGATGATCCAGAAGTGGCCCAATGACCGTACGCTCTGGAATACGTGGGCGTCCATGCTGGGCAATGGCGGCCGCGAGCAGGACGCGTTCGAGGTCAACAAGATGCTCTATCTGGGTGGTGCGCTGACTGACGAATCCGACATCAAGAAAGTCATCCAGTATTATTCCTACTACGAAATGCCCTATCAGGCCGCGCAGATCCTCGAGCGCGAAATGGCCAATGGTCGTATTGCCCGCACCCCGGCCAATCTCGAAGAGTTGTCCAAATATTACCGGACCGCGCGCGAATACGACAAGGCCATCCCCGTGCTGGAGCAGGCCGCGCAACAGGCCGGAACGGCGACGCTCTACGCCGCGCTCGGTGAGGCCTATTTCAACGAAGGTCAGTGTGCGAAGTCCGAGCAGGCCTTCAACCAGGCCATCAGCCGGGGCTACGATGCCGGCAAGAGCTGGATGCAGGTCGCCAATTGTCGCTACGACTCCACGCAGAGCGCGGATCGTCTCGACTGTTCCGACTATGATTTCGAGGATTACGAGGACAATCCGGCCAAGCGCTCTGCGGTGACCACTCAGATCGCGCAGGCTCCGATCAGCAAAATCCGACAGGATGCGATCGCGGCCTTCCGCAACGTCCCCAACGGTTCGCGCGAGAGCCGCAACGCCCGCAAGTGGATCGGCTTCGTGGAAAACGAGCAGCAAGCCTTCGTCGACCGCTGCCTGTTCGAGATTAACGTGACCAAGGAACTGTGTTTCTCCAAGATCAAGCTGGAGTATGACAATCTGGCTTTTGCGGGCGGCGAGTTCGACCTCGAAGATCCGGAGTGCATGGCCTACAAGCCGGAGTATGACGAACTCTACGTCCGGACGACGACCGAGTAGTCGAGACCGCATTCGATACTACGACCCAGCCTTCGGGCTGGGTTTTTTATTGGTCCAACGATGAATGATCTTCCAAGAAGTCGAGTTATGTGATATTATAACTTAAATAATGGGAGGGTGTTATGTCTATGAAGTTCGATCGATCAGTGCGGGGAAGGAAGCTTACTCCTTCCGCATCGGCTCTCCGATTTGTCGGTGGAGGCGGGATCGCAGCGTTGCCCAGCGATGGTTGGCGTCCGCCACTCGCCATTATCGGGGCGGCCTTGGTGACGGCCGCACTGCTCTGGACCATGTCGCAATTGATTGCCGAGGAGTTCACGCCACAGGACGTGATCGAGCTGGCAAGCTTCGAGATCAATCCCAGAGTGGAGGAGGTCAAGCCGATCGAGATGCGCGAACGGCCGAAGCTGGATGCGATAGAGGTTCCGCCCGCGCCGCCGCCGGTGGACATCCCGAAAACCGACCTGCCGAGCGAACCCATCGCGCGGACCGCCGCGACGCCCGCCCTTCCGGGTGAGTTCCGGATCGATATCCCCGCCACCGTCGTGACGGTCATCGATTCCGATCCTCAACCCATCAACCGCATCGCACCGCTCATGCCGCCGCGTGCCACCCGCTCCGGCCACTGCCGGATGCGCTTCGATGTCAGCCCGGAGGGACGTCCGTTCAATGTCGAGGCGACATCCTGCAGTCAGTCGCTGTTCAGCCGGGCCGCCATTCAGTCGGTTCAGAAATGGGTCTACCGCCCGGAAATCCGCGACGGCCGTCCCGTCGCCCGGACCGGGTTGCAAACGCGCATCACTTTCCGCCTGACGGATGAAGGCGGGCGGATCATTCCGGAGTAGGGCGTGCCTACCCTCTATGCGAGAAGACGAGCGCGGCCGTGATCGCGGCGGCGCCGAAATCCTCCTCGCGCGGAATGACGCCGTTTTTGATATATTGCAGAACTTCCGGGCTGAGCGAGGAGGTGAGCGACCAGTTCCAGTAGCGCAGCACCGTCTGCGCCTTGTCGGTCGACACGGTGTCGAACGTCTCCACGACGCGGGCGAAGTCCGACGCGGTCTCGCCCGCCTCGTTCAGGACCGATCGGCCAAGGCCCTGCCAGAGCATTTCCAGATGGTGGCGCTTCAGGCCGGGCGCCTTGCAGAAGATGGCGAGCGGGTGGCCCTGCTTGTCGGTCAGGATCTGCGCGCCCGTCGCGGGTTTGATCCCGGCCATGTAGGACAGTTCCTCCGTGGCGCGGCGCGTCAGGCCGCTACGCGCCACGTCCTCGATCGCTTCCTCCAGCCCTGCATAGGGCGAGCGTTCGATGGCGGCGCGGTTGCGCTGGCGGCGCTCGATGAACTGCAGGGCCTTGCGCACGCCCGCATCCTGCCAGCCTTCGGCGGCGGCGCGCGGGTAGAGATCGGAGCAGCTGTCCTGTAGCACGTGCCGCGTCACGGCGAAGCGTTTCAGGATGCGACGGCGGTTGGCGCCGTCCGCCCACCAGAACATAGTCAGCCCGTGGCTGGGCCGAACCTCCTCGCGACGCGCCAGCAGCTCCACATAGGGCTGGTGCGAGCGAGAGGTGACGAGAATGCGCTGGATCGCCGTATCGGACAGGTTGGACCCCTTATTCTTCAGCAGGGTCTCGACGACGGGCTCCTCCATGAACTCGACCAGAACGTCGACCACGGCGTCCGATAGCTGGCGGCGTTGGGCAATGACGATCCGGTGGTCCATCTTCACCTTGCGCGCGATCTGGATCAGATCGGAGTCCGTCAGGCTCTTGGAGTTTTCCAGCACGTGCCGCGCGATGGCGATATCGTCCTTTGCGAGGATGACGAGTATGGTGCGCGGGGCTTCGTTGAGCATCACCAGCCGCTTGGCCACCGCTTCGCGCACATCCGCTTCGGCGGACCGCAGCAATTCCACCAGCACGTCGCCCGCCATGTGCCGTTCCTGCGGCGTCAGCTTGGATGCGGGCAGGCAGATCGCGTCGGCGAGCCGCTGGGCGAGGTGGCGCCGCACCGAATCCTTGGGCGTGTCGGCGACGGGCCGAACCGCTTCGGTTTCGAGCTCCAGGACTTGAGCGGCGTGCGACATGGGGCCTCGGATCGGGTCATGGGCCGCGTCGGAAGCCGGACCCTCGCGCCGAAAGGTAAAGAAGAGCCCTTAACACTCCGTGACCGCACTCCTAGAGGGCGAACATGACCGATAGCTCTTTCCCTCCGACACCGCCAACTGCCGAGAAACGGCCCGTGACCCAGTCCCGTTTCGGCCACGAATGGACGGACGATTATGCCTGGCTGAAGGACGCGGACTGGCAGACCGTGCTGCGCCAGCCGGACGCCCTGTCCGCCGACATTCGCGCCCATCTGGAAGCGGAGAACGCCTATACGCAGGCCGTGCTCGGCCCGCTTTCGGAGCTGGAGGCGGAACTGTTCGAGGAGATGAAAGGCCGGCTGGAACCGGCTAGGTCCTCCACCAAACTGCCGGACGGGCCCTATCGTTATTACCATCGCTTCGAGCCGGGACAGGAGCACGGCACCTATATGCGCGAACCGCGCGAGGGCGGGGCGGCAGTGGTCACGCTGGACGCGGAAAGGCTGAGCGAACAGTCGGACGGCTTCTTCGACATCGGCGATGTCAGCCATAGCCCGGACCATGCGCGTGTGGCCTACGGTCTGGACCTCAAGGGGTCGGAAAACAACGAAGTCTTCGTCAAGCCCGCCACGGGCGAGGAAGCGCGCTTCACCGGCATAGACACGGCCGCCGGCGCGCTGGTGTGGGCGGGCGACAGTGAGATCCTGTTCTGGGTGGAACGCGACGAGAACCAGCGGCCATCCTCCGTGCGCTATCGCAGCGTCGATGCGGACGGCGCGGCGGCGCTGGCCTATGAGGAGCGCGATCCCGGTTTCTTCGTCGGCGTGGGCGTGTCGGACGACGACCGCCACATCACCATCAGCGCGCATGACCATACGACCAGCGAGCTTTGGGCCGTGCCGATGGACGCGCCGGAAACGCCCCCGGTCTGCTTTGCCCTGCGCCGACGCGGCGTGGAGTACGGTGTCGCCCCACATGGCGGTCGCAGCTACGTCCTGTCCAACGATCGCGGCGCAATCGACTTCGCCGTGTTCCGTTCAGACGCACCGTTGGGCCGCGAAAGCGATCCGGCCGAGTGGGAGACCTATATCGAGCACGTGCCGGGGCGGCTGATCCTCGGGCTGGAAACCTATAGCGGCCACATGGTGCGACTGGAGCGCGAGAACGCCCTGCCGCGCATCGTCATACGCGACATGGACAGCGAAGCCGAGCACGCCATCGAAATGGACGAGGAGGCCTACGCCCTCGGCCTCGTCAGCGGATATGAATACGACACCACGACGATCCACTACAGCTATAGCAGCCCGACCACCCCGTCCTCGGTCTATGCCTACGACATGGCGACGCGGGCGCGCGAGCTGGTCCGTCGCCAGACCGTGCCCAGCGGCCACGATCCCGACGACTACCAGACGCGGCGCATTGAGATCGAGGCGCGCGACAGGGAGTGCGTTCCGGTCACGCTGCTGTTCCGCAAGGGGGTGGAACCGGACGGCACCAATCCGTTGCTACTTTATGGCTACGGCTCCTACGGCCACACCATCCCGGCCGACTTCCGCACGGCGCGATTGAGCCTGGTGGACCGGGGCTTCGTCTACGCCGTCGCGCATATCCGGGGGGGCATGGCCAAAGGCTATGGCTGGTACGAGGCCGGGAAGCTGGAGCGCAAGGTCAACACCTTCAACGACTTCGTCGATGCAGGCCGCGCCCTCGCGGCG
>JBATXP010000093.1:0-11455 GCA_049673465.1 Litorimonas sp.
TGGAAGAGGCATAGCCCGCGAAGCCGCCATCCCGGGTCGACAGCAAATGGCCCTTGCCCTCGCTGATCGCCTTGAGGTCCGCGCCCGCGCAGAAGGTCTTGTCGTTGCTGCTGGTCAGGATCGCGACCCAGACCGCGTCGTCCGCCTCGACGTCCTTGACGACCCAATCGAGCGCTTCGGCCAGTTCGGGAGACACGGCGTTGCGCTTTTCCGGGCGGTTCCGCGTCACGACCGCGATATTGCCGTCCCGTTCGTAAAGGACGAGATCGCCGATGCCTTGAGGCTTTTCAGAAGATTGTCCTGCGGGTTCGTCCGTCATGTTGGGCCTCCTTGCTGACGTCACGTCTAGTCGGGCTCCCGTGCAAAGCCAGACTCCGTCCGCGTCCAGCACGTCCCTGATGCCTGGGGTCAAATATGTCGCGAAGGCATGAAACCAAACTGCGCACTCCCGGGTAGCAAGGAGGACGCGATCCAAGGGGACAGACGATGAAGACACGACATGCCAGCGATCCGGTCGCCGCCGTCTGCGTTCCCGCCAAGAACGAAGCCGCGCTACTCCCCGGATTGATCCAGTCCGTCTGCCGCGCCTTTCGCGACGGCGAACGGCGGATGGAGGGCAGTCTCGTCATCGCGCTGGACGGCTGCACGGACGGCAGCGCCGACGTGGTGGATTATTGGCGGGCCGAGGTGTCCATGCCCATCGTCACCGTGGAGCTGCCGCCGCATACCAAGCCGAATGCGGGTCGGGTCCGCAAGGCGGCGATGGACCGAGCAGCCGCCCTCTATCCGGGCCGGGATCTGACTTTGCTGACGACCGATGCCGACACTCAGGTCGATCCCAGCTGGATTCGCAACACGCTGTCGCTCGTGGGACGCGGGGCGGACGTGGTTTGCGGCGACGTGTGGCGGGAGGACGAACACGCGGCCGGGGAACGCATCCGCCACGAAGCCTTCTTCCACGCCGTCCACCGCTTCCGGCGCAAGATCGACCCGATCCGCGGCGATGCCGCCGATCCGCATCCCAAACATTACGGCGCGTCAATCGCATTCCGGCGCTCGGTCTATCAGGCCATCGGCGGCTGCCCCTCCGTGCCCAATGATGAGGACGTGACGATGGTCCGAGCGGCCCGCCTTGCCGGGTTCTCCATCCGGCAGGACCGCTCCGTCCGGGTCGTGACCAGCGTGCGCCGGTCCGGGCGGGCAAGACACGGTCTGGCGGACTCGCTGATCCTCGAAGATGCCTGCACGCGAGAGGGTCGCTTGGTGCCGGTCATCGACCCGGTGCGCCAGGTTCGGCACTCGATCCGCACGGCCGCCCTGCGGCGGGCCTTTGCCGCGCGCGACCGGCAGGAGGCGATGCGACTGGGTGTCCACGGTCCCGCCGACCTGACCCAGTTGCTGGACGCCTGGACCGATGCGCCTACGGCCGACGCCTTCGTCACGCGCGTCTTTCCCGAACCGAAATGGCCGAGCGAGATTCGTCTCGACGTGGGCGAGCGCCGTCTGGCCCAGATGAAGGCGCAATATGGGCGCCGTCAGCCCGTTCGCTCCGACGCGCTGGAAATCGCATCGTGAGCCGGCTTCTGGACGATGTATCCTACCCGGCGGACAGGCGAGGGGTCGCGGCTTTCACTCCGGACAGCCTGCAGCGGGCTTTCGCGTCTCGATCCGTCCCCGACTTGCTAAGTTTTGACACGCCGGAAGCCGTGGTCGGAGTTATTCGTGCCATGATCGAGGTGGGTCGCGAGGACGCCGCGCTCGGACGGCTCTACGAGGGCCATGTCAACGCCTTGCAGCTGGTCTGCCAGTTCGGCGATGCCCGCCAGTGCGCGTGGGCGCGCGAGGCGTCCGAACGCGGGGTCCGCATCGGGGTCTGGAACAATGACGCGCACGGCGATCCGCTTCTCTGGACGGGCGAACGCTTGCGCGGGGCCAAGAGCTTCGCCTCCGGGGCAGGCCTGCTGACCCACGCGCTGGTGACGACCGAAGCCTCCGATTCGAAGGCCGTCCAGATGTGGATCGTGAAGCTCGACGAGCAGACGTCCACGACGGATAGAAGCTGGTGGAATCCGGTCGGGATGCAGCGCTCCGAGACGCATATCGTGTCCTGGAACGGCGCGACCGCCCCGCGCGCGGAACGGCTTGGCGGCGGCGGAGACTATCAGACCGAACCCCACTTTTCCGGCGGTGCCCTACGCTTTGCCGCCGTGCAGGCGGGCGCGGTCGCCGGACTGCATGACCGCCTCGTGGCGGAACTGACGAGCCGCGACCGAGCCGACCACCCCTTGCAGCGTCGCCGCATCGCGGAGAGCTTTACCGACGCGCAGATCGCCATCGATGCCGTGATCCGAGCGGCCGCCGCCTATCGGCACGAGCCGAGCTGGATTCCGCGCGTGGACGCCGCCCGGCACATCGTGCTGGAGCGGGCGGAAGCGCAGATCGCGCGGGTGCAGCGCGCCGCCGGACTCGGCTCTCTCATGCATCCCCATCCGCTCGCCACACACCTATCGGACCTGTCCGTCTATATCCGCCAGCCCAATCCGGATGGCAGCCTCGACCGCGTCGCCCAAGGCGCGATCGACGAGACGTTGTCGCTCGATACCTCCCCGTGCTGACCCCGACGCAATCCACCTCCCTGCTGGTCGTCGCGCCCCATCCGGACGACGAGATCATCGGCTGCGGCGGCCTCATCCAGACCGTGCTGAGCGCGGGCGGCGCGGTCGATGTGGTGATCGTCAGCGACGGTGCGGCGTCGCATCCGGGTTCCCGGTCCTATCCGGCGCGCAAACTGGCGGAGACGCGCCGACAGGAAAGCCGCGCCGCGCTTGCCCATGTCGGCGTTGCCCCTGACCGGATCGAGTTTCTCGACCTGCCGGACGGCGGGTCGAGCGATTGGGTTCTTCCAAACCGCGCGGCGCAGCGGCTGAAACGACCCGTCGACTGGGTCGCGCTCCCGTCACGTCTGGATGACCACCCGGACCACCGGCGAACGACGGAACTCGTCACCCCGCATTTGCGATGCCGGCAAGCGCTTCATTACCTCGTCTGGCCGATAACAGGGTGTCCTGGACCGAAAGAAACGGTGAGGATCGACATCGAAGCGTGTCGGGAGCGCAAGGCCGAGGCCTTGCGCAAATACCGGACGCAGCTCGGCCTGATCGAGGACTCGCCCGATGGCTTCACGATCACGGACGCGCTGTTCGACCGGTTCACGCAGCCCGTCGAGCGGTTCTACGCGCGCTGATCCCATGCGCCGAGCCGCGACGCCCACCCACTTCGAGACCCTGTTCCGCGACAATCCCGACCCGTGGGGCACGTTCGTCCGCCGCGACGAAGCCGTGAAGCGGCAGGCGATCCTGCGGGCCTGCGGTGGCCGGGCGGGCAATGCGCTCGAACTGGGTTGCGGCAACGGGTCCAATACGGGCCATCTGGCGAGGCGGGCGCACCGTCTCGTCGCGCTAGACGGCTCGCAAGCGGCGCTGGATCTTGCTGGCCGTCAGACCGACCGTCGCGTCGAACTTCACCACGCCCTGCTGCCCGATGGTGTCCCGCGCCGCGCATTCGATTTGGTCGTGATCGCCGAACTGCTCTATTATCTCCGTCCGATGGAGATCGCGGCGACCGCCCGGCGGCTGCGTCTGTCGGATGGGGCTCGCATCGTGCTGGCGCATCATCATGTGGACTTTCCCGACACGGCGTCGCGGCCCTCGACCGTCCACGACCGGTTCGCGCGGGCGCTGCGTGCCGACACTGTGCGACGCCTCGTGGCGCGGAACGGACGCTGGCGCGTGGAGGTCCTCCAGACCGGTCGGTCTCCAAGGCGTTGGCCCATCGCCGAACCATCTCCGCACGAGCGCGTTAGACCCTTCAAGGGCACGGCAGAGAGGGTAGGGGTATGGCAATGAACGACACTGAAGGCCACGCCGTGACAGCGGCTCCGCGCTACCGCGTCGGTGTCATGCGCGCCCAGGTCGGCGAAGATGGGGACGGCTTCGCCGACCTCGTCGACAGAGCCATGACTCGGTTCTCGTCCGACATTGCGGACAAGCTGCCGGAATTGTCCCTGGAAACCAATGCTTTCGCCACACCGCACCTGGTCCCGCAGGGCGGGGCCTACAATGCGCTCGACTTCGTTCAGCTCGGCCTGTCGGAGAAGGCGGAGCGCGGCCTGTCCTTTCTCATCATCGTGACCGATGTAGACCTGTCGCCGTCCAAGACCTCCTACACGCTGGCGTTGCCCTCGCGCGTCACGAACATCGCCCTGGTCACGACCCGGCGGCTTAATCCCGAATTTTGGGGCGATACGGGCGATACGGACCGCGCCGTGAACCGGCTGTCGGCGCTGCTGGTCCACACGTTCGGCCACTTGCTGAACCTGAAACATTCGCACGACCCGACCAACATGATGGCGAAGATCGAAGGGGTCGAATCGCTGGACCGGATGGAGACCTTCACGGACGATCAGGTCCGGGAAATGAGCGCGACCTTGCCCGAGGAAGCGTTCGAGCGGTCCACGCGCGACGGTCGGATCGGGTTCGCGCTCGGCACGGTGGCGCGCCGCCTGCCGTCCATCCTAAAGGCGGTGAAGCGCGCCAATCCTCTCCTGCTCGTCACGCGGATGCCGACCATGCTGGCGACGGCCTTTTCCGTGATTGCGCTGCTCCTGTTCGGAGCCGAGATCTGGGATTACGCCGCCATGGCCAGCAATGCGCAGGTGGCAGGACTCGTTCTGCTGTCCTTCCTGATCGGCACCTTCGTGCTCTACCGCGCCTTTGCCTTCGCGCCCGTGTCCGCCCGGGACGGTCGCATCATGGAAAGCGCGGTGGTCACGGCGGCAGCGACGGTGACGACCCTGTTCCTGACCCTGTTCGCCATGTTCCTTCTGTTCGCGGGCCTCATGCTGTTCTTCGCCGTGACGATCTTTCCCGAACCGCTGATGAGCAGCTGGACGACGGTGGAGGATGCAGCGTCGCTGGACGACCATATCCGCCTGTCCACCTTCCTGGCCGGGCTGGGCGTGCTGTCCGGTTCGCTGGGCGGCTCGGCCGACACGCGCAACATCATCCGGCGCGTCCTATTCCTGTCCGACCAGATCTGATCCGCCGTGCAGACCGCCGAAGACGTCGCGACCGACACGCCCGACCAGACGGGAGAGGTGGACGCCAATCCGTCCCTGATCACGGAGAAGCTGGACGCGCTCCTGGACGCGCTGACCTACGCACTGCCGAACCTCGCCTTCGCGCTGTTTCTGGTGATGCTGACCTTCTTTGTCGGGAAGGGCGTGGAGCGCATCGTCAAGCGACGCCTGGCGACGCATGATCGAACCGACCTCGGCCAACTTCTAGGCAGCCTGTTGAAATGGATCATGGTCGTCGGCGCGGTGGTGCTGGGAGCGACCCTGGTCTTTCCGACCCTCTCGCCGGGCGATCTCGTATCGGGGCTGGGCGTGGGCTCGGTCGCGATCGGTTTCGCGTTCAAGGACATCCTGCAGAACTGGCTGGCGGGCCTGCTCCTGCTCGTGCGCCGTCCGTTCCATCCGGGCGACCAGATCGAGGTCGGACCGTGGGAGGGCACGGTGGAGCATGTCGAGACCCGGTCCACCCGCATCCGCACCTATGACGGCCAGTATGTCGTCGTGCCCAACAACGAGGTCTACACGAAGGCCGTGCTGGTGAAGACGGAGCGGGACGTCCGCCGCAGCCAGATCGACGTGGAGGTGGCTTTCCGCGAAACTCTGTCCGAGGTTCGCGCGGCGCTGCTCGCCGCGATCCACTCCACGGACGGTGTCCTCAATGAACCGAAGCCGGACGTGCTGGCCTGGGACCTCGGCGCGACGTCCAGCACGATCCGCTGCCGCTGGTGGTCGAAAGCCTTCCGCGCCGACGTGGTGGAAACCCATGCCCGCGTCGTGGAAGCGATCCACCGCGTGCTCAACGACCCCACCATATCCCGCCCGCTGCACACGGAAGTCCATCTCGACTACAACGCGCCCGCAAGCGTCGTGCCGATCCAAACGGGCTCCAGCCCGAAAGGCGAGATAGAAGAGTAGAGGGGATGGTGCGGCCGAGAAGACTCGAACTTCCACGGGTTTTACCCCACAGCGACCTCAACGCTGCGCGTCTACCAATTCCGCCACGGCCGCACATCGAGGTTGCGGGGCTTTAGGGCGGCGTCTCGCGGAGGGCAAGCGCGTTTTCGCCGCCAATTGCAGTCGGGCGGCTCCCAAGTTTTACCACGATCATCGGTCGCGGGGGACGGTGGAACAGGCACGAGTCCGACCCGTTCCGACATCCACGACAACCACCGGAGTTCACCATGCGCCCCCTCTACCTACTTGCCGCCGCGGCTCTTCTGTCGGCTTGCGGAGAGCCCGTCACGCGGACCTCGTCCGTCACCACGGAGGGGGCGCAGCCGAGCGTGAGCGCCGCCGACATTCAGGAGCTCGACGCGGACGGGCTGGTCGCGCGGATCGTCGGCGACCTCGAGCGGTTGTCGGAGCAGATCGCCGATCCACGCGACGCCGACGAGCTGCGCAGCGACCTGATGCGCGTGGAGGAGGCCGGGACCGACTACCGCACCGTCGCGATGCGGTTCGAACGGATGCTGCGCGACGGAGACGCGGCGGCAGAGCAGGCGCTGGGGGCGAATCGGGCGAGACTGGCGTCGGCCCGCGACACGATGGACCGGCGTGCGCAGGTTTTGATCGCGCAATATCCGGAGCTGGAAACCGACATCCGGGAAACCATGGACAAATTCGATTTCGGCTTCCTGGCGGGCAATAGTGCGGCGGACGAGGACCGCTGATCCATCTGTCCCATATGGGACATGGGCCGGGACGCCCGGCCCGCTAGACCGCCCTTCCAACCAAGAAGAGGCGTTGAAATGAAGAACCTGTTGATCTGTGCCATGGCCGGTGCGCTTGTCGCCTGCGGCGGCGGGTCGGGCGGCGTGAGCGGCCCGATCACGGCCGAGGCGGCCGCCAAGATGGACCCGGCGGACCTCGTGGACCGCGTCGTGGCGGACATGACTGCCGCCAAGGAGATGATGGACGGTATCCAGACCGTCGAGGACGCGGAAGCCGCCCAGCCCGAACTGGCCGAGATCGGCGAGCGCTACACCGTGCTGATGACGGCCCTGCGCGATCTCGACCAGAGCCGCATCAAGAACGCCGAGACATTCATGCAGAAGCAGATGCAATCCGCCGATGCGCTGGCCGGTTTCATGAACTCGCTCAACGCGCTGCAGGCCCGCAACGTGCAGGCCGCGCAGGTCATTATGCCGGAATTGCAGCACTTCCGCCCGACCTAGGGTCGACGCACAGGACCTACGGATTTTACAGCGCCGGGGTGGCCTTGCCGCCGTCCGGCGCTGCGCCTATGGGACGGGCATGAAAACATTTGCCCAGACCCTGGCCTCCCTGATCTTCGCTGCCCTGGCGCTTGCCGCCTGCGGGTCGGGCGGCGACACGGTTTCGTCCGACAGCCAGGCCCCGATCGACGCCTCCCTTCCGCTGCCCGAAGTGGCGGACCGGGTCATCGTGGATGGCGAACGGCTCGCGGAGCTGCTATCCAGCGTGGTCGATGCGGAGACGGCGGAGGCCGCCAAGCCCCAGCTCGAAAACCTGGTCCAGACCTATGAGGACGTCGCCCAGCGCTTCGAGACGATGGGTGAGCCGAGCATGTCCGAAGTGGCGGCGATCATGCGACGCACGCCCCAGATCATGGCCGTTCAGACCCAGGTCGCGGCGGAAATCACCCGCATCTACCGCGAAGCCCCCGAGGCGCGGGCTGTATTGGAGTCCGTGCTGGACGGTGTCGACCAGCCCTGATCTCTGCGTGACGACTTCGCCGAGACCCGTGACCGGCTGCGGTCGCGCAGCGCTTCGATCCAAGGGTCCCGTCGATTGGGAGGTTGCGGACACGCCTATCGACTATCCCGATGCGCTCGACCGGATGGAGACCCGCGCCGCCGCCATCGCGTCCGGGAAGGCGAGCGAACTCGCCTGGTTGATGGAACATCCGCCGCTCTACACGGCCGGAACCAGCGCCAAGCCGCATGATCTTGTCATGCCCGATCGTTTTCCCGTCCACCGGGCCGGGCGAGGGGGGCAGTATACCTATCATGGGCCGGGCCAGCGCGTGGCCTATCTGATGCTGGACCTGCGGGAGCGTGGCCGGGACGTGCGCTGTTTCGTGTCCGGCGTGGAGCAGGTCGTGATCGACACGCTGTCCGACTTCGGCGTTGCCGGAGACCGGCGTGAGGGCCGTGTCGGAGTCTGGGTCGACAAGGCCGACGGGACGGAGGCCAAGATCGCCGCGATCGGGCTGCGCATCCGACGTTGGGTCAGCTTCCACGGTCTGTCGATCAATGTCGATCCGAACCTGTCCCATTTCGACGGGATCGTGCCCTGCGGCATCCGTGAGCATGGGGTGACGAGTCTGCGCGATCTGGGCGTCGCGGCGTCGATGGCGGATGTGGACGCGGCGCTTCGCACCCGCTTCGAGATCATCTTCGGCCCGACGCAATGAAAAAGCCCACCGATCCGGCGGGCTTCGATGATCGGTTGTGTTGCAGTCGACTTACGCGACCGGAACGGGACCATACTGGTTGTCGCCCATGTCCTGCTTGTTGAACATGTTGATCAGGAAGGCGCTCGCCAGGGTTCCGATGACGCCGCTGATGGCGGACGGGATCGCGGTGGCGCGGGCGAGATCGCCCGTCATTTCCACGACGGTGCCCATGTCGCCTTCGGCGGCGGCTTCGTTCATGGCGGCTTCCATGGCCGGGTCCACGCCCATACCCAGGGCATTCATAATGAAGTAGAGCACGGCGGCAACACCGGCATAGAGCAGGATGTGGGTCAGCACCATCCAGCCGGACTTGCCGGCGTCATGGCTGCGCTTGATGCCCAGGAAGACGAACGGGATGATCAGGATCAGGCTGACGAAGCTCAGGATCATGGCCAGCCCGGGACTGATCAGCGGGACGAGTGTGATGACGGCACTGATGATCGCAAGCACGATCATGCCCTTCATGTATGCGCCGGGGCCGATGCGGCCGCTGGGCGAGAAAAGCAGGTTCCCCATGGGAGATTCTCCGAGTTGTTGACGCGGCGGAACCTGCCGGATTTCAACCATTTTGCAAGAAAAATCGGACTCTATCCGATAGGGGGAGGGCCGTATCGGTTGGTCCCGGCGTCCCCTCGGGCAAGACCAACCCACAGGGTGAAACCCACGATCATGGCGCTCATGATCGTGCTGACCCAAGGCGTGGCGGACGCCAGTCGCTCCTCGTAGCGGGCGTTGATCCGCGCCTTCACGGCCTCGTCGATCTCCGCCTTGCGCTCATAATGGCTGTAGGCCTCGAAATATTCCGCGCCGCCGAAGGCCAGCATCAGCACCATCATCACGACGATCAAGGCGGTCAGCAGCAGCACGATCGCCCAGACGGAGCGCCCGAAATCCTTGAGCCGCTTGCCGTAGATGGCGAACAGCCCGCAAAACAGCATGGTCATCCAGATCAGGAAGCCCCAGAAGTAGACCGCGCCCGTCGTATCGTGCTGGAACAGGCCCCATTTGAATACCGTCACCAGCGCCGCGAACGCCGCCAGCGTGATCCAGAACGTCCGGCGGGACGTCCGGCCCATCGGCACGAAGAGGTGGTAGAGCGCGGTCTTGATCATGGGCGCGCCCATAGCCGCGCCGTTTCGTTCGCGCCATGCCCGAGGTGAACGAGGAAGCGCGTCGCGTCGCCGCGCACCGTCTTGTGGGACGCCCGGCGGCATGCGAAGGGCGCGGCAAGTCAGAAGGAGTCTCCATGCGCCCCGTCATCAATGTGATCGCCGTCGTTTCCGCCGTGGTTGCGGCCCTGCTGGCCGTGAACCTGCTGCTCGGCTTCGCGGGCGGTGCCTACGAACCCGATACGGGCCGGTCCACCGTCGGGCTGCAGCTCGCCGCGCTGATCGCCGCCGCGCTCGCCATGGTGTTCGGGTTCATCGGCCGCGTGCAGGACCGGCGCATGCCGCGCCCGGCGGCGAAGATCTCGGACGGCTCCATCGCGGTCGGCATGATTGCAGGGCTGCTGGTCTTCGCCCTGCCTTTCGTGTTCGGCTGATCCTGCCTATATCGACATTGACGATCACTTTTCGCGAAGGCCATTCATGGGCAAGGAACTCCTCAACTGGGAAGACGGCAACTGGATCGGGCAAACGCTCGAAGTGCCCAACGGGGTTTGCGCCGTTCCGGGCAACGATCTGGACGGCTACCCGAAGGACCTGCCCTATACGGACGAGGTCAAGGCGGCGACGGACCACCTCTACGCCCAGGTCAGCGACTTCATTCCGGAGTTCGAATGGCCCGCCTACGCGCCTGTGGTCCACGCGATCAACGCGCTGAAAAAACAGAAGAATGCCGTCGTCCTGGCCCACAACTACATGACGCCGGACATCTTCGCGCTGGTGGGCGACTATGTCGGGGACTCGCTCGGTCTGGCTATCGAGGCGACCAAGACCGACGCGGACATCATCATCCAGGGCGGGGTTCACTTCATGGCGGAAACGTCCAAGATCCTCTGCCCCGACAAGCGCGTCTTCATCCCGTCCATGCGGGCGGGCTGCTCGCTTGCCAGCTCCATCACGGGCGCTGATGTGCGCCTGATCAAGCAGCGCTATCCGGGCCTGCCCATCGTGACCTATGTGAACACCTCGGCCGACGTGAAGGCGGAAAGCGACATTTGCTGCACCAGTTCCAACGCCGTCGCCATCGTGGAACACATCGCCGCCGAATGGGGCGTCGACACGGTCATCATGCTGCCGGACGAGTTTCTCGCCAAGAACGTGGCGCGCCAGACCGATATCGAGATCATCGCCTGGCACGGACGCTGCGAGGTCCACGCCCGCTTCTCCGCCGAGGATGTGCGCGACATGCGCGCCGCCAATCCCGGTGTCGTGGTTTTGGCTCATCCAGAATGCCCGCCGGACGTGGTGGCGGAGAGCGACTTCACCGGCTCCACCAAGGCGATGAGCGACTATGTCGGCGACCGCAAGCCGGGCAAGGTCATCCTGCTGACCGAATGTTCCATGAGCGACAATGTCGCCATGGCGAACCCCGGCGTCGACTTTGTCCGCCCCTGCAATCTCTGCCCGCACATGAAGCGGATCACGCTGGAAAACCTCTATGAGTGCCTGCGCGACGAGACCAACGAAGTGCTGGTCCCGGAGCCGATGCGCTCCCAGGCCTTCGACGCGGTGATGAAGATGATCGAGGTGAGCTTCCCGAAGGAGAAGGGCTATTTCGATCCGGATAGCCCGATCGTGGATGTGAAGGTGATCTAGGCTCAGGACTCATTGGTTGATCCAGAAGGTGACGATTGTGGCGAGCGTTATGACTGCCATGAAGATGTCGGCGCAGCGCTCATACCGCATGGCGATGCGTCTCCAGTCCTTGAGCCTTCCGAA
>JBATXP010000094.1:0-2642 GCA_049673465.1 Litorimonas sp.
GAACACGGCCATGACGCCGTGGGGGCGGTGATGCAGGCTCATCGCCTCGCCCTCGCTCGACCCGGCCCGCTCCGCCTGCGCGCGGATGGAGTGCCCGACCTTGGCGGCCATGGCCCCCGCTTCAGTCCTCGCCTCCCACATCGGCTTGCCGATCTCATCGGAAATAGTTCGGGCAATCTCTTCCTTGCGCGCGGTGACGGCTTCGGCCCAGCGTTCCATCATGGCGAGCCGTTCGGACAGCGGCGTCAGGGAGAAGGCGTGGAACGCTTCGCGCGCCCGGGCGACGGCGGCGTGGACGTCGGCAGGCGACGCCGCCTCCCCCGCCCAGACGGTCGCGCCCGTGATCGGATTGGTGGATTTCATGACATCAGCTTCTTGATCGCGGGTCCGTCCATGCGGCCATCCGCCAGACGGTTGAGAATGAGCGCGGAGAGGCCCGCCCGTTCGGACAGGCTGTCGACCACCATGAATTCGTCGGCGGAGTGGATCCGCCCACCGCGCACGCCCAGCGTGTCGATATTGGGCGTCCCGGCGGCGAAGACATTGTTACCCTCGCACACGCCGCCCGTATCCTTGAACTCAAGCTCCAGCCCGAGGCCGCGCGCGGTTTCCCGCACCTCGCCGATGAGCCGGTCCTGGGCGGCATTGCGCGGCTTGGGCGGGCGGTAGAAGCCGCCATGGACATGCGCCGCGATGCCGTCGCGTTTCAGCACGTCGTCCAACGCCGCCATGATCTGCGCTTCCGCCCACTCGGCAGCCTCCGGGTCCGGCGCGCGCGAGCCGAGCCGCAGCACCGCATTGTCCGGCACGATATTGACCGCCGCGCCGCCGTCGATCTTGCCGACATTGAACACCACCCCGTCGCGCACGCCCATCAGCGCCTCGACCTTGAGCGCCATTTCGCATGCCGCCCACACGGCGGAGCGCCCCTTCTCCGGTTCGCGTCCCGCATGGGCGGAGCGGCCGCGGAACACGATATCCCAGATGCCGGAGCCCTTGCGCGCCCCGGCCAGAGCCCCGTCCTCCATGGCAGGCTCGTAGGTCAGGCCGACATGGGCCTTAGCGGCGGCTTCGCGCAGGAACGTGTCGGACGCGAAATTGCCCGTCTCCTCGTCCGGCGTCAGCACGACCGTGTAGCCGAGATTGTCCGCTTCTCCGTGCGCTTCGAACGCCTTGAGCGCCTCGATCATCACGGTGATCCCGCCCTTCATGTCGGCCAGGCCCGGCCCGTTGAGCTTGCCGTTCCCGATGTCGGCGATGTCGGTGAAGGTGCCAGGTGGGAAGACCGTGTCGTAATGGCCGGTCAGCACGATCTGGATGGGCGCGTCGGGGCGTCGGGTCGCGCGCAGGACCGGACCCGTATGGAAGGCGTCCGTCTCGCCCTTGGCGTTGATGGTCTCGATCGGCGGGGCCGCTACTACCTCGACCTCAGCGCCCGTTTCACGCAGCGCCTCGGCGATCTGCGGGGCGAGCGCCTGGAGCCCGTCCGCGTTCCAGCTGCCCGTATTGACCTCCGCCCAGCCGAGAACGCGCGCCAGCATCGCGTCCTGCCGCGTGGCCAAGTGGTCGAGCGCGGCACGGTCGGCGGCGTTCAGGTCAGACAGCATTAGCTTTCCCTTTGGAAGTCGTAGAGGCCGGGCAGGTCCAGCACCTGCGTCAGCGCGTCGAGCGCGGCGCGCACTTCGGGGAGGAAGGCCGGGTCGGCGATATCTTCCAGCGTCAGCCGATCGCGATAGTGGGTGTTCACCACCTCGCGCAGCGCGTCGATCCGCTCCGGCGTCATGACCACGCCGGGATGGACCGCCGCGACGGCGGCCTCGCCCATGGCGACGCGCAGGCGCAGGCAGGCCGGGCCGCCGCCATTGCTCATGCTCTGGCGCAGGTCGAGATAGTGCGCGTCCCGGATCACGCCGTCGTCGAGCAGCCTGTCCACATAGGCCTTGGCGCTGGGCGTTTCCTCGGTTTCCGTCGGCAAGATCATCGCCATGCCGCCGCAGGGCAACGTCACCAGCTGCGAGTTGAAGACATAGGAGGAGATCGCGTCCCCAATCGGCATGTCGGCGCGGGCGAAGCGGGGCGCGAAACCGAGCGGTTCGCAGGCGGCCGTGATCGTCGCCTCCATCCCGTCCGGGTTCTCGAACGCCAATGCGTGGTAGAGCATCGTGTCCTCGTTGACCACGCAGACCACGTCGTTGTGGAACGCGCCCGCATCGATGGCGGCCGGGTTCTGGCGCAGAAAATAGGCGCCGCCCTGATCCGGCGACAGGCCGTGGCGGCTGGCCAGCGCCTGGACGCTCTCCAGCGTCTGACGCGCCGGAAAGGTCGGGTCGTCGGCCCGCGCGTCGAGCGCCGCGCGGCCATAGACGAAGACCTCCAGCCCCGCCTCGCCGTGGCGGCGGCAGAACCGGTTGTGGTTGGCCGCCCCTTCGTCGCCCAGCATCGGGTTCATGGGCAGGGCGTGGTGCACGGCGAAGTGCGCATCGTCCGAGAAGATACGGCGAAGCGTCCGCGTGGTCTGGCCGTGTTCCATCGCGCGGTGCGGCATGGAGAGCAGGTTGGCGGGCGTGAAGTGCACGCGCCCGTCCGCCGTGTCCGCCGCCGGAGAGACCGTCGCGGCGTTGGCCGTCCACATGGAGGAGGCC
>JBATXP010000095.1:0-1769 GCA_049673465.1 Litorimonas sp.
GCTCCGCCGCGTGTGGCCGCCGTTTCTCGTCCGGACCTTCCACATGTGCAGGACATGTGAACGCGTGCAACCGATATCCCCGCGGGCAGCCCCCGTCCTTTTTTTCGGGCCGAAGCGCCCCGACGCCACCGAACCCTTTCGCGGGTCCCGCCGCCCTGTGGGTCGCCGATCGCCAGATGGCCCTCTCCCCTAATTGAAGAAGCTCACTCCGTCCTCCAGCGCCACACGGTCCGTGCGGCACTTATTGGCGTCGTGGTCGTCGGCGTAACCGAAGCTCATGCCGAACAGGATGCCGTATTCGTCCGGAATACCGAGCAGCTGTTTCACCGGTCCCGGGAACTGTCCGAGCGCGCCCTGCATGCAGCTCTGTATGCCGTTTTCCTCCAGCAGCAGGCTCAGCGTCTGGGCGTAGATGCCCATATCCACCGCCCCCATGATGCCGAGATATTTCTCCATGGTGAAGAAGGCGGCGTGGGGCGCGCCGAAGAACTGCCAGTTGCGGCCCATGGCCTGCATCCGGGCGGGCTTGTCCTCGCGCGCGATGCCCATCGCGCCGTAGAGCGCCATGGCGGAGCCCCACTGGCGGTCCTTGTGGACGCCGGCATATTTCACGGTCCAGTCGAATTCGGGCGAGGGCCCTTTTCCGCTCATCACCTCGGCCAGCATGGCATTCGAGACCGTGTCGCGCATCTCGCCGGAGACGACATAGGTATGCCAGGGCTGGGTGTTGCAGTTGGACGCGGCCTTCAGGCTCTTGGCGAAGATGGCGTCCAGCAGCTCCTGCGGCACCGGGTCGGGCTTGAAGCCCCGGACCGAATAGCGTGTGTCGAGAAGCTCCGGGAGCATGGTCTTGATGGCTGACATGGAAACGGCCTTAGCGTGGTGCGGTTGCCCACGCCAAGGCCGTCTTGCGCCCCATCGGTATGGTGTTGCCGGAAGGCCCGACCCGAAGGTCCATTAGCTCGATTAGTAGATCAGGCGGAAGACGGCGTTCATGCGCGTGGCGAGCTTCTCGACATCGGCCTGACCCAGCTCTCCGCGGCGCTTGGCCTTCTCGGCGCAATCGTTCACCGCCAGCAGATGATCCGTGTAGACTTTGTCCGGCTCCATCGTCGGTCCGACGAAACCGTCGCGGAGAGCTTTCTGCCCGGCCTCCATGCGCTGGTCCACGGATGCCTTGTCCATGCCGTAGGCGGCGGCCTGCTTGTAGGTGTCCGCCATGCCGGCCTCGACGAGGGAGTTCAGATAGGCCTCGAACTTTCCGAGCGTCTCGACGGCTTCGGACTCCGCCGTGCCCGTCACCCGCGCATCGGCCTTGATCGTCTTGGCCAGCATCTCCGCATAGATGGCGCAATTGCCGGGCTGATCCGTCATGCGGCTGGCCTGCGCGAAGGCAGGGGTGGAAGCGATGGCGATCAGTGCCGCCGCGATGAGAAGTCTTTTCATGGTGCAACGCCCTTGCAAATTGTCGATGCCGAACCTGTAGGCGAGGCCATGCGCGCGGCCCATGTCCCAAATGGGCTAATCGCTGCACCAGAGTCGTTGGGCCTCGGTCAGGCCGTGATAGCCGGGCTGATCGATCAGCAGGCGCTCCATGACCGACAGGCGCAGATGGTCGAACAAGGCGGGATCGCGCCAGTCGATCGTGCCGTCGGACAATCCGTCGTTCAGCGTGTCCGGCGGAAGGCGTAGCGCCTTCAGGCGGTCGCGGCGGCGGAAGGCGAAGTCGCGGCCCATACGCGCCTCGCGGCCCAGCTGCGCCAGAAGGT
>JBATXP010000096.1:0-2673 GCA_049673465.1 Litorimonas sp.
CCCGTGGGCCCGTCGTCGCGTGCCACGGCCGTCGCGACCCTGCGCGCCAGCTCCGCTTCGTCGGCCGCCGCCATCAGCACCATGTTGGGCAGGCAGCCGAGATAGGCGATATCGAACGCGCCCGCATGGGTCGGCCCGTCCGCCCCGACCAGGCCGGCCCGGTCCATGGCGAAGCGCACGGGCAGGTTCTGGATGCAGATATCGTGCACGACCTGATCGTAGCCGCGTTGCAGGAAGGTCGAATAGATGGCGCAGAACGGCTTGTAGCCATCCGCCGCAAGACCGCCGGCGAAGGTCACCGCATGCTGTTCGGCAATGCCGACGTCGAACATGCGGTCCGGAAAGACCTGGCCAAATTCCTTCATGCCCGTGCCCCCCGGCATGGCCGCCGTGATGCCGACGATCCTGTCGTCGCGGCGCGCCTCGTTGATCAGGCTGTTGGCGAAGACCTTGGTGTAGCTCGGCGCGTTGGGGATGGACTTGCTCTGCTCGCCCGTGACCACGTTGAACTTGCTCACGCCGTGATATTTGTCGGCGGAGTTTTCGGCCGGGGCGTAGCCCTTGCCCTTCTGCGTCACGACATGAACCAGGACGGGGCCGTCCTTCATGTCGCGGACATTCTCCAGCACCGGGATCAGCGCGTCGAGATCGTGACCGTCGACGGGCCCGACATATTGGAAGCCCAGCTC
The DNA here is from genome assembly GCA_049673465.1 of Litorimonas sp. Taxonomy (GTDB): domain Bacteria; phylum Pseudomonadota; class Alphaproteobacteria; order Caulobacterales; family Maricaulaceae; genus Litorimonas. The sequence continues at coordinate 690 of JBATXP010000096.1, forward strand.
CTCGAACCAGGTGCCGCCCATGAACATGCCGCGCGTATATTCCTCGGCCTTGCGGGCCGTGTTGCGGATAGGCGAGGGCGCGTCCTTGACCAGTGCCTTGGCCGCGCCGCGCAGCGCCTGGTAGCCGCCGGAGGAGACGGTGCGGCTGAGCAGGTGGCTCATCGCGCCGACGGGCGGGGCGATCGACATGTCGTTGTCGTTGAGGATCACGATCTGACGCGAATCGCTTGCTCCCGCATTGTTCATCGCCTCATAGGCCATGCCCGCCGTGATGGAGCCGTCGCCGATCACCGACACCACGCTGGTGTCGCGCCCGTCCAGGTCGCGCGCGACCGCAAAACCCATGCCCGCGCTGATAGACGTGGAGCTATGCGCCGCGCCGAACGGATCGTATTCACTCTCCGCCCGCTTGGTGAAGCCCGACAGGCCGCCACCCTTGCGCAAGGTGCGGATACGGTCGCGCCGCCCGGTCAGCACCTTGTGCGGATAGCATTGGTGACCGACATCCCAGATCAGCTTGTCGTCCGGCGTATCGAACACATAGTGGATCGCCACGGTCAGCTCCACCACGCCGAGGCCCGCGCCCAGATGCCCGCCCGTGACCGACACGGCGTCAATCACCTCGGAGCGCACCTCGTCGGCGAGTTGCTTGATCTGGTCCCGGGAGAAACCGCGCATGTCGGCGGGCACGTTGACCGTTTCCAGCAGTGGTGTGTCGACCATCGAAAGCAAAATCCAATCGCGGCTAGTGTTGCCGGTCCAAAACGAAATCCACGGTCCCCATCAGCGTTTGCGCCTTTTCCCCATAGGGTGCAAGGGCCGCGCGCGCTTCGTCCCCCAGGGACCGCGCCTTGTCTTTCGCGCCCTGAAGACCCAGCAGGGACACGAATGTGGCCTTTCCGAGGTCTTCGTCCTTGCCGACCGCCTTGCCGACGGTCGCCGCGTCGCCCTCCACGTCCAGCACGTCGTCCTGTATCTGGAATGCCAGCCCCAGCGCGGAGGCGTAGCGGTCCAGCGCGGCGAGGTCATGCGCCTGCGCGTCGGACACCAGCCCGCCCGCCTTGCAGGCGAACCGGATCAGCGCGCCCGTCTTCATGGCCTGCAGCGAGGTGATCAGCGCCGCGTCGCGTGCATCTTCCGCCACCGTGATGTCCACCACCTGCCCGCCGATCATGCCGTCGGAGCCCGACGCCCGGGCCAGTTCCGCCATGAGGCGCACCCGCACCGCTGGATCGTCGTGAGCGGCGTCGCGCGCCAGAAGCGCGAAGGCGTGCGTCAGCAACCCGTCGCCTGCCAGCACCGCCAGCGCCTCGTCATAGACCTTGTGAACGGTCGGCTTGCCGCGCCGCAGATCGTCATCGTCCATGCAGGGCAGGTCGTCGTGAACCAAGCTGTAGACGTGCAGACACTCCAGCGCGCAACCCACCACCATGGCGTTCTCCGCATCCCCGCCCAGCATCCGCGCCGTCTCGATCACCAGAAACGGCCGCAACCGCTTGCCCCCACCGAGCGAGGCATAACGCATCGCCTCCGCGACCACGGCGTGGTGGCCGACGGGGTGCGGGAGGAGACGGGAGAGAGCGGTCTCGACCTCGGCCGCGACGGTAGCGAGGCGCGAACGGACATCCGTCTGCGGCGTCATGAGGGTCGTCGTCATGGCAGTCGGACTCCGAAGGCGGGGGGATCGTCGGAGCGACGCCCGCTATTCGTTCGGAGAGACTCAGCGCTTTCCGGTCCTGAACGCGGGAGACCCCACGCCCCGACCGAGGGCTTCCCCCCATCGACCTTTGCCGCTGCGCGACAAAGCCCACTTCCCCCCGTGAACGGGGAGAAGGTAAACTGCTCGGCGACCTTTGAAAGTCTTCCAACTCGGAGGCGCAAGCCCATAGCTTGACGGTGGGAAACCACGGGTCGCGCGCTCTCCTCCTTCTCCCCGCTGGCGGGGGGAAGGTGCCCGAAGGGCGGATGGGGGGCGGCTCTCGTC
>JBATXP010000097.1:0-1658 GCA_049673465.1 Litorimonas sp.
GCTCCAGATAGCGGGCGGCGTTCTCCACCGGGTCGGCATCGTCCAGGCTCGCCTCGGTCTCGGACCGTCCGGCTCGAATGGCGTCGTCGGCGGCCAGATCGTCGATCACGACGGGCTCGCCCGCCTCGTCGCGCTTGAGGCGAATGTCGGAGACGGACACCGGGGCCGGGTCGGGCTGGACGCGGCTCTTGGCGGGGAACGCCAGGAGGTTTGACCCGGTAGGGTCTTCCGGATTGTCGTCCAGCGCAGGGCCGTCGTCGGCCGCCGTGACCAGACTGTCAGGCAGTTCGACCGGGTCGGGTTCGGAATCGTCGTCCAGCAGCTTGTCCAGGCGTTCGCTCAACAGGTCGGCGGCTTCGGCGATGGGAGACTTGGTCTCTTCGGGTTCTACGGGCGCGTCTTCCTCGACGTCCGGCTCCAACGCGTCGTTCGCCCCATCCTGAAGGCCTTCGCCCGGCTCGATGGTTTCCGACAAGGTCAGAATGCCCACCGGATCGTCGTCGCGGCGACGGGCGGGAAGCCGAAGGTCGGTCTCCTCCACCTCGTCACCTTCGGCAAGGACTGTCTCGCTTTCGTCCACGTCAAGGTCGTCCGCTTCCTGAACGGTGTCTTCCGTCAAATCGGGATCGAAGGTCTCTTCCGCTTCTGGGTCCGGATCGTTCGGATCGTCATAGGTCGCCTTTGCGACCAGGCCCGCCGACGGGTCCTCCGTATAGGCTGGCAGCGCGTCGCGTGTCGGACCCAGCGGCGCGCTCGGGTCCGGCTGCGGCTCCAGCATGGCACCAGGCGCGGGCAATGGCTTGTCGGTGCGCAGGAACAGGCACTTCTCCGCCGCGCGGCGGCGCATCAGCGCGTCGACCACATAGGTCTCGCCGCCGATGCTCGCCTTGCGCCAGATGTCGAAGCCATTGGCGGCGTCCAGCGGGCGACCATTGTTGAGCGCGCGCAGCGTGTCGGACTCGCGGAACGCCTTGGGGCCGATGTTGAAGGCGAGCGAACAGAGCGCGTCGAACTGGCTCTGGCTCAAGGGGGCGTGGACCTCGTCATTGACCATCTCCTCATAGGCGGACAGGTCGAGCTTCAGCCGCTCCTCCGCCTCGTCCTCGCTCATGCGCATGGGCATGTCGGAAAAGAGCCGGTGGCCGTACCCCACGACCCGCGCGCCCGTGACGAGCCGTCTGTCGGTGGGACGAAAGCCTTCGAATGCCTTGATCAGGCGCAGGCCTGTCTCGGAAATGGACATGGTCCGGGTCATGGAACCCCTCGCGTGCAGTTTGAAGGGTTCGGGTTGCAAGCGGCGTGCCGAGTTCGCCGCGCGGGGGAAATATACAGGCTTCGCAGGGCGAAGGCTTTTTCACAGAAGCACGGCCGCCGCCACGCCCAGAAACGCCGCGAATCCCACCACGTCCGTCACGGTCGTCACGAACACGCTGCTGCTGACCGCAGGGTCGGCACCGGCGCGCTTCAGCCCCAGGGGGATGAGGATGCCCGCGAGGCCAGCAAAGACGTGGTTCACGATCATTGCCACGAACGCCACGCCCGCCAGACGCGTGTCGCCGAACCAGACGAAGGCGATCCCCGCCAGGGCGACGGCGAAGATCAGGCCGATGACCAGCGCCGCGATGCCTTCGCGCCGCACGGCGCGGAAGGCCGTGGCG
>JBATXP010000098.1:0-1680 GCA_049673465.1 Litorimonas sp.
CGGACAGACCCTGCTTGTAGGCTTCGAACCGCGCCGCCTTGGACTGCGGCTCGGCCGTCGCGGCACTGTTCAGAACGCCATTGGGGCGCGTCTCGACGGTGACGACGGGCTGCGCGTCGGCTGCGGAGAGAGGCGGGGCGGACGCGGTCGCGCAGGCGGAGGCGAGGAGGGCGGGAAGCAGGAGAAGAGTGCGCATGGCGACAGACTACCAGCCCGCGACTCCGCTGGGTAGGGGCGTATCATGACGGATCGCTCACTCAGCATTATGGCGGCGTTCAGCTAGGCAGGGCTAGGGAACGGCGTCTGCCACGGCGGATTGACTTCGCGGGACACGCTCCATATAGGCGCGCTTCCGCTGAAAAAGCCACGAAATTCATTCAAAGGACGTCGAGCCATGAAAGTCCGCAGCTCGCTGAAATCGCTGAAGAACCGCCACCGCGACTGCCAGGTCGTGCGCCGCAAGGGCCGTCTTTACGTGATCAACAAGACCGATCCCCGTTTCAAGGCCCGCCAGGGCTGAGGAACGCCGTGTCGGGCATATCCTGCCTGACCAACCGATAATGATCAGGCCTCTTGCCTTGCCGGGCGAGGGGCCTCATTTTGCGTGGGTGAAGATCGTCCTCGCTCTCTTTGCAGCCCTTTTGCTGTCCACACCCGTCCTCGCGCAGGTCGAGGAATCCGAACCGTCCGAGGACGACGGGTCTTCCATCACCATCGAGCCCCGCGCCCCGCGCGTCGTGCCGATCGACCCGATACCCGCTCCGGACCTGCCCCCGGACGTCTCCGACCTTCCGCCGCCCGACGAATCCGTTCCCGAAGCCCCCGTGCCGGAGGCGGAGGCTCCAGACTATTCCCGCCTGTCCTCGTCCGAAGAACGCGCCGCCCGTCTCGACGAGATGTTCGACCGCCTCGGCCAGGCCGAGGAGGCCGCCGCCGGGCAGCTCGTGGCCGAAGAGATCTGGGCGGTCTGGATGAATAGCGGCAGCGCCTCGGTCGATTTGATCCTGCGCCGGGCCGCCCGCGCGCAGGCGCGGGGCGACAACCGGCTCGCCCGCCGCCTCTACGACCACGTCACCCGACTGCAGCCCGACCATGCGGAAGGCTGGGCGCGCTCCTCCCGCCTCGCGCTGGAGGAAGCCGACTTCACCCGCGCCGCGTCCGAGGCCGTCACCGCCCTGACATTGGAGCCGCGCCACTTCTACGCCCTCTGGACGCTGGGCAACGTGCTGGAACGGCTGGGCCGGACGGAAGACGCGATGGAAGCCTATGGCGAGGCCAACGCGCTCTACCCGTCGCTGGAAAGCGTGTCGGAGCGCATCGACGCGCTGGAAATCCAGCTGGGCGGCAGCGTTCTTTAGAGCCGTCTAAGCGGTTGCGTCGCGCGCTCGCCCCGCTACACGACCGCCCCATGCCCGTCCCAACGCTCGTCCTGAATTTCGGCCACTCGGTTCTGCGCTCCCTGTCCGACTATACGGAGGCCGCGTCCGAAATCTATCGCCACTACCGCCAGGGCAACAACATCGTCGCCGTCACCTCCGCGCAGGGCGACCAGACGGACGTACTGATGGCGGAGGCGCGCCGCATCGGACCCGAAGGAGACGCCCGGAACCTGCCGGAACTGCTGCAGCTGGGCGAGCGCCGCTCCGCCGCGCTGCTCGCGCTGGCGCTGGAACGTATCGG
>JBATXP010000099.1:0-5121 GCA_049673465.1 Litorimonas sp.
TCTCCGTACTGCTCAGCGCGACGGCGGCCGCCCCGTCGCCGAACAGGATGGTGGCGATGATGTCGGCCTTTCTGGGCCGCGCCTTGCGAAAGGAGAGCGTGCAGGTTTCCACCATGACCAGCAGCACCTTGGCGGACGGATCGGCGTGGGCGAGTTCGCGCGCCACGTTCAGCCCCGACACGCCGCCCGCGCAGCCCAGCCCGAACAGCGGCACGCGCAGGCAATCGTCGCGAAAGCCCATCCGGCCCTTGGCCTGCGCCTCCAGCGTGGGCGTACAGATCCCGGTGGAGGAGACCGTGACAAGGATGTCGACCTCGTCCGCGCTCCAGCCTGCCGCCTCCAGCGCCTGGCTCGCCGCATCGACGTAGAGGTCGGTGGCACCGCTCATGTAGCGGGCATTGCGGTCGGTCCAGCCGCCCGCGCTCTCGAACCAGTCGAACGGGGCGACCGAGTAGCGCATGCGCACGCCGGACGTGTCGAAGACGGGGGCGAGGCGGTCGAAGCCCTTGAAGCGCGGTCCGAGGATTTCGTGGGCGCGGTCGCGGACCTCGTCCTGGGGCAGGGCGTGGGGCGGCACGCAGGTCGATAGCCCATGGAGGAAAACGCTCATTGCGTCCTTGATACGCATGAACGGCGCTTGACGCCTAGGCTTTCGGCCTCACACTTGCGGCACTTCGGTTAATGGGAGCGGCATTCATGGCCATCAGGACGCGTTTCACGGAAGAATTCGGGATCGACAAACCCATCGTGCAGGGCGGGATGCAATGGGTCGGCTATGCGGAAATGGTCGCGCCGGTCGCCGAAGCCGGATGCCTCGGCTTCCTGACCGCCCTGACCCAGCCGACGCCGGAAGACCTGGCCAAGGAAATCGCCCGCACGCGCGACATGACCGACAAGCCGTTCGGCGTGAACCTGACCATCCTGCCCACCATCACCCCGCCGCCCTACGCCGAGTACCGCGACGCCATCATCGAAGGCGGGATCAAGATCGTCGAGACCGCCGGCTATAAACCGCAGGAGCACGTCAACCACTTCAAGGCGCACGGCATCAAGGTGATCCACAAATGCACCGCCGTGCGCCACGCCCTGTCGGCGGAGCGCATGGGCGTGGACGCGATCTCCATCGACGGGTTCGAATGCGCGGGCCATCCGGGCGAGGACGACATTCCCGGCCTGATCCTGATCCCGGCCGCCGCCGACAAGGTCAAGATCCCCATGCTGGCATCGGGCGGCATCGCGGATGGGCGCGGGCTGGTCGCGGCGCTGGCCCTCGGCGCGGACGGCATCAACATGGGCACGCGCTTCTGCGTCACGAAGGAAGCGCCCATCCCGGAGAGCTTCAAGCAACAGATGGTGGAGAATGATGAGCGCCAGACCGACCTGATCTTCCGCACCCTGCACAATACGGCCCGCGTGATGCGCAACGCGGTCAGTCAGGAAGTCGTCGCCATCGAGCGCAAGGGGCTGGAGGAGCGGGGCGGCGCCAAGTTCGAGGACGTGCAGCACCTCGTTTCCGGCAAGCGCGGCCTGGCCGCCATGCGTGACGGCGACACGGATGGCGGCATCTGGAGCGCCGGCATGGTGCAGGGACTGATCCACGACATTCCCAGCGTGGCGGAGCTGGTCGACCGGATCATGAGCGACGCGGAAGCGATCATCGACGCGCGGTTGGGCGGGATGCGCGGCGCGTAAGCGGTCCGGCGCAGCCGGGTTTGTTCGGTCTTGACGATCCCGCCCCGCAACCCTTTAGGTCGCGCGGGAGGAGATGCGCCCATGACCCCATTCCGTTCGACCCTGCTGGGGTCCGTCGTCGTCCTGCTGGCCGCCTGCGTCCCCAGTGCGGATACGGACGTGTCCGACCTCGCCGTCGCGGCGCAGATCGCGCCCGCCCCTCTCGTCATCACCGAGGACATTGCCCGCTTCTGGGAGGCCTATGACCGGATCCGGGAGACCGACGATCCGCGCGAGCAGCTCTTCCTGCTCAACAGCCTCTATATCGATCCGGGCACGCCGGGCCTGCACGCGATGAACCGGGCGCGAGGATATCGGACGGTCGAATATCTGCAGGCGATCAACGACTATCCGGAGTTCTGGGCGGCGGTGCGCGAGCCGACGTTGCGCGCGGACGATTACGGCACGGATATAGAGACGGGTCTGCGGAAGGTCCGGGATCTCTACGCGTCCGACCAGCCCGTTCCGATCTACTTCGTGATCGGGGCGTTGCGCACGGCGGGCACGGCGGCCGACGGCAAGATGCTGATCGGGGCGGAGCTGGCCATGTCGGACTCCGCCACGCCGACCCATGAGCTGACCGAACGGCTCGGCCATCTCGCCGACTATGTCGCCACCGATCCCATTCAAGGCCTGGTCGACCTGAACCTGCACGAATATATTCACGCCGTTCAGCACAGCGTCGGGGGCAACGACCTCCTATCCTACACGCTGTTCGAGGGGTCGGCGGAATATCTGTCGACCGAAGCCATCGGACGGCCCTCCGCCCAGCCCGCCATCACCTACGGCCTGGCCAATCGGGACGCGGTTCTGGACGCCTTCGAGGCCGATATCGGGCTGACGGACATTAGCGGCTGGATCTGGAACAGCGCGGACAATGCGTTCGGGCAGCGCGACCTCGGATATTTCGTCGGATATGTCGTGACGCAAGCCTATCTGGAGCGCGCGACCGACCGGGAGGCGGCCATCGCGACGCTGATCGAGATGGACTATACGGACCCGGACGCCGTCGCGCGGGTCGTGGACGCTTCGGGCGTGTTCGAAGAGCCCGTCGCCACGATCCGGACGCGCAACGGCCATCCCGAGCCGGAATGAAGAAGCCCCGCCGGAGCGGGGCTTTTGGGTTCTGGGCTTGCACCGATGGCTTCCCTTTCCGTCCTTTGGGGACGGACCGCTTCGCGGAGGTTTGCGACGATTGCCTTTGGCAATCTTAGACCCGCACGCGGGACGCAAACCTGTGGGGCTAGTCTCGACCGAACAGCGCCAGCAGGAACTGGAACATGTTGATGAAGGACAGCAGCAGGCTGGCGGCACCCATGGCGCTCCACTTGTTGAGCATCTCCGTGTCGCCTTCCAGACCGTAATACATCGCCTTGAGGCCCTGGGTCTGACCCGCCGTGATGACCGAGATCAGCACGAGGCCGACGGCCATCATGACGGTGTAGGCCAGGCCGGTCGGCGCGATGGCCGGGATGAAGGCGCTGAGCACCATGTAGCCGACGAACACCAGGAAGCCGATCGCCGCGAACTTCAGATAGGGCGTCAGATTGGTCTTGGTGGTGTAGCCGAACATGGACAGGGCACCGAACAGGGCCACGGTCATGAAGAAGATCTTCAGCAGCACGTCCACGCGGTAGCTGACCGAGATGTAGGACACGAACACGCCCATCAGCGCGGCGAAGCCGAACAGGAAGGTCAGGACGCCGCCCATGGACATGGAGGGCAGCTTGCGCGCCACGCCGCCGAACAGGAACGGGATCGCGATCACGAAGCCGAGCAGGACGAGCGGGTTGCCGAGAAAGGCCGCGAAGGCAGGACTCGCCAGCAGCATCTGGCCGGCGACCCAGGCCGTTCCGGCCGTGACCAGCATGGCCAGCATCATCCAGCGATAGGTGCCGAGCATGAAGCTCTTGAGGCCGACTTCGGTGTCGGCATTGCCGCCGATGACGCCTCTGTTGAAATCGTTCATTGTGAACTCCGTTTGTGTTTACGCCCGTTGGAAACGCGGATGTCTCCGGGCGGTTGCCTCCAATATAGGCGAAATCTCGCCCATTTGCCAATGACAAGCGCGCCAGGGGCGGAACGGGCGGCCAAGATTTTGCCTATTCCGCCCATAGCCCGCGCCTTAACAAGACTTCCTTTACCATAGTTTCGGCTAAAATGTGCGCGTGCGAGCCGGGTCGCGGCAACGGAGATCGTTGATTTTCGTGGGCGGCGCGGTAGGTCGGCCCTTTCCCGCCCCTCAACGGACCTCACCCATGGACCTGCGCAAACTCGGCACGACCGACATCGACGTCACCTCCGTCTGCCTCGGCACCATGACGTGGGGCCAGCAGAACACGGAAAAGGAGGCGCACGCGCAGCTCTCCTACGCGGTGGACGAGCGCGGCATCACCTTCATCGACACGGCGGAAATGTATCCCGTGCCGGGCCGCCGGGAGACGCAAGGAAGAACGGAAGCGTATATCGGCACGTGGCTGGAGGCACGCGGAAAGCGCGACGACATCGTGCTGGCGACCAAGGTGGTCGGGCGCTCCGCCATGACCTGGACGCGGAACGATACGGTCGAGCAATGCCGCCACACGCGCGAGCAGATCGACATGGCGGTGGAGCAAAGCCTGCGCCGCCTGAAGACCGACTATATCGACCTCTACCAGCTGCACTGGCCCGACCGGAACCTGCCGGGCTTCGGCTTCCATTCCTATGACGATTATGACGCGGACGAGATGGTGCCGCTGCTCGACATTCTGGAAACCCTCGCCCGCCACGTGGAGGCCGGGCGCATCCGCCATGTCGGCCTGTCGAACGAGAGCGCCTGGGCAACCATGCGGTTCGTGGCGCTGGCCGAAGCGCACGGCCTGCCGCGCATGCAGAGCAATCAGTGCGTCTACAACCTCATCGCACGGCGGTTCGACTATGACCGCGCGGAGGTCGCCATGCGGGAGAAGGTCGGCCTGCTCGCCTACTCCCCGCTCGGTATGGGCGTGTTGACCGGCAAGTATGATGATGGCGAGGCCCCGGAAGGGTCGCGCGGGGCGCTGTTCGACGGCTTCATGGAGACTTACAAGCGCGCACGGGAGGCCTATCTCGACTGCAACGAAACGGCCCGCAAGCTCGGCCTCACCCCAACCCAGTTCGCGCTGAAATTCGTCGAAAGCCGCGAGTTCCTGACATCCAGCATCATCGGCGCGACCAGTCTGGAGCAGTTGCGCGAGAACATCGACGCGCACGAGATCGACTGGACCGACGAGATGGAGCGCGAGGCCGACCGGCTGCACAAGACCTATCGCTGCCCGCTGGGGCGTTAGGAACCGCCCGCCACTTGATCCTGTTCGCCGCCATCCGCCCGCCCTCCGGCGTCGTCCGCGCCGTGTCCCGCCTGCAGAAGGG
>JBATXP010000100.1:0-3065 GCA_049673465.1 Litorimonas sp.
CACTGGCTCCACGGCGAATACCCGGGTTTCGGGCGAGCGCGTGCGCGCATAGGTGCCGATGCCGCTGACCAGCCCGCCGCCGCCCGTGCAGACATAGATCGCCGCCACCGCGCGCGGGGCGTCCTCGAAGATTTCCCGCGCCACCGTGCCCTGTCCCGCGATCACGAGCGGATCGTCGAACGGGTGGATGAAGACCGCGCCCGTTTCCGCCGAAAACTTCAGCGCGGCGGCGCAGGCCGCGTCATAGGTGTCGCCGACCAGCCGGGTTTTCGCGCCTCGCGCCTCCACGGCGGCGACCTTGATCGGGGGCGTGGTGACGGGCATGAAGATGGTTGCGTCCACCCCGTGATGGGCCGCCGCCTTGGCCACACCTTGTGCGTGATTGCCCGCGCTCGCTGCGCAGACACCATGGGTTTTTTCCGCATCCTTCAGCGCCGCCATGCGGTTGGCCGCGCCGCGGATCTTGAAGGAGAACACATCCTGCAGGTCTTCGCGTTTCAGCCAGACGGGGCGGCCCAGTTCTTCGGACAGGTGGGGCGCGAATTGCAGCGGCGTGCGCGCCGCCATCTCGTAGACTCTTGCGGCGTCGATGCGCGCGGCGAGATCGTGCAGGTCAGGCGCGCCGGACATGGCCCGCCACCGCCTCGCCGACCTGCCCCGTCGACAGCGACCCGCACAGATCGCCCGTGACCTCGCCCGCTTCCAGCGCCGCGACGACGGCGGCCTCCACCGCGTCCGCTTCCGCCTCCAGCCCGAAGGACAGGCGCAGCATCCACGCCGCCGACAGGATCATGGCGAGGGGGTTCGCTTTCCCCTGACCCGCAATGTCGGGCGCGGAGCCGTGGATCGGCTCGAACATGCCGACGGCATGCCCGTCCTCCTTGGCGTCCGACAGCGATGCGGACGGAATCACCCCCATCGATCCGCACAGCACCGACGCCTCGTCCGTCAGGATATCGCCGAACATGTTTTCCGTCAGGATGACGTCGAAATCGGTCGGGCGGGTCAGCATGTGCATGGTCATGGCGTCAACGAGGAGGTGTTCCAGCTCCACGTCCGGATAGGTCTTGGCGACCCGCTCCACGGTCTCCCGCCACAAACGGGAGGTTTCCAGCACGTTGGACTTGTCCACGCTGGTGACCTTGCGGCGGCGGGTCAGGGCGAGGTCGAACGCCTTGACAGCGATGCGCGCCACTTCGGCTTCGGAATAGCGGCACTCGTCATAGGCCCCGCGTGCGTCCCGCCCCTTGTCGCCGAAATAGATCCCGCCCGTCAGCTCGCGCATCACCACGAAGTCGGTCCCCTCCAGCCGGTCGCGTTTCAGCGGCGCGCGGTCCAACAGGGCCGGGTAGGGACGGCAGGGCCGGATGTTGGCGTAGAGGTTCAGCCGCTTGCGCAGCGGCAGGAGCGAGCCGAGTTCCGGCCGGTCCTCGCCCGTCAGGTGGTCCCATTTCGGCCCGCCCACGGCCCCGAGCAGGATCGCACCTGTGCGTTGGCAGGAGGCGAAGGTCGCATCGGGAAGGGGTTTGTGCCCCGCATCGATCGCCGCTCCGCCGACGAGATGGTGTTCGGGCGAAAGGGTATGGCCGAACCGCTCCGCCACCGCGTCCAGCACGGCAAGCGCGGCCGCCCCGACTTCCGGGCCGATCCCGTCGCCGGGGAGGTAGGTGAAGGGGATGTTCATAATTAGACCGTCCCCGGCACATGTTGCCGGGGCCTGCTGTCGGAGGAAGCCACAAGATGTGCCGTGGGAATGGTTCGTTCCCGGACATGTTTCGTGGAGCGTGTTGCAGCCAGACCCCGGCAATGAATGCCGGGGACGATACAAGGGTTGGGAGCGCTCACGCCCCCGCTCAGTTCGCCTCCTTGACCGAGAGGATGGGTAAAGAGGATAGGGGTCATGGAAGGATGAACCCGAATTTTCCTTCTCCCCGCTTGCGGGGGGAAGGTGCCCGAAGGGCGGATGGGGGGTGGCTCTCGGCGCGAGCGGAGCGCCGGACGAGGGCATCCCCCCATCGACCTTTGCCGCTGCGCGACAAAGCCCACTTCCCCCCGCGCTGCGGGGAGAAGGAATGGTCTGGCGACGACACTCACGCCCGCCCCGCCTCGAACGCCGCGATCGCGTCCGCCTGCCCCTCCAGATAGCCCAACTCGTCCACGCCCTCCATCAGGCAGTGGGCGGAGAAGTCGTCCACCTCGAAGCTCCACGTCCCGCCATTGCCCGGCAGGCGCACTTCGCGGGCGGGGAGGTCCACCGTCACGTCCGCGCCCGGATGGTCGAGCAGCCAGCGATGCGCGCGCGGCTCGATCACGACGGGCAGTAGGCCGTTCTTGACGGCGTTGGAGCGGAAAATGTCCGCGATCTCGCTACTGATGACAACGCGGAACCCGTAGTCGGTCAGCGCCCAGGGCGCGTGCTCGCGCGACGACCCGCAACCGAAATTGTGCCCGCCGACGAGGATCTGCGAAGCCTGCGCCGCCTCGCTGTTGAGCAAATGGTCCGTCGGCGCGCCGTCCGCGGTCCAGCGCCAATCGTTGAAGGCATGCACGCCGAGGCCGTCGCGCGTGGTGACGGAGAGAAAGCGCGCGGGGATGATCTGGTCCGTGTCGATGTTCTCGGCGGGGAGGACGACCGTGCGGGAGGTGAGGGTGGTAAGGGGATCAGGCATGAGTAGTCTCGCTTCGCGAGGCTTGTTTGATCGACACCCCCCACCGCCTTCGCGCTACGCGCTTCGGCACCTCCCCCTGCTCGGGGGAGGGATGAAGAGGGCGTTGATTGCGACAGCCTGAATTATACCTCCCCCGAGCAGGGGGAGGTGCCTGAACGCAGTGAAGGCGGTGGGGGGTGCAATCCAAGAAGCCCGAGCGCAGCGAGGTCATTCCGAAAGCCCCGCCACGCTCGTCACGAACCCCGCCACCGCGCTCGCCGCGGCCGTCTCCGGACTCGCCAGCACGGTGCGCGCCCCCGGCCCCTGCCGTCCGGCGAAGTTGCGGTTGGACGTGCTGACCACCAGCTCGCCAGGGTCCGCCCGGTCGCCATTCATGGCGATGCACATGGAGCAGCC
>JBATXP010000101.1:0-2963 GCA_049673465.1 Litorimonas sp.
TCGCAATGGCATGCGTGAACATCGGATTTCCGACCTTCGGCAAAATAGGTCGTTTTTCCGCACAGGCACTGTCCCGTGTGGCAGCTCATTCCGCCGCGACTTTCATTTCGCTGCGCTCCAAGTCGCGGAGATATCCATGCATCGCCGCCGCCGCATCGCGGCCTTCTCGGATCGCCCAGACGACGAGGCTGGCGCCGCGCACGATGTCGCCCGCCGCGTAGACGCCGGGAAGGTTGGTCTCGAACGTCACCGGATTGGCCTTGATCGTGCCCCAGCGGCTGGTCTGAACATCCTTGCAGAGGTCTTCCATCGGCTCTGGCGTGAAGCCGAGCGCCTTGATGACGAGATCGGCTTTGACGTCGAATTCGGCCCCTGGCACGGGTTCGGGCATCTGCCGTCCGCTCGGGTCTTTCGGGCCGAGCCGCATGCGGTCCGCGCGTACATGGCTGGCCTTGCCGCCCTGATCCGCGACGGCCTTGGGGCTGGCCAGCCACTCGAATTTGACGCCCTCTTCCTGCGCATTGGCCGTTTCCCGGCGGGAGCCGGGCATGTTGGCATGGTCGCGGCGATAGAGGCAGGTCACCGAGTTGGCGCCTTGGCGAACCGCCGTGCGGACGCAGTCCATCGCCGTGTCGCCGCCGCCGATTACGACGACATCCTTGCCTTCTGCCGTTTCGCTCTCGATCTCGTCCCCCAGACCGCGCTTGTTGCTATCGATCAGGAAATCGAGCGCAGGCCGGACACCGTCCGCCCCGCCGCCCGGCACGCCAAGGTCGCGCGCCTTGTAGACGCCGGTCGCGATCAGGATCGCTTGATGTTTCTCGCGCAGCTTCTCGAAGCTGATGTCGGTGCCGACGTTGCAGTTCAGCACGAAAGTGATCCCGCCCTCTTCGAGGCGTCGCGTGCGGCGTTCCACCACCTCCTTTTCCAGCTTGAAGTTCGGAATGCCGTAGATCAGCAGGCCGCCCGCGCGGTCGTGACGGTCATAGACCGTGACCTGCCAGCCCTGCAGGCGCAGCTGTTCGGCGGCCGCCAACCCGGCAGGCCCCGCGCCGATGATGCCGACGGAAGCGCCCCGTTCGCGGCGGGGGCGGATGGGCTGGATCCAGCCATTTTCCCAGGCTTCGTCGGTCAGATATTTCTCCACCGCGCCGATCGTGACCGTGCCGTGGCCGGATTGTTCGATGACGCAGGAGCCTTCGCACAATCTATCCTGCGGGCAGATGCGACCGCAGATTTCCGGCATGTTGTTCGTTGCGTCCGAAATTTCCCAGGCTTCCTGGATGCGGCCTTCGGCGGTCAGGCGCAGCCAGTCCGGAATATTGTTCTCCAGCGGGCAGTGGTTCTGGCAGAAGGGCACGCCGCATTGGCTGCAGCGGGCGGCCTGTTCCCGGGCTTTCTGGTCGATGAACTCGCCATAGATCTCCAGGAAGTCGTCGCGCCGCGCTTCCGCAGGCCGTTTTTCCGGCATTTCGCGCTCGCGCGAGACGAATTGCAGCATGCGTTCGGCCATGGGCAAATTTTTCCAGCAGCAAGTCCGCTCCGCTGGATTGCGGGCGAAACTTGCCTCTAGCCCAAATGCAGCGGCTGCGCCATGCGGTGCGACAATTTGTCAGCCTGGAGATATTTTCGAGGTTTTGCGCTATCCTTCCAGGCTTTCGCGCAGCGGCCCCTCCTGCGGCATGCCGATGGCGTGGAAGCCGCCGTCGACGTGGTGGACTTCGCCGGTGCAGGATAGGCCGAGGTCGGAGAGGAGGTAGAGCGCCGCGCCGGCCACGCCGCGCGGGTCGGTATTGTCCTGCATCGCGCTGGCCGCCTTGTTGAAGCGGAACATATGGCGGCCGGAGCCGATCCCGGCGGCCGCGAGCGTCTTGATCGGACCCGCGCTGATCGCGTTGACCCGAATGCCGCGCGGGCCCAGATCGGCGGCGATGTAGCGCGTCGATGCCTCCAGCGCCGCCTTGGCCACGCCCATGACGTTGTAATTCGGCACCACCCGTTCGGAGCCCAGATAGGTCAGCGTCACCATCGACCCCCCTTCGCCCATCATCGCGCTCGCCCGCCGGGCCGCGTCCACGAAGCTGAAGGCGGAGATGTCGAGCGCGCTCTTGAACCCCTCCCGCGTGGTGGAGTCCACGAACGAGCCCTCCAGCTGGTCGCGGCCCGCGAATGCGATGGCGTGGACGAGGAAGTCGAGCGACCCCCACTTGTCGGCCAGCGCCGCGAAGGCCGCATCCATCTGATCGTCATTTGTTACGTCGCAATCCAGCAGCACGTCGCTGCCCACGCTTTCGGCCAGCGGCTTGACCCGCCGCAGGAGCTTGTCGCCCTGATAGGTGAAGGCCAGCTCCGCCCCTTGCGCGGCGAGTTGCTGCGCGATCGCCCAGGCGATGGAGTTCTTGTTCGCCACGCCCATGATCAGGCCGCGCTTTCCGGCCATCAGCGTGCCGGAGGGGAAGCCTTCAGATTGATTGTCGGACATTTCGGTCTCTCTCCTTGAAACGGTGCGGCGGGGATAGCCGCCCCGCCGCCCGTTGGAAAGGACCTCAGTTCCCGCCGCCGCTTTCGTTCCAGCCACCCCTTCAGTTCCAGCCCAGCGTCCCGCGCGGCGTCTCCACGGGTGGGGACTTGCGCTCAGGCTCCATCCAGCTTTCATCCAGCCGCTTGCCGCCGCGCACCCGCACGCCCATCCGCGTCGCCCAGTCGGGCTCCGGCAGCGGGTCGACCGGGTCCAGCCCATGCGCGGTCGTCAGCGCGTCGATCTCGTCCTGGAGGAAGCGCGCCTGGAATTGCCGTCCGAAGCCGCCGCACTGCGCGCAGCAAGTGTGGCTGGCGGACAGGGTCAGCAGCTCCGCCCGGACCCGATCGCGCGCCAGCAGGAGCAGGTCGCGCCGCCCCTCCGGGCCGTCCAGATAGGCCTCCCACGCCTCGCGCCGGCGCTTATCTTCGGCGCGGGTGCGCTC
>JBATXP010000102.1:0-3235 GCA_049673465.1 Litorimonas sp.
GCCCCCGACCCTTCCCATGATCCCGAACCCCCTCGGGCCGTCGAGCCGGAGCGTGACTTCGAACGTCGCGCCCTGCCGATCGAAAACGACGAGGCCGTGCTGGGCAATAATTGGCGCGACGCGGTCATCGCCAAGGCGACCGGCGGCGAGGACGCAGTCCCCGAAGAGATCGGCCTGATGGCTGGCGACGACCCGTCGCCAGCCCCGTCCGCCGACGGCATCCGCATCCTGCTGGCCGAGGACAACGCCATCAACGCCCTGCTGACGCGTACGCTCCTGGAAGCGGACGGCCATTCCGTGGAAACGGTGGAGGACGGACAGCTGGCCGTGGAGGCGATGAAACGGTCCTCCTACGACATGATCTTCATGGATATGCGCATGCCCAACATGGATGGGCTGGAAGCCACGCGCAACATCCGCCGCCTGCCCAACGTGCCCCAGGATCTGCCCATCGTCGCCCTGACGGCCAACGCGTTCGACGACGACCGCAATGCGTGCTTCGATTCCGGCATGAACGACTTCATGACCAAGCCGGTTTCCGCCGAGGAACTGTCCGAAATGGTCGTGCGCTGGACCCAGCAGGAAGCCGAGCGCAAGATCGCCAGCTAGGCGGACGCTTTCCGCTCCTTCCGGGCGATCCGGATCCACTCCACCAGCGCCAGCGCCGCCGCGCCGAACCCGAACATCGCGCACAGGATGAAGGCGCGCGCGAACCCGTCCGTTTCGATGATCTGACCGATGGCGGGCCGGAACAGCGTGCCCAGCAACATGATCAGGCTCGCCAGCAGCGCATATTGCACCACCGCGTAGCGCTTGCTCACCACCGAGGAGAGGTAGGCGACCGACGCCGCGCTGGCGAGGCCGACCGCGATGTTCTCCAGCGCGATCACGCTGGTCAGTCGCGCCATGCGGATGTCCAGGCCGAACGCCTCGAACAGGTGGTCGAGCTGCAACAGGGTCAGCACCGGATCGGTGAAACGCGCCCCCACGGCGAGGTCCGCGAACAGCAGGTTGGTCGCCGCCGCCAGCACCGCCCCGACGAAGAAGACGGGCATTCGTCCGAAGCGCAGCATGGCGAGGCCGCCCAGCGCGATTCCGACAATGATGGCGAACACGCCCACCAGCTTCGATGCGAAGCCGACTTCCGTGAGCGTATGGCCCAGCGCGCCGTAATTTTCGCCCAGATAGAAGGGATAGGCGAAGCTGCCCCAGATCAGGTCGGTGAAACGGTAGGTCAGCACCACGGCCAGCACCAGCAGCACCGACCAGCGCAGCCGTGCGATCAGCTCCATCATCGGCTCTACGATGGCGGCGTAGAGCACGGCCAGCACAGCGGGCTGCGCCTTGGCGCGTGTCGGGGCCGCGCTCTCGCGCCCGTTCATCCACACCAGCGCGGCCGCGATGCCGACCAGCCAGAAGATGGTCAGCCCAATGATCCACAGACCCCGCCCGCGCACGAAGGCGCGCGCGCTGTTGGTTTCCGGATCCTCCAGCGCGGCGAACATGAAATCGCCCAAGAGCCACAGCGCCACGCCCCAGCCCGCAATCACCAGCAGCGTGCCGGCGGAGCGCTGCGCGGCTGACAATCCGGCACTGATGCCGCCCGTTACCAACTGCGCGGCCTCGCCTTCCGTGCGCCGCGCCAGGACGACGCCGACGACCGACAGCGCCAGCAGCGCGGTGATGAACAGAAAGGTGGGCCGCCAGCCGATAGTGTCGGCCAGGATCAGCGCGATGAACCCGCCGACGAAAGTCGAGGTGCGGTAGCCGAACTGCTCCACGGCGGACAGGATGTCGAGATGCTGGTCGTCGCGCGCGACCTCGATCCGCCAGCCCGCCAGCACGATGTCGAAACTGGCCGAGGCGACCGCGATCAGCAGTCCGACCACGGCGATGCGGTTCAACCCTTCCGGCGGGTTGCTCATGGAGAGGAGGAACATGCCGACCGTGCCGATGGCCAGGAACAGCGCCATCCAGAAGCGTTTCGCGCCCGTCTTCAGCCCGAACGGGGTGCGCCGCCCTTGCAAGGCGGCCGCCCACATGAACTTGAAGGCATAGGCCAGCGTGATCCAGGACAGCAGGCCGATGGCGGTGGGGGTCACGTCGACTTCGGTCAGCCAGGCGTTGAGCGTGCCGACGATGGCCGAATAGGGCAGGCCCGACGCGAAGCCGAGGATCAGCATGGCCAGCACCTGCCGGTCGCGCAGGGCCGCGCGAAGCGCCTCCTTGGTGGACGGCTTGGCGGGCGCGGCGTCGAGGCTGGAGGTGGCGTCGGTCAAATTTCGGTCCCTTGCTTCGCGTTCCGCCCTACGGGAAAGCCTCCGGTGCGCCAAGGCGGGGATAGCGGCCATTGCAGCGTCCCTGCGGGCTTGCGCGTCTCCCGCCTTTGCGACACGAACGCCCCGTCATGAGCGGGTCTACCACCGAAACCTCCAAGCCGACGCCCATGATGGCGCAATATCTGGCCATCAAGGCGGAGGTCGGGGCGGAGGCGCTGCTATTCTACCGCATGGGCGATTTCTACGAGCTGTTCTTCGACGACGCGGTGCGCGCGGCCGCCGCGCTCGACATCGCCCTGACCAAGCGGGGCAAGCATGCGGGCCAGGCCATCCCGATGTGCGGCGTTCCGGTCCACGCGTCGGAAGCCTATCTGGCGCGGCTGATCAAGTCGGGTTTCCGGGTCGCCGTATGCGAACAGACAGAGGACCCGGCGGAGGCCAAGAAGCGCGGCAGCAAGTCGGTGGTGCGGCGCGAAGTGGTGCGCCTGGTCACGCCGGGAACGCTCTACGAGGACACGCTGCTGGATGCGCGCGATGCCAACATCCTCGCCGCCGTGGTGACGGGCTTGGCAGGCGACGCCGCGCTGGCCTGGGCGGATGTGTCGGACGGCAGCTTCCACACTTGCGCGCTCGCGCCGGAGGACCTACCCGCGGAGATCGCGGCGCTGCGTCCCAGCGAATTGCTGATTCCGGAAAGCGCCTACGCCGACTGGGCCGCCAGGACCGAGCGCGGCGACATCGCCCTGACCCCGCTGCCCGCCACCAAGTTCGACCGCCGCGCGGCGGAACGCCTTCTGGGCGACCGCTTCGACGTGGCCTCGCTGGACGGGTTCGGCGACTTCACGGCGGAAGAGATGCGCGCGGCGGGCGCCCTGATCGACTATGTCGAACTGACGCAGGCGGGCGACCGCTCCGCCCTGTCTCCGCCGCGCCGCACGGTCCGCTCGGGCTGGCTG
>JBATXP010000103.1:0-6183 GCA_049673465.1 Litorimonas sp.
GGCTTACCGTGCGTCGGCGGACCGCCCCGTGGTGATCCTGCAGGCCAGACCGGAGACCATGTGCTCCCTCTTGGACCGGCTGTCCGAGCGCCCCGAGGGCGCCGCCGTGGTGCTGTTCCCGGCCTTCGCCCGGAGGGTGCACGGCTTCGAGGACTATGCCGCACAGATCGTGATGCGGCACCTGGCGGAAGAGCCGCTCGACGGCATCGCGATCTGCGGCCCGGGCAAGTGGGTGCGGTCGCTCACCGGCAATCTCAAGCTCCTGCGCTAGGCCGACAGGAAGGATCAATGACATGGAAGGAGACCCCATGAAGACCCATCACGTCCCGGTCGTCGGAGGCACAACCTTGTTCGTAAGAGAGTCGGGGGAGGGTCGGCCGATCGTCTTCGTGCCAGGCTGGACCTTCGCTCACGACGCCTTCGACGCTCAGGTTCCGGCACTTTCGGACGACTTCCGGGTCGTGACCTACGACCCGCGGGGTACCGGGCGTTCGCCTGCGACCCTGATGGGCAACACCTACGCGCAGCATGGCGACGATCTCGCGGCGCTCATCGAAACGCTCGATCTGCACGACGTCGTGCTCGTAGCTTGGTCCTACGGTTCGAATGCTGCCTATGCCTACCTGCGCGCCCACGGACATGATCGCATCGGTGCCGTCGCGATCCTCGACGAGTCGCCTAAGCCCATGCGCGACGCCGAAGGCGACTGGGGCGAAGGTACGGCCACCGAACTCGGTGCCTATGTCGGAATGCTCCGTGATGGACATGCGGAGTTCATGTCCGGCTATGCACCGACGATGTTGTCGCGCGAGGTTCCGGGCGATGAACTGAACCGTATCCTGGCGTCCAGCCAGTCGACGCAGCCACATGTCGCATGGGCCCTCTTCGCCGACGGCGCCCTGGCGGATTGGCGCGAAGAGGCGCGTGCCATCTCGAAGGCGCGTCCCTACCTCAACGTCGTGCGCGCCGATCAGGAGACGGCAGCACGGACGTGGTTGTCCGGGAACGCCCCGGAAGGCGATGTATCCGTCTATCCCAGCCACATGATGTTCTGGGAGTTCCCGGATCGCTTCAACGAGGAGTTGCGGTCTTTCGCCAAGACGGGACAGGGCGCGTGATCGCTCCTTCCGAACATCCCGATTTCGATGCTCACGCGGCAGTCAGCTTTCTGCATGACCCGGCTACGGGCACGCGCGCCATCGTCGCGCTCCATCGGGTCGACGCGAGTGGACAGCGGCCGAGCGTCGGGGGGTGCCGCATGCGAGACTACGCCTCCTCGGAAGATGCACTCGGCGATGTCCTCCGCCTGTCGCGTGGCATGAGCAGCAAGTGCGCCGTCACGGGCTTGCCCTTCGGCGGTGCGAAGGCGGTCGTGCTCGGAGTTCCTCAGTCATCGGAGCGGGACGCGGTCCTTGGCGCCGTTGCGAGCTTCGTGAACGCGTTCGGCGGGCGGTTCCGAACCGGGGTCGACGTGGGCCTGTCCGCGGATGATGTGGCCATCATGGGCGCGACGTCGCCTTGGATGGTAGGAACCGGCTCGATACGGCCCGACGTCCTGACGGCCGACGGCGTCTACGCGACGTTGAAACGGGCGGTCGCGCATCGGCTGCAGCGGACGAGCCTGTCGGGGACGACCGTCGCGATCCAGGGATTGGGCAAGGTCGGTCTCCGGCTTGCCGAACTTCTCCTGGCGGAGGGCGCGGTCGTCTCTGGCGGAGACGTCGCGCCGGACGCGATCTCCGCCGCGCGCGCCATCGGGGTCCGCATCGTCGACCCCGCGGCGGTGATCGGTCAGGAGGTCGACGTTCTGGCACCATGCGCCCTCGGTGGCTTCGTGACGGATGCGAACGTGGATTCTATCCGAGCGTCGGTCATCGCCGGAGCGGCGAATAATCAACTTGCGACGGATGATCTGGGCGAGGCGCTTCACAACCGCGGCGTCCTGTATGTCCCGGATTACCTTGCCAACGCTGGCGGCCTCATCGCGGTCGCCATGCAGATCGAGGATCGTGACGAGGCTTGGGCACGCTCGGAGGCTGCCAAGCTTGCCGATCGTTTGGACGAAGTGATCTCGGTCGCGGAGCGGCACTGCATTTCAACGGCCACTGCCGCAGACCGGATCGCGCAAAATCGTCTCGCGGCATGATCGAGGTTCCGGCATTCGCGGCCGACCTGAGCGCTCGTTTCCTACAGGAGCCGGCATATGCGTTCGTCGGCCTCGTGCCGACCGAGATGGCACATGGCCGCTGCGTGTCGGAAGTGGCCGTCCGCCCGAATCACTTGCACCACCGGGGCGCCGTGCAGGGCGGCCTCGTCGCCATGATCGCCGATGCGACGGCCGGATATGCCGCCCTGACGGTTCTACCGGAGGACGCGCAGGGCGATGACATGGCCACGATCGAGTTCAAGACCAGTTTCCTGCGACCTGCTGCGGCCGAGAGGCTGATCTGCACATCCGATGTTGTCCATGCGGGCCGAAGTACCGTGTTCGCAGAAGCCCGCGTGTTCTGCGACGCGGTTGAAGACGATCGTCTCTGTGCCATCGCAACCCTCACCTTCAAACGCTTGGTATCGAGATGAGTCATACGTCAGACCCCGTGCGCGCGCTCGTTCTGCGTCTCCTCCGCGCCTACAACGCCGCCGACCCCGAACCCTTCGACGAAGTGGTCTCGGACGATTTGCCGTGGAAGGCGAAGGTTCTGGACGAGGTCCGTTCGGGGCGCTCGGGACAGGTCGATACCCTCGATGTCGTCGTCGAAGGCGAGCGGGCGGCCGAGTATTGGGTCGAGCGCGGTATGACCGGACCGGATGGTGCCACGGAGCCCGCGATATGGGGCGTGAACCTCTACCGGATCGTTGCCGGGCGCGTCATCGAATTCGAGCAATTGGAAGAACGCCGTTTTCCCGAGGGACTTGCATGACACCGATCGATCTCGGCGGGCGGTCAGCGGTCGTTACAGGTGCTGGAGGCGGCGTCGGGTGTGCCGTCGTTGCCGCTTTGGAGGGCGCTGGCGCGCAGGTGCGCGGTATCGATGTGGCGGAAGACCGAACGCGAGGGATCTTGGCCGTCGACATGAGAGACCGGGCAGCGCTGACAGCCGCCGCCGGCGAGGTCGCGGCTGCCGGGCTCGACATCCTCGTCTGCGCGGCTGGGATTCTACCGCGCGGTCGAATGGAGGATGACGATTTCGATGCACTCTGGGACCGGACGCTCGACGTCAATCTCACGGGCACCTTCAATGCCTGCCGCGCCTTCATGCCAGCCTTGGCGGCGCGGCGCGGCGTGATCGTGACGGTCTGCTCGGTGCAGTCCTTCATCCATCTGCCGAACTCCATAGCCTACACCGCTTCCAAGGGCGGTCTCGCCCAATTGACCCGCGCACTCGCTGTGGAACTCGGCCCCAACGGCGTGCGGGTAAACGGCGTGGCCCCGGGTCCCGTGGATACCAACCTCGCTGCGGACGCGATGCGCGATCCTGCCCGGCGGGCTGCACTGGAAGCGCGCACCCCCAACGGTCGGATCGCCACGCCGGCCGATGTTGCCGGCCCGGTCCTGTTCCTCTGCTCCGATCTGTCTCGCCACGTCACCGGCACCGTCCTGCCGGTTGATGGTGGCTTCACCGCTTGAAGGAGAACCCTCGTGATCCGACGTACCTGGCAGGCTGCAATGATTGGCCTCGCACGATCCCCCGGAACTAAGCGCTTCATGCAGGAGGCGCGGGCGACATCCTTTCTGCGCGACAAGTACGTTGCTGGCGCGGATATCGCATCGGGCCGGAATCGAGCAGTCGCCCTCGTCGAAGACCACGGCATCCGCAGCTCGATGTTCTTCATGGGCGAGTACGTCGATGATCCTGCCTTGGTCGCCGAGACCGTCGATCATAAGATCGCAGCCGCCCAGGCCGTGGCTGAAGCTGGCCTCGACGTCCACGTCTCGGTCGATCCGACCCAGATCGGACAGGTCGTCACTCCCGAGGCCGTCGAAGGCCACGCCCGTGCCATTGCCGAGCGCATCCGCGGACTCGCCGGGAATCGCGAGGGCGTTCACTGCCTGATGCTGGACATGGAGGATGCGAGTGTCACCGACGTGACGATCGCGCTGCACGATGCGTTGCAGGATGCCGGCCTGCCGGTCGCTTTGACCCTGCAGGCCTACCGGCGACGGACGTGGGACGACATGACCCGCCAGGTGGGGCGGGGCAGCCGAGTACGTCTCGTCAAGGGGGCCTTCGCCGCGGGGCCTGCGCTGGCGTTCCAGTCACAGCGCGAGATCAAGGCGAACTCGCGTCGCTTGATCGACGTGATGCTCTCGCCCGGGGCCCGTGCGTCGGGATTCTATCCAATCGTCGCCACTCATGACACCGCGCTGCATGCGCATGCCATCTCGACGGCCCAGGCCAACGGTTGGGAGCCCGGCACCTACGAGTTCGAGATGTTGCTCGGCGTGCGCGAGGATGTGGCCCGCGCCCTAGCGGCCCGAGGCGAACGGGTCCGTCTCTACGTCCCCTTCGGTCGCGACTGGTGGCCCCACGCGGTGCGAAGGATCGGGGAGAACCCCCGCAACGCCGTCCTGCTAGCCCGCTCCCTCGTCACCTGACCTATCGGAGATCGCCATGACCCGCCCCGAGCCCCGCTTCGACACCTACGCCCTGTCCGACCGCTACGACCGGAGGGACGGGCGCGTGTTTATGACGGGCACACAGGCTCTGGTCCGCATCGTGCTGGACCAGGCCCGGCGGGATCGGGCGGCGGGGCTGCGCACGGCGGGGTTCGTATCGGGCTACCGCGGCTCGCCCTTGGGCGGGCTCGACAAGGAGTTGTGGGCGCAGAAGAAGCGACTAGCGGAGGCCGACGTTCGCTTCCTGCCGGCCATCAACGAGGATCTGGGCGCAACCGCGGTTCTAGGGGCGCAGCAGGCCGCGCTCGATCCGCACTGTGAGGTCGAGGGGGTGTTCGGCCTATGGTACGGCAAGGGGCCCGGCGTGGACCGCTCGGGCGACGCGCTCAAGCACGGCAACGCCTACGGCTCGCACCCCAAGGGCGGCGTGCTGGTGGTGGCGGGCGACGACCATGGCTGCGTGTCGTCGTCTATGCCGCACCAATCGGACGTGGCCTTTATGTCCTGGTTCATGCCGACGCTGAACCCGGCCACCGTGGCCGAGTATCCCGCCTTTGGTGAATGGGGCTACGCGCTGAGCCGCTTCGCGGGCGTGTGGACCGGCTTCAAAGCAATCTCTGAAACCGTGGAGTCGGGCGCTTCCGTGGATTTGGCCCCTGACCGAACGTTCACGACCCCGGCCTTCGAAAGCCCGCCGGGCGGGCTGCATGTGCGCCTTGGCGATCTGCCCAGCCCCGAGATTGAGAACCGGATCGGTCACAAGCTGCGCGCGGTTCAGGCCTTTGCCGAGGCGAACCCGATCGACCGCGTGGTCTACGGTTTGTCGGACGCGCCCTTCGGTATCGTTACCACGGGCAAGGCCCATGGCGATGTCATGGAGGCGCTCCGGCTTCTCGGGCTCGATGAGTCCGCATGCCGCGCACGGGGAATCGATCTCTACAAGGTCGGAATGGTGTGGCCGCTCGCGAGGCGCGACGCGCTGCGATTTGCGCGGGGCAAGCGCGAAGTCCTCGTGATCGAGGAGAAGCGCGGGATCATCGAGAGTCAGTTCAAGGAGGCGTTCTACGACCTCCCTGGGGCCAAGCCCGAGCGCATGGTCGGCAAGCATGACGAGCGGATGGAGCCCTTGGTGCCGTGGACGGGCGAGCTGTCTCCTTTGCTTCTGGCCCCTATCCTTGCCGCACGCCTCGCGCCCTTCGCGCCCGATCTCGATCTGCCCGCCCGCGCGCGGGCGCTGACGGCCGAGCCGCCGCGCCTGCTCGACGTGAAGGGGGCGACGCGCACACCCTATTTCTGTTCTGGCTGCCCGCACAACACCTCGACTAAGGTACCCGAAGGTTCGACGGCGGCCTCGGGCATCGGCTGCCATGTCATGGCCTCGTGGATGGACCGCGAGACGGCCGGTTTCGCGCAGATGGGCGGCGAGGGCGTTCCTTGGATCGCCGCGTCCATGTTCAACGGCGGCAAGCACCTGTTCCAGAACATGGGCGAGGGGACGTGGTACCATTCCGGCAGCCTCGCGATCCGGCAGGCGGTTGCCGCGGATGCTAACATCACCTTCAAGG
>JBATXP010000104.1:0-5290 GCA_049673465.1 Litorimonas sp.
GGCAAGGCTGTGCCTCGGCGGCGAAACGGCGGAGGCGGTCTGCCCCGCCCCGCCCATCGAGGCCGTCTTCGCGCCGGACCCGGTCTTGCACGACCGGTTGCACGCCCGGGGCCGGATCTTCGCCGACCTCCTGCCCGCCGCGATCCAAGCGTCCACCCTTCTTGCCCGGACCCCGTCATGAGCGACTATTTCGAAGCGATCCCGACCATCCGCTACGCTGGACCGGAGACGGCGGACCCATTGACCTATCGCTGGTACGATGCGGACCGGGTCGTGCGCGGCCGCCGCATGGAGGACCATCTGCGCCTCGCCGTCTGCTACTGGCATTCCGTGTCGTGGGACGGAAGCGATCCGTTCGGCAGCGGGACGTTCGCCCGACCCTGGCTGGGCGGCGATACGCCCGAAGCGCTTGAGGCGCGCATGGACGCGATGTTCGGGCTGGTGTCGCGCCTCGGCGTGCCCTTCTTCACCTTCCACGACACGGATGTGGTCGGCACGCATGACCGCGGGTCCGACTATCTGAACGCCATGGAGCGCGGCATGGAGCGCCTGCAGGAGACCATGACGCGACACGGCGTGCGCCCTCTCTGGGGCACGGCGAACCTGTTCTTCCACCCGCGCTACATGGCGGGCGCGGCGACCAATCCGGACCCGGACGTGGCCGCCTTCGCCGCGTTGCAGGTCGGCACCGCGCTGGACGCGACGCACAGGCTGGGCGGGGAAAACTACGTGCTGTGGGGCGGGCGCGAGGGCTACGATACGCTGCTCAACACCGACCTGCCCAAGGAGCTGGACCAGTTGGGGCGCTTCCTCGCCGCGACCGTGGAGCACAAGCACCGGATCGGCTTTGCGGGCGACATCCTGGTCGAGCCCAAGCCGCACGAACCCGTCAAGCACCAGTATGACCGCGACGTGGCGACCGTCTACGGTTTCCTGAAGCGCTACGGGCTGGAGGACGAGGTGCGCGTCAATATCGAGCCCAACCACGCCACGCTGGCAGGCAACAGCTTCGCGCATGAGGTGGCGACGGCGCAGGCGCTGGGCGTGTTCGGCTCGATCGACTTCAACCGGGGCGACGCGCAGAACGGTTGGGACACGGACCAGTTTCCGGTGGACCTGCGCGAGACCACGCAGGTCATGGCGCTGATCCTGGACGGCGGCGGGTTCGGGCGTGGGGGATCGAACTTCGACGCCAAGATGCGCCGCCAAAGCGTGGACGCCAAGGACCTGTTCCACGGCCATATCGGGGCCATCGACCTGCTGGCCAAGGCGCTGCTGCTGGCCGACCGCCTCCTGGAGGACGGGACGCTCGCGCGGAACCGGAGGGATCGCTACAGGCGCTGGTCGGATGGCGAAGGCCAGGCGTTTCTCGATGGCGCGCTCGACCTCGCCGGGTTCGGCGAGACGGCTTTGGAACGCGACGCGCAACCCGTATCCGGGCGGCAGGAATATCTGGAAACCCACCTGTCCCGCCTGCTGGACGCGGAGGTCCGGCCATGAGCGACGCGGCGCGCCTGCCCACGACATCCCTGACAGGCCGGGCCAAGTTCGGCTTCGGCATCGCGGATTTCGGCTTCAACCTCTACTATACGGGATTGAGCCTGTTCCTCCTCTATTACTACACGGACGTTCTGGGCATCCGCCCGGCTGTGGCGGGGCTGATCTTCGCCGTTCCCTTGTTCTGGGACGCGGTAACCGATCCCGTCATGGGTGCGATCGCGGGGCGCGTCCGGTCGAAGCTGGGTCGGTATCGTCCGTTCATCCTGTTCGGGACGATCCCGCTGGCCCTCAGCTTCGTCATGATGTTCGCCGCGCCCGTCCTGTTTCCGGGCGCCGTGGTGCTGTCGGCCGCCATCGCCCACATCGTGTTCCGCACCGCCTACACGGTCGTGTCCATTCCCTATTCGTCGCTGATGGCGAGCCTGACGCGCGACAGCGGTGAACGCAGTTCGCTGGCCGGCGTGCGCATGATCTGCGCCACGCTGGGCGGGCTGTTCACCGTTTTCGCCACCCTGCCGCTGGCGGGCGTGCTGGGTGGCGGCGACCTGGCGCGCGGCTTCGTGAGCGTGGCCGTGCTCTATGCCGTCCTGGCGTCGGCGCTCCTGCTCCTGACGTTCCGGTTGACCGAGGAAGACCCTCGGGCGCTGGCCGCGCCCTTGCCCGACCTTCGGGGCAGCCTGCCGCGCCTGATGAGGAACCGTGCGCTGCTGATCCTGTTCGCTGCCATCGTGATGGCGTCCACGGCCGGAGCGATCTTCAGCAAGGCGCTGATCTACTATGTGAAGTATGTCGCCAATATCGGCCTGGACGTGACGACCGCGCTGATCGCGCTGACGGCGGCCGTGTCGGCGTCGATCCCGTTTTGGATGACCGTTGCGAAACGTCTATCCAAGCGCAACGTCTGGCTCGCAGGTGCGGCCCTGTCCATCGCGATGCAAACTGTCCTCTTGCTAGCCCCGCCACAGAGTGTGACCGGCTTTCTGACTCTGCTGGTCGCCATAGGCTTCGGCAACGGTGCGTTCTTCATCATGTTCTGGTCCATGCTGCCCGACACGGTGGAATACGGCCAGTGGAAGACGGGTGTGCGCGACGAAGGCGTTGTGTTCGGCATCAACCAGTTCGCCCTGAAGGCGGCAGCAGGCATCGGCATCGGCCTGCTGGGCTTCCTGCTCGAAGCCGTCGGCTATGTCGCCAACGAGGTCCAGACCCAGGCCGCTTCGGACGGTCTCAGGCTGATCTCCATTGCCGTGCCTCTGGCCTTCTGGGCGCTTGCCGCGCTGATCATCGCCTTCTATCCGCTCGACAAGGCCGCCCATGCCCGGATCGTGGACGAAATCGATGCGCGCGACGCAAAGATGGACGGAGGGCCGCTCGACACTTGACCCGCAAGCCAGGACGGGCTTTTCGTTATCCGAAATGGATAACGAGACGACGATGCAACACGATGCTCCGACGGTATCGCAGCCGGAGCCGGGGCAGCGAGCCCGGCAAAAGGCCCGAACCCGCGCGCGCATCCTGCAATGCGCGCTGGAGGCCTTCGCCGAAAAGGGGTTCGAAGGCGCGAGCGTGCGCGAGATCGCTTCGGCCGCCGGCGTCAATCACGGCCTCATCCGTCACCATTTCAAGGACAAGGACCGGCTGTGGAAGGCGGCCGTCACCTTCCTGTTCGATCGCCTCGACGAGGAGATGGCCCCACCGGACGGTCAGGAGATGAGGGGGTTGGACGGTCTGAAGGACTGGATCCGCCGCTACGTCCGCTATTGCGCCCGCCATCCGGAACATGCGCGCATCATGGTGCAGGAATCGATCCGGGACTCCGACCGCCTGCAATGGGCCGTGGATACCCATATTCGTCCGTCACACGAGCGCATGCTGCCCATCACGAAGCACTATATCCGCACCGGCATCTATCCCGACGCCGATCCGGTCATGCTGACCTACATCCTCGTCGCTTCCGCCCAGATGATCTTCGCTCTCGGGCACGAGGTGCGCGACACGCACGACGTCGACGTGAACGACCCGGACTTCATCGACGCCCATGCCGAGGCGATCATTTCCTTGTTCTTCCGGCACAAGGTCGAAAGCCCGCCCGGATGATCCGTCCTGGAACGTCGCGGCGCTTTCGCGCAAGCGCCGTATTCCAGCGACGTCTGCCGCTATGTCGACATCATGGAGACGCGCGCGACATCCTTGCGGTAAGACCGCGCGGACAGCATGTAGAAGAACACGCTCGCCACGTTGAAGCCGAGAAGGCAGAGCAGGGCGCGAGCGATCGAGCGAGGGCCGGCGCTCGCAGCGAACAGGTCCGATAGGATGCCGACGAGAACCGGACCGAGGCCGATGCCGAGAAGCGTCAGGCAAAGCAGCATCGTGGCCGAGGCCATGGAGCGCATGCGCGGCGGGACCAGCTCCTGCATGGCGGCATAGGAAATGCTGGCGTAGATCAGGCCGAAGAAGCTCGGGATCGCATAGAATGCGTAGGCGGCCATCTTGGTCTCGACCAACAGGGCGGCTGCGGCGAAAGGCAGGCCGATCAGGGTGGTGACGGCGATGATCCAAGGCCGCCAGCGCATGTCCTTGGCTGACAGGCGATCGCAGACCTTGCCGACCAGGACGGCACCCAGCCCGCCCACGCCGCCGATCAGGAGCCCCAGCGCGACCCCGAGTTCGCCCAGCGCCACATCGTGAACCCGGATGAAGTAGAGCGGCACCCCGGCGAGAAAGGCATTGGCCGAAATGCAGACGAAAACCCCGCCGAGCAGCAGATAGACCATGGCCTTCTGGGAGGCGAAGAAGCGGGCGGTTTCGCCAAGGGACGGCGTCACCCCGTCATCGGCGATGGCGTCCGCTTCGCCGCGCCTGGGTTCGGCGACCGTCAACATGAGGATCAAGGCCAGTACGAGCCCCGGAACTCCGGCGACGAAGAAACCGACCCGCCATCCATATCGCTCGGCGATCAACCCACCCAGCATGAAGCCGACGAGAATGCCGAGACTGATGCCCGTCGTATAGATGCCGAGCGCGAAAGCCCGTTCGCTTGCCGGAAAACGGTCGGAGATCATCGAGGTGGCGGGCGGTGTGCCTCCGGCTTCGCCGATGCCGACGCCCATGCGGGCGATGGCCAGCTGCCAGAAGTTCTGCGCAAAGCCGCTGACCGCCGTCATGCCCGACCAGAGGGTGAGCGCCAGCGCGATGATATTGCGGCGGTTGCCCCGGTCGGCCCACGCCGCGAACGGGATGCCGAGCGTCGCGTAGAAGGCGGCGAAGAGAAAGCCCGTCAGCAGGCCGAGTTGCGTGTCAGAGAGGCCGAACTCCTGCTTGATCGGTTCCTGCAGGATTACCATCACCTGCCGGTCCACATGGTTCATGGCATAGACGAGCGTCAGTATGGCCAGCAGATACCAGCGGTTTTGGGACCGTTTCATTCCGAGGCCCCGATCCGCCCGGCCATGTCGCGAATGACTTGCGCGACCTCCGCCGTCGCTTCGGCCTGCGGCAGGTGGCCGACACCGTCCAGCACGATGACCTCGGCGTCGGGGATATGGCGCGCGAAGACGGCGCCGTGATCGCTCGGCAAGACCGCGTCCTGCGCGCCCCAGACGATGGTCGTGGGCGCGGTGATGCGTGCCATTGCGGCAGCCGGATCGGGCAGGGTGAACTGCTCGGCGCGGGCGACGAAGGCCTTGCCCTGACCTGTCATCAGGTCGCCATATTGCGCGACCCGGTCGTCGGTGACGGTTTCGGGGTCGGCATGCATGGCCCTTAGCGCCGCGCGGACGCCGGCGTCGGG
>JBATXP010000105.1:0-3694 GCA_049673465.1 Litorimonas sp.
GTTGCCGACCGCAACTCGCTCTCCGGCATCGTCCGGGCCTACTCGGCCGCAAGGGACATCGGTCTCGACTTCCGCGTTGGCTCGCGCCTCGTGACAAGCTGCGGGGCGGAAGTGCTTGCCTATCCCAAAACACGGCCGGGTTACGCCAAGCTCGCGCGCCTGCTCACGCTCGGAAAGCGCCGCGCGGAGAAAGGCGGCTGTCGGCTGGAGATGGCCGACGTGTTGGACGGCCTCTCGGAGACCGTCGTCATCCTGAAGGACCCGATCCGGTCGCAAGCACATATCGACCCGCTCAAGGCGACGTTCGGCACCGACCTCTATCTTGGCCTGTCTCCCTACTATGACGGCTGGGACGAAGACCGCTTTTGCATCATCGCCCAGTTGGCAACGATTAAGGCCGTGCCCCTCGTCGCGCTGGGCAATGTGCTGATGCACCGAGGCAATCGCCGTCTTCTGGCCGATACGCTCACCGCCATCCGTTTAAAGCGGACCGTCGACCAGCTCGGCCAGCACGCCCTGTTGAACGGCGAACGCCGCCTGCGCTCCGAGCTGGAGATGCGACAACTCTTCGCGGACTATCCCGAAGCCCTGCTCAACACGCTGCGCATCGCGGACACCTGCACCTTTCGGCTGGACGAGCTGGAATACCAATATCCGGACGAGGTGCTGAACGGCATCGATCCGGACACGCGGCTCCGCCAACTGACCGAAGAGGGGTTGCGTGGGCGCTATCCGGGCGGGGTGCCGCTCAAGGTGCGGGCCGTGGTCGAGAAGGAACTCGCGCTCGTCGCCAAACTTGGCTACGCGCCCTACTTCCTGACCGTCCAGGACATTGTCGGCTACGCCAGCGGGGATGGCATCCTCTGTCAGGGTCGCGGCTCGGCCGCCAACTCAGTCGTCTGCTTTGCTCTCGGCATCACCCATGCCAGCCCCGACCTCATCAACATGGTGTTCGAGCGGTTCATCTCCGATGTGCGTGGCGAGCCACCCGACATCGATGTCGACTTCGAGCATGAGCGGCGCGAAGAGGTCTACCAGTATGTGTTCGGCAAGTTCGGCCGTCACCGCGCGGCGATCTGCTCGACCGTGCGCCATTACCGGTCTCGCTCGGCTTTGGGTGAAGTCGGCAAGGCGCTAGGTCTTTCAGAAGACAGTATTCGCGCCTTTTCGTCCAAGATCTGGGGTTGGCGCGATGGCGGCCTGACACCGGAGCGTGCCGCCTATGCCGGGCTCGACCCGAACGCCCGCCGTATCGCTCTGACGCTTCAACTCGCCAACCAACTGATCGGCTTTCCGCGGCACCTGTCCCAACACTCGGGCGGGCTGGTCATCACCAATGGCCGTCTGGACGAACTCTGCCCGATCGAGAATGCGGCGATGGCGGACCGGACCATCATCGAGTGGGACAAGAATGACATCGACGTGATGGGCATGATGAAGATTGATGTCCTCTCGCTCGGCATGCTGACCTGCGTCCGCAAGGGGTTCGAACTGCTGCGCCGCTGGAAGGGTATCGATCTCGATATGTCGAACGTGCCGCAGGAAGACCCCGCCACCTACGACATGATCTGCTTAGCGGACACGCTCGGGGTCTTTCAGATCGAAAGCCGCGCGCAGATGCAGTTCCTGCCCAGGATGCGACCGCGCACCTTCTACGACCTCATCATCGAAGTCGCCATCATCCGGCCCGGCCCGATCCAGGGCGACATGGTCCATCCCTACCTCAAGCGCAGACGCGGCGAAGAACCGGTCAAGTATGCGAGCGAAGCTTTGCGCCCGGCATTGGAGAAGACGCTCGGCATCCCGCTCTTCCAGGAGCAGGCCATGGAGATCGCGTCCATTGCCGCCGGCTTCTCGGCGAGCGAAGCCGACCACTTGCGCCGGAGCTTGGCCTCCTCATCGGGTCCAGGGCGCATCCAGATCCATAGGGAGCGTTTCATCCAGGGCTGCCTCGACAACGGGTACGAACAAGACTTCGCAGAACGTGTCTTCCGACAGCTGGAAGGCTTTTCCGGCTATGGGTTCCCGCAGTCTCATGCCGCCAGCTTCGCGCTAATCGTCTATGTGTCCTGCTATCTGAAGTGTCACCATCCGGAAGTGTTTGGCTGCGCCTTGCTGAACAGTCAGCCGATGGGGTTCTACGCGCCCGCCCAGATCGTGCAGGACATGCAGCGCCACGGTGTGGAAGTCCGCCCTCCCTGCGTGGAAGCCAGCTTCTGGGACTGCACGCTGGAGCCGGACGGCAACGGCAAGCTCGCCGTCCGGCTCGGTCTCCGCCAGATCAAGGGTCTGCCCGAGGAGGAAGCCAAATGGCTGACGGCCTGCCGGGGGAATGGCTACCGCTCAGTCGATGCCGTCTGGCGTCGTGCGGGCCTGTCCTACCGCGCCCTCAACAAGCTGGCGCAGGCCGATGCGTTTGCGGGCTACGGCCTCAACCGCCGCGAGGCGCTCTGGCAGGTCAAGGCGCTGCCGCGCGGCGGCCCGCTGCCGCTCTTTTCGGACGTTGGGGAAGGTCTACCGACCGGCGAGGTCGCGTTTGCGATCCTGACCGAAGCGCAGCAGGTCTATGCCGACTATGTTTCCAAGCGTCTGACGCTGCGCACCCATCCAGTCGAACTGCTCGGCAAGCAGCTCGGCAACCGCATTCAAACCCAACATCTCCGCGACTACCCGGACGGGCGTCCCATCACAGTCTGCGGTCTCGTCGTCTGCCGCCAGCGTCCAGGCACGGCGTCCGGCGTCGTCTTCCTAACGCTGGAGGACGAGGCGGGCACGTCAAACATCATCGTCTGGGGCAATGGCGTTTTCCCGAAGTTCCGGGCCGAAGTCATGGCGGGGCGGCTGCTGCGCGTGTCCGGCACGTTCCAGCGTGAGGGCATCGTCACCAACGTCATCGCGGATCACATTGAGGACCTGTCATTCCTGCTGGATGGCATGGCGGGCGGCGCTGAAGCCGAACCCATCTACCCAGCGCATGATAATGCAGACCACGTCCGGTCACCGGTCCAGACATCGACCTCGATCGCGCGCGACAAGGCCGCCTCGCATGTGCCTAAGCCCGTCAAGGCTGATCCCCTCGGTGCGGACCCGAGGACGGACCGGTCAAAGGACCGGAAGGACGTGACGGCCTACTATGCGCATGGGGCCAGTCGTCATCCGCGCAGCCAAGCAGCGAAACTATTTCCGAGCCGGGATTTTAGATGATGGCACGTAACTTTAATAAAATGTTGAAACCTTCACACAACATAACCTGCATTACGTTGCATGAAACCGAACTAAACGGCGCTTTTAAAGACGCAAAAATAGTCGTTCTAAGACCTTATAGTTTTGCGTGCCTAACTTGGATCTCGATAAGCCAGCAAGCGAAGGGCATTGAACACCACGATCAACGTTGATCCTTCGTGAATTAGCACGGCTGGACCAATACGCAGGCCGAGCAATGTCGCCGGAATCAGAAATGCAACGATCCCTAGACTTGCCCACAAATTTTGACGGATGATGCGGCTTGTCGCACGGCTAAGCCCGACGGCAAAAGGCAGTGTTTCGAGGTCGTCGGCCATCAGCGCAATGTCGGCGGTCTCCAGAGCCACGTCCGAGCCTGCCGCGCCCATGGCAATGCCGACTGTCGCATTGGCCATGGCGGGGGCATCGTTCACCCCGTCCCCGACCATAGCGACACCTTGCTCGGAACTGA
>JBATXP010000106.1:0-15804 GCA_049673465.1 Litorimonas sp.
GCCCCGCATCCGCCGCGCCTTCGTGGACGGCCCGTTCGGGCAGGTTCACTTGCGCCGGGGCGGCGAGGGGTCGAGCCGCCGCCCCCTGCTCTGCCTGCACCAATCTCCCAAGAGTTCGCGAGAGTTCGCGAAGATTCTGCCGCACCTCGCCACGGACCGGCACGTGGTCGCCGTGGACAATCCCGGTCACGGGGAGAGCGACCTGCCGGGGCGCGAGGCGGAAGCGACGATCGAGGCCTATGCACGCTCGGCCTGGGCGGCGGTGGACGCGCTCGGGCTGGGACCGGTCGACCTGCTCGGCCACCATACGGGAGCCAAGGTCGCGACCGAGATGGCGTTCCAGCGGCCGGACGATGTCGGCGCGATCGTCATGATCTCGGCTCTCGTCCTGACGCCGGAGGAGACCCAAGCCTTCCGCGACCAGTTCCAGGAGGTGCCGCTGGACGAGGCGGGAACGCGCTTCACCACAATGTGGGAGAAATCGGTCCAGCATCGCGGGCCGGGCGTGTCGCTGGAGGACCTAGCGGCAAGCTTCGCGGAGAACCTGCGCGCGGGCGAGGCCTATGAATGGGGGCACAAGGCGGCCTTCGGCTACAACGTCCATTTCCCGGACCGCGTGTCGGCGCTGGATCACCGAATCGTCGTGCTGAACCCGGCGGACATGCTCTACGACCTGACCCCGCGCGTCGCGCCGCTGCTGAAGAGCGGCCGGGTGGAGGACCATCCGGAATGGGGTTTCGGCTTCATGGATGCGGATACGGAGCGAGCGGCGGGGGTCATAAAGGAAGCTCTGTCGTGAATTTAAGCTTCTCCATGGCGAAACTGGCGGACACTTCGCTGATGCGAACCTTGGCGATCAGTTGCTGGTAGACGCGGTCATAGTCGGCCACGGAGGCGATCATCATTTTCAGGATGTAGTCCACGTCGCCCGCCAGGCGGTAGAACTCCACGATCTCCGGAATGCCGTTCACGGCGACGGCCAGCTCCGACGCCCACTCCGCGGAATGATTGTCGGTGCGAATCTGCACGAAGGCCGTCAGCGGCAGGCCGATCTTTTCGTTGTCGATCAGCGCTACGCGCCGCTCGATCACCCCGTCATCCTCCATGCGCTTGACGCGCCGCCACACCGTGTTGAGCGACACGTTCAGCCCCTCCGCGATCGAGTCGAGCGACCGCGACGCGTCTGTCTGGAGCACGGAAAGGATGGAGCGGTCGGTGGCGTCCAGTTTTGCGGTCATGCCGCAGGCGTAGGAGATTTTTCGACAATGCGAAAGAAAGGAGCGGAACGGCTGCGATGATTTCCACACAGGCGGCGCGCTAGACAGGCGTCATGAACGACCTGACCGTGATGCTTTCCGACGCCAAGCCCTATGTGGAACCCAAGCCCTTCCGCTGTCTCGAACAGCTGATCGGCAACACGCCACTGATCGAGATCGATCTAAGCTATCGGGGCGAACGGCGCAGCGTGTTCGCCAAGCTGGAATTTTTCAACCTGTCCGGCTCCATCAAGGACCGCATGGCGCTGGAGGTGCTACGTTGCGCCTATCGCAGCGGAGCGTTGCGACCGGGCGACACGATCGCGGAAGCGACCAGTGGCAATGCGGGCATCGCCCTGTCGGCCCTGGGTCGTGCACTCGGCCACCCGGTCGTGATCTACATGCCGGACTGGATGAGCCGGGAGCGGGTGGAGCTGATGCAGAGCTACGGGGCGGAGGTTCGGCTGGTCAGCCATGCGGAGGGTGGCTTTCTCGGGAGCATCGAGATGACGCGAGAGCTGGCCCGCTCGCGCAACGACGTCTTCCTGCCGCGCCAGTTCGAGAACACCGACAATTGCAACGCTCACTGCCGCACCACCGGGCCGGAGATCGTCGCGCAGATGGGCGACCGTCCCATCGACGCCTTCGTGGCAGGGGTCGGCACGGGCGGCACGGTGATGGGCGTGGGCCGGGCCTTGCGGGACACGGGACTGGCGACGCGCATCCATCCCCTGGAACCCGCCGAGAGCCCGACCCTCTCCACGGGCTACAAAGTCGGCAAGCACCGCATTCAGGGCATTTCGGACGACTTCATTCCCGACATTCTCTGCCTGCAGAGCCTGGACGAGATCGTCTCGGTGCATGACGGCGACGGCATCCTGATGGCGCAGCGACTGTCGTCGGAGCTGGGTCTAGGCGTCGGCATCAGTTCCGGAGCGAACCTGATCGGGGCGCTCAAGGCTGGGTATTCGGGCGACAATGTCGTGACCATCTTCTGCGACGACTCCAAGAAATACCTCTCCACCGACCTGACAAAGATCGAACCAGTCCGGGAGGGCTACCTGTCGCCACACGTCGAACTGCACGGCTTCGACGTGGTCGGGTGACAAGCTCCGCGCGCGGCCTTAAGGGCGCGCGTGATGAAGGCCGAGGTCAAGATTTGCGGGCTGACCCGCCCGGAAGATGTAAGGTTCGCAGAAGCGGGCGACGCAGCCTATCTCGGCTTCATAGTCGAGGCGCAAAGCCCCCGTCGGCTCTCGGTCGAGGACGCGTCGCACCTGATCCGCGGTGTGTCTGCTCACACGGTCGCCGTGACCGTCGACCCGGATGACGGGCTCGTCGCCGCGATCCGCGATGCGGGCTTCTCGCACATTCAGCTGCACGGAAACGAGACGTTGGCACGGACGGCGCAAATCGGTCGCTCCGGCCTGTCTGTCATCAAGGCCGTCCCGGTCTCGACCGCCGACGACGTGAAACTCGCGACCGAATATAGCGGCGCGGCGGACCTGCTTCTGTTCGATGCGAAACCGCCAAAACATAGCGCTCAACGCGGCGGGCACGGCGCGTCCTTTGATTGGTCGATCCTGAGGGCCGCGCCGACCCCGAAGCGTTTCGCTCTGGCCGGCGGCCTGACACCCGATACCGTCGCGCAGGCCGTGTCGATTTCGCGCGCCGCGATTCTGGATGTCTCGTCTGGCGTGGAGCGCGCGCCGGGCATAAAGGACCCGATCCTCATAGACCAATTCATGGAGCGCGCCCGTGCCTAGTCCGGCAACCAACACGCAATGGCCCGACGAACGCGGGCGCTTCGGCGACTATGGCGGACGCTTCGTCGCCGAGACGCTGATGCCGCCGATCCTGTCGCTGGAAGCCGCCTATGAAGACGCGAAGGCCGACCCAGCCTTCCAGGCGGAGCTGGACGACTTCCTGACCCACTATGTCGGACGTCCGTCTCCGCTCTATTTCGCGGAGCGGCTAACGAACCATGCGGGCGGCGCGAAGATTTACTTCAAGCGGGACGAGCTGAACCATACGGGCGCGCACAAGATCAACAACTGCGTCGGCCAGCTTCTGCTTGCGAAGCGGATGGGCAAGACCCGCATCATCGCGGAAACCGGCGCGGGCCAGCACGGCGTGGCAACGGCCACCGTAGCCGCTAGGCTCGGCATGGACTGCATCGTCTATATGGGAGCGGTGGACATCGTCAGGCAGAAGCCCAACGTGTTCCGAATGCGGCTGCTCGGCGCAGAAGTGCGTGCGGTCCACAGCGGGACGGCGACGTTGAAGGACGCAATGAACGAAGCCCTGCGCGATTGGGTGACCAACGTCGCGGACACGTTCTACTGCATCGGCACGGTGGCTGGACCGCACCCCTACCCGGCCATGGTGCGGGACTTCCAAGCCGTGATCGGACACGAGGCTCGCGCGCAGATGCTGCAACGCGAAGGCCGCCTCCCCGATGCCGCCGTGGCCTGCATCGGAGGTGGGTCCA
The DNA here is from genome assembly GCA_049673465.1 of Litorimonas sp. Lineage (GTDB taxonomy): Bacteria > Pseudomonadota > Alphaproteobacteria > Caulobacterales > Maricaulaceae > Litorimonas. Next base: position 3,748 of record JBATXP010000106.1, read on the forward strand.
ACGCGATGGGTCTGTTCCACGCCTTCGTGCCGGATGAGAGCGTTCAATTGATCGGGGTGGAAGCCGCTGGACGCGGCGTGAAAAGCGGTCTGCACGCAGCGTCCTTGACGGGCGGTAAGCCGGGCATTCTGCACGGCAACCGAACCTATTTGTTGCAGGACGATGAAGGCCAGATCGCCGACGCGCACAGTATTTCCGCCGGGCTGGACTATCCGGGCATAGGCCCGGAACATGCCTATCTGCACGATATCGGCCGCGCCGAATATGTCAGCGCAACGGATGACGAGGCGCTGGAATGGTTTCAGAAATGCGCTCGGCTCGAGGGTATCCTGCCAGCGTTGGAGCCCAGCCATGCCCTGCCCCGAACGGTCGAGCTCGCCAAGACCCTCGGTCCGGACGGCCTGATCGTGATGAACATGTGCGGTAGGGGCGACAAGGACGTCTTCACAATCGCCGACGCACTGGGCGAGGATATCGCTGCGGGTACTGAAGCGTGAGCCGTCTCGCCAAAGTGTTCGCCACGGGCCGGCCTGCCTTCGTCGCCTACATCATGGGCGGCGATCCGGATCGCGAGAAGTCACAAGCCTTGATGACCGCCATGCCGGAAGCGGGCGTGGACATCATCGAACTCGGCTTCCCGTTCACGGACCCAATGGCGGACGGGCCGGTGATCGAAGAGGCCGGAATTCGCGCTAGAAAGGCCGGGACTTCGCTCCGCTCCGTTCTGGACATGACGACCGAGTTCCGAAAGCAGAACGACGCCACTCCGATCATCGTGATGGGCTATGCCAACCCCGTCTACCAGATGGGCTACGCCGCATTTGCGAACGCGGCGGCCAAAGCGGGCGTGGACGGGGCGATCATCGTCGACCTTCCCCCCGAAGAGGATGCGGAGCTTCGGTCGGAGATGGATGGCCGCGGCTTGTCCCTGATCCGCCTCGCCACCCCGACGACCGATGCCGCCAGGCTCCCCAAGGTCGTTTCGGGTAGCTCGGGCTTCGTCTACTATGTCAGCATGACGGGCGTCACCGGCGCCGCCTTGTCCGAAGGCGGATCGGTGACGGAACAGGTGAAGCGGGTCCGTGACGCAGCCGGTCTGCCCGTCGTCGTCGGCTTCGGAGTCAAGACGCCTAAGCGGGCTGCCGAGATCGCGGCGGACGCGGATGGTGTTGTCGTCGGGTCGGCGATCGTGAACACGTTTCATCGCCACGGTCATGACGCTGCCCTGAAGTTGATGCGAAGTCTCGCCCGCGCGATCCACGGGCAGTGATAGATAGGCGGAACCGCTTTCGAGATTCCGCGTAATTCGGATGACGCGAGTTCTCCGAGGGGGAAACCCACTCGGAGCAAAAGGTAGCGGCTAGTCCTATAGGCTGGCCGCTACCAGCGTTTTGGGCTTCTAGTTTTCCGGATGGATCATCGCCACAGTGGCAGTCGCGCCCATGGCGGGAACCTCGACCTTGGCTTGCTCGAATGTCGGGGCAACCCCGGGCGGAACATCGCCTGACGTAGCCCAACCGTCCTGGATCTCGTACCGCTCGTTCATCGAGAAGCGTCCGTCATTGTCGAGGTCATGCCAGATCGAAATGGCGTACGCGCCCGGTTGCGGGACGGTCACGGTCCTGACGAGGGTGCCGCTTTCCGTCGTTTCAAGAATAGCGCCACTACCCTTCATCGATCGATAGTCGGCTTTGGTCTGTACCGAGATATAGAGCGGTACGTCCGTAGCTTGAACGTCAGTGAGCGTCACCGTCAACGGGACACCTTCGGTTCCGTGGGCGAAGGTTGCGATACCCATTAGCATGAAGGCCACAGCAAGGGTCTTGGTGGTTTTAACAAACATAATCGTCTCCTTTTCGTTGTTTGCGTTTCAAACTTGACTGAGTGAAAGACATGTGTCAAGACTAGTTTGCAAATCAAACCATGCTGGAGATGAGAATGACGAACGAAGCCCTTATGCGGGACCTTGAATATGCAACCCAGATTGCACGCAAAGCGGAGAATAGCCCCCTCATCGGTGGGCCGATCGGGCTGATGTGGACGAGTTTGGCGACACTCGCCCTTCTGATTCACGGCGCGATACTCGCGCAGTGGATCTCGGTGGATGCGAGCCTGACCGGACTTGTCTGGCTGGTCTACGGAGTCGTCGGGACCGGATTGAGCGTGATGTTGAGCCGCCGGTTCACGGCGGTCTACGGCACTCGCAGTCTGGCGAACCGAGTCGCGGAGGCCTGCTGGGTGTCCATGGGGGTCATGACCGCTCTCATCGCCGTGACGACAGTCGTCGCCTTCATGCTGCGTCGTGTCGACATGCTTGCCTTCAACTTCATCGTGCCGTTCGCGTTCGCCCTGTCGGCGGCGGCCTATGGTGTCCTGGCGAGACTGACGGGTTATGGATATCTGAAATATGCCGCAATCGCGTCAGGCTTGTCGACGGCTGTGACCCTCTTCCTCGTTAGGGAGCCGTCCATGTATTTCGTCGCCGGACTCCTGTTGTTCTTGTCCGGCGTCATTCCTTCCATCATCGAGCTTCGCCGCGAGGCCGAATGATGCCGGAGGAAACCTCACCAGAAATCGATATTGGCGGCATCGACGATGTCATTCACGGTCGCTTGAGATTGGGCGTGATGGCCTACCTCTCGGCGGTGAGCCCCGCCAGCTTTCCGGAGCTCGCAGACACGCTCGGGGCGACCAATGGAAATCTCTCGACGCATCTGACCAAGTTGGAGAAGGCAAGCTATGTACGCGTCGAGAAGGGTTACAAGGGCAAGCGCCCGCAGACCCTCGTCCACCTGACGGACGATGGCCGCAGCGCCTGGATCGCCTATCTTGACGCGATGAAAGCCCTGCTTTCCTAGACCGATCGCGAAGGACCGCCTCATCACGAATGTGGGGCGGTCCGTTCTTTACGTGCCGTCATCGACTTGGCAGGACGCTCCCATGTCGAAAGCACTCTTTTCCCCGTTCAAACTCAAATCGCTGGAGCTGCCCAACCGCATCGTCATGGCACCCATGACGCGCAGCTTTTCCAAAAGTGGGATACCGGGCGACGACGTCGCGGAATATTACGCCCGGCGCGCTGCCAACGACGTCGGTCTGATCCTGACGGAGGGGACGCATCCGGACCGCAAGGCAGCCGGAAACGATCCCAATACGCCCTTTTTCTACGGCGAAGCGTTGGACGGGTGGAAACGGGTCGTAGCCCGCGTGAAAGAAGAAGGTGGCAAGATCGCGCCGCAGCTCTGGCACACGGGCTATATGCGTAAACCTGGTTCCGGTCATTACCCCGACGCGCCGTCCGAGAGTCCATCGGGCGTAACCCATACCGGTTCGAAGGTGGCGGAGGCGCCGACGGAAGCCGAAGTTACCGAAATGGTCGAAAGCTTTGCGCGGTCCGCAGGCTATGCGCGCGATCTGGGTTTTGACGCGGTCGAAATCCACGGCGCGCATGGCTACCTGATCGACCAATTCTTCTGGGGCGTGATGAACCAGCGCGAGGACCGGTATGGCGGCGGCCTGGCCGAACGTGCGACTTTTGCTGCGGAGATCATCCGCGAGTGCCGCAAGGCGATGGGGGCGGACATGCCGCTTATCATCCGCATCTCCCAGTGGAAGCAACAGGATTTCACGCAACGACTGGCGGAAACGCCCGGCGAACTGGAAGCCTTTCTTCAAGTTATGGTCGATGCTGGCGTGGACTGCTTTCACTGTTCCCAGCGGCGCTTCTGGGAGCCGGAATTTCCCGAACATGATGGCGGGTCGGACCTCAACTTCGCAGGCTGGACCAAGAAGCTGACGGGTCTGCCGACCATCACGGTTGGCAGTGTGGGTTTGTCGGGCGAGTTCGTCGCCGCCTTCGCGGGCGAGAGTTCCAAGCCCGCTTCGCTCGACCGGCTGACGGAGATGCTGGATCGAGGGGACTTCGATCTTGTCGCCGTGGGCCGTGCGCTGTTGCAGGACCCGGAATGGGTCGTGAAAATTCGCGAAGGCCGCGAGGAGGAACTTCAGGATTTCACCAAGGAGTCGCTCGTCAAGCTTTACTGAGCCCTCATGGCCAAGCTGACGAAATTCGTCAGAAAAGGCCGCGTCTCGCGCGGGTCGATGATGTCCTCGATACCGTATCGCTCGGCCGTACGGAACGGAGACGTGACCTCGCCCAGCCTCGCCTTGATCGCGGCGAGTTCGACTTCGGCGTCTGCGCTGGCGGCCAGTTCGGACTGGTAGGCGACCTCGACCCCGCCCTCGATCGGCAGGCTGCCCCAATCCCCACTCGGCCAAGCCGCGCGGTATTGAAAGCGCGTGTGGTCGCTCATCGCAGCGCCTGCCACGCCGTAGGCCTTGCGGACGATCACGCTCGCCCACGGCACGGTCGCGTCGTAGATCGCGCCCATCGTCTCCACCCCGCGCCGGATCGTGGCTGCGCGTTCGGCCTCCAGCCCGATCATGAAGCCCGGATTGTCGACCAGATGGATGACCGGCAGGCGAAACAGCTCGGCTAACCGAACATGCCGCTTGACCTTTTCCGCCGTATCCGCCGTCCACGACCCGCCCAGATAGCTTGGATCGGACGCGATGACCGCGACGGGCCAGCCGTCCAGCCTCGCAAGTCCCGTGATCGCGGCGCGGCCCCATTTGCGGCCGATCTCGAACAGGCTGTCATGGTCCATGACCGACCGCAGGATGGTCCGCATGGAATAGGCGCGAGACCGGTCTCTCGGTACGATGGAGAGCAAGGAATCTTCCGTGCGCTTCGGGGCGTCGGTCGTTTCAATTTGCCGAAGCGGTTCGCCTACGGCACTCGGCAGAAAGGACAGGAACGCCCTCGCCCGTTCCAAAGCTTTCGCTTCGCTTTCCACCTCGTCATCCACCACGCCGTTGCGAGCATGGATGGAGGATCCGCCCAGCCCTTCCTTGTCGAGCGTTTCTCCCAGGGGCGCGACGATGGCCGGGCCGGCCGTGAAGATTTGCGACAGGCCCTTCACCATGACCGAATAATGGCTTGCCACGACACGGGCCGCGCCCAGTCCGGCGCATGGCCCAAGGGCCAGCGAGACGACGGGTACGCGTTTCAAATTCGCGTTGATGACCTCGAAGCCCGGAACGGCAGGGACGTAGGTATAGCCCATCGCTTCCAACGATTTGACCGATCCGCCCCCGCCCGTCCCATCGATCATCCGGATCAGCGGCAAGCCGAACTCCGACGCCATCTGCTCGGCATGAACGAATTTGCGGTAGATGGCGGCTTCCGACGCTCCGCCGCGCACGGTGAAGTCGTCGGCCGACGCCACGACCGGCCGTCCGTCTATCTCGCCTTGACCGTAGATGAAGTTCGACGCGCTGGAGCGGATGAATTTGCCGTCGGCATCGTACTCACCGCTTCCAGCCAGCTTACCGATCTCGCGAAAGCTATCCGAGTCGAGCAAACCCTCGATCCGCTCCCGCGCCGTCAATTTGCCTCGCGCCTTCTGGCGCGCGACCTTGTCGGCTCCGCCCATCTCCTCCGCCTGGGCTTCACGGATCGCTTTCTGGTCGAGTTCCGGCTGCCAGCCGGGCGCATCAGGCATCGGGCACGCCCTTATCCGCCAGCTTCCAACCCTGAAGATCCTCGGAACGCATCTGCTTGCGAGTCAAACCGGGAAAGAGCCGCGTCCCGATATCGTAAGTCCAACGCAGCGACTTCGGCACGAAACGCTGGGCGGTGTCGGTACGGATTGCGTCCAGCACGGCATCCACCACGTCGTCTACGCCCACCTCTGGCGTCGACTTGGCGCGCGCCACCCCTTCCGTCATGCGAGTGGCCACCATGGTCGGGTGGATACTCGATACGCCGATGGTCGTTCCGTCGAGGTCGTACTCCAAGCAGCGCGTAAAGCCGTTCACCCCGAACTTCGATGCCGTGTAGGCCGCCATTCCGGGCGAACCGACGACGCCCGCCACCGAACTCATATTGACGATGTGCGCGCTCTCCCGCGTCCGCAAATGCGGTAGAGCCGTGTGGGTCACGGCCATGAGTCCGATCAGGTTCAAATCGATCGTCTTGCGCCAGCGATCGAATGGAACGGCGTCATACTCGCCAGACGTCGCGATCCCGGCATTGTTGATCAGAATGTCGAACCCGATCTCGATCGCTTCTTCGGTCGCCGCGACGGCTTCCTCGAAACGCGACAGGTCGGCTTCCAGCACGTGATAGGCTTGCCCGGCGGCTTCCACGCGTTCGCGCGTTGCGGTCTGTGTATCCTTGCGAAGGTCGCATCCGATGACCGTGCAGTCGGCCTGGGCAAAGGCCGTAGCCAATCCCTGCCCGATGCCACGCGCCGATCCGGTGATGAAAACTGTCTTGCCACGGTAGTTCACGCCCGCTTCATACGGGGTCGGGCAGGGCTGTGTCACGACGAACAGACCGAAAGGTGATCCACATGCGTAAACTCATCCCCCTCGTGATGGCTGGCAGCCTCCTTGCCGCACCGTCCCTCGCTCATTCCGCGGACAAGCAGCCAGGCGTAATTCAGGTCACTGCCAGTGCGACTGCCGACGTCGCACCGGACCTTGCCACCGTCATGGCAGGCGTTCAGTCCAGCGCCCCCACGGCGCAGGACGCCATGGCCCGCAATTCGGAACAGATGCGCAACGTCTTTGCGGCCCTGACGGCGCGAGGCGTGGTGGACCGGGATATCTCGACCTCGTCGCTCAATCTCAGTCCGCGCTACGACTATGAGGTTCGAACCGACGGTCAGCCGCGGCTGGTTGGGTACCAGGCTTCGAACCAGGTGACGGTCCGCTCCAAGGATCTCGACAGTGTCGGTCCGCTGATCGACGCGCTGATCGGTGCCGGCGTGAACAACGTCAACAATGTCTCCTTCTCCGTGACGGACGCCGACGCGGCGCAAGATGCCGCGCGAACGGAAGCGATCGGCAAGGCCCAAGCCAAGGCGACCTCCATGGCGCGCGCCGCCAACGTTCAGCTCGGCCGCCTCTTGTCGCTGTCCGAAGGTGCGTCGCCGCCCGCTTTCCAACCCTATCCGGTCGCCCCGATGATGGCGCGCGCCGAGGCGATGGATGGGGGTCCGCCACTGGCTCCGGGCGAGCGTGAGATCAGCGCGACCGTTACGATGATCTACGCTATCGCCGACTAAAGCGCGCTAGCGACCTCGATGACGAGCTCGGCGAGTTCGCCGGGCTTGTCCTCCTGCAGGAAGTGCCCGCCTGCTTCGATGATGCGGTGCGGCCGACCTTTCGTTCCGGGCACCTTCTTCTGAAATACCTGATCCCCACCTTTCGTGACGGGGTCCTGGTCGGAAAAGCAGGTCACGAACGGCTTGTCCCAAGCCGATAGAACGTCCCATGCCTCGCGATTGTCGGCAGCCCCATCCTGATCGGGCGAGGTCGGGACGAGCGAAGGAAAGATGCGCGCGCCCGCCTTGTATCGTTCGTCCGGGTAGGGCGCATCGTAAGCCGCGACTTCGGCATCGCTCAGCTCCCTTACCGTTGCGCCTTGCAGGATCTTCCCAGTCGGAAACTTCGGCACGGTTTGCGAGAACTCCTGCCACGCCAGAAAGGCATCCGGCGGAGTGCCTTCGCCCGTCGGCAACATGGTGTTCCCCGCGACCACGGCCGCGAAACGGTCCGGCCGCGCCGCGACCAGCCGCAATCCGATCAGACCGCCCCAATCCTGACAAAACAGAACGACCCCGGTCAGCTCCATTCCATCGAACCATTCCAGCATCCAGTCGACATGCGCACTGTATGTGTAGTCGGACGTCTCGCTCGGCTTGTCGGACTTGCCGAACCCGACCAGGTCCGGAGCGATCACGCGGTGGCCGGCCTTCGCGATGGGCGGGATCATGTGGCGGTAGAGAAAGGACCAAGACGGTTCGCCATGCATCATCAGCACGGGTCGTCCGTCGCGTGGACCTTCGTCGACATAGTGCAAGCGGAGACCGTCACCGATCTCCGCATAGTTCGGCGCGAAACTATAATCCGGCAGGTCGGCAAACCGTTCGTCCGGGGTTCTCAGAATTTCCATGACCGCTCCTATTCGTCTTGCTAGGTTACTGGTGGACGCGAGAGGTCACAATGAACGAGTTTGTTTTTCCCCCATCCGATCCCGTTACTCTTCCGGTCGTCGGGGAAACGGCACGATTTCCGGTACGACGCATCTATTGCGTCGGCCGGAATTACGCCGATCATGTCCGCGAGATGGGCGGCGATCCGAAATCGTCCGAGCCGATCATCTTCACCAAATCTCCGGAAGTGCTGGTCGAAAGCGGCCAGCGCGTCGATTATCCACCCAACACCTCCGACATGCATTACGAGGTCGAACTCGTAGCGGCAGTCGGTCCCGACGGCATCTATGGATACGCTGTCGGCATCGACCTGACCCGGCGCGACCTTCAAAGCGCGGCCAAGAAAAAGGGCGGGCCCTGGAGTCGCGCCAAGGACTTCGCCGGCGCTGCACCCTGCTCCGCCATCACGCCGGTCGCGCGCTGCAAGCTGGACGGCGCGCGGATCGTGTTGCGCAAGAACGGCGACATCGTTCAATCCGGGCGTCTGTCCGACATGATCTGGTCGGTCGAGGAGATCATGTCTCAGATCGGACGCGACATGGACCTGCAGGCCGGCGACCTCGTCTTCACCGGAACGCCGGACGGCGTCGGCCCCGCAATCGCCGGCGATGAACTCGAAGGCGGGATCGAAAGCCTCGCACCCATCCGGATCCGGATCGCTTGACATGACCGCCCACCCGACACCCGCCACGCATAGCGTGGACGACATCCTCATGCCGCTCGCCATCGCCGTGATCATCGATCACAAGATTCGCGATGTGGAACAGACCGCCTTCGCCAACCTCGCCAACGGGTTGCTGGAACTGTTCGGCCATCCCGTCATGCCGCGGTCCGACATTCTAGGCTGGTTCGAAGCCCGCCGTCCCGAGCTGGAGGACCAGCTCTGGGACAAGGGCGGCAATACGATGGTGCTTCGCGCGCTCACCCGATTTACCGACGAAGCCCATTGCGAAGCCATCTATGATGCGCTTATATCCATTAGCGTGGCCGACGACGAATATGTCACGGAGGAATCGCGCCTCGTGAAGTCCGCGGCTTCGATCTACGGCTATCCTCTGCCGCCGCTCAAGGTCCGCCGGACGTGACAAAGGACGATGCGCTGTTCGAGACGGTCGCGACCTTGTTCGCGATCACCGTGCTCGTGGATGAGCATGAGCGCGAACCGGAGATGGTGGAGTTCGTGCACGCCTGCACGGTTCACAACCACCGGATGCGCCCGTCCCGGATCGTGACACCCGGCGAGTGGCTGTCCTGGTTCAGCACGTCTCGCCAGACCATTCTCGATGCGTTGGACCGCGAGGGCGATACGTACAAGATCGCTCATCTTAGCCGGATCACCGAGCCCGAGCTGCGCCGCAGCCTCCTCTCCTCCATGTTCACGATCAGCACGGCCGACCATGAATTTCACGCCAGCGAGAACGCCCTGATCAAGGTCGCCTTGGCGACCTGGGACGCGCGACCGCCGACATCGGCGGAGTTGGAGCGCGTCGCTTAAGCGTCGGCCGCCTCGCGCGCGCGCTGGTCCTTCTTGCGTTCGTGTTCCAGCAGATAGCGCTTGCGGACGCGAATGCTCTCAGGCGTCACCTCTACCAGCTCGTCGTCATTGATGAACTCCAGCGCGAATTCCAGCGTCACGTCCACGGGCGTGACCAGCACGACCGCTTCGTCAGACCCGGCCGCGCGCACATTGGTCAGCTTCTTGCCCTTGAGCGGGTTGACCGTCAGGTCGTTGTCCCGGCTATTCACGCCGATCACCATGCCTTCATAGACTTCGGTCGCGTGGCCGATGAACAGCTTGCCGCGCTCCTGCAGGTTCCACAGCGCGAAGGCGAGCGCCTTGCCGGTCGAGTTGGAGATCAGAGCGCCCTTCTGGCGGCGACCGATGCCGGCGGCGGCGCGCGGCGCGTAGCGGTCGAAATTGTGATACATGAGGCCCTCCCCCCGAGTCAGCGTCATGAACTCGCCGCGAAAGCCGATCAGCCCACGCGTCGGGATGTCATAGTCCAGTCGGACCCGGCCCTGCCCGTCCGGCTGCATGTTCTTCATGTCCCCCTTGCGCTCGTTGAGGCGCTGGATGACCGTTCCTTCCGTGCCCTCTTCCAGGTCGACCGTCAGCGTCTCCCACGGCTCGCACAGCACGCCGTCGATCTCCTTGTTGATGACCTGCGGGCGGGAGATGGCGACCTCATAGCCCTCTCGGCGCATGTTCTCGATCAGGATGGACAGGTGCAGCTCGCCCCGACCCGACACGCGGAACTTGTCGGCTTCGGTCAGTTGCTCGACGCGCAAGGCGACATTGTGGATCAGCTCGCGGTCGAGGCGGTCCTTGATGTTGCGCGACGTGACATATTTGCCCTCGCGACCCGCGAACGGGCTGTCATTGACCTGGAAGGTCATGGACAGGGTCGGCTCATCCACGGAGAGTTGCGGCAGCCGTTCCACGGACTCCGGGTCGCAGATCGTGTCGCTGATGCCCAGCTTCTCGACGCCCGTAAACGTCACGATATCGCCCGCCGATGCGGAGTCGGTCTCGACGCGCTCAAGCCCCATGAAGCCGAAGATCTGCCCGACCTTGGCCTTGCGCTCCGTCCCGTCCGCCGCGGCCACCATGACCGGCTGACCCTTGTTTATCTTGCCGCGCTGGATGCGCCCGATCCCGATCACGCCCTTGTAACTGTCATAGTCCAGCGCGCTGACCTGCAGCTGCAGCGGACCGTCCGGGTCGACGTCCGGAACCGGAGCATGGGCCACGATGGTCTCGAAGAGCGGCGTCATGTCCGTGCCGTCCTCGCCGGCCTCGTGGGCTGCCCAGCCATTGATGGCCGAGGCAAAGACGGTTGGAAAGTCCATCTGCTCGTCGGTCGCGCCGAGCCGGTCGAACAGGTCGAAGGTCTGGTCCACGACCCAGTCCGGCCGCGCGCCCTGGCGGTCGACCTTGTTGACGACGACGATGGGCTTCAAGCCGCGCTCCAGCGCCTTGCGGGTCACGAAGGTCGTCTGCGGCATCGGCCCTTCCACGGCGTCGACCAGTAGCACGACCGAATCCACCATGCTGAGCACGCGCTCCACTTCGCCGCCGAAGTCGGCGTGTCCTGGCGTGTCCACGATGTTGATGCGCCATTCCTGGCCGTCCGGTGCCGTCCAGCGGATCGCCGTGTTCTTGGCCAGGATCGTGATGCCGCGCTCGCGCTCGATGTCGCCACTATCCATGACCCGCTCGGCCTGCTCGCCGCGCTCGTCCAGCGTCCCGCTTTGCCTTAGCAGCTTGTCCACCAGCGTCGTCTTGCCATGGTCGACATGCGCGACGATGGCGACGTTGCGCAGATGATGGATCGAGTCTGTTGTCTGGTTCGGCATGGCGCGGCCCATAGACGGAACAAGGGTGGATTCAAGGAAAGATGTAAGCCCGGCTGGGCGTTCGATACGCTTGCGTTCAACTCTTATGCACGTCTCCGCCGCGAAGATGGCGTCGGGTTGAGACAGGTCAAAAATCTCAACACAACACGTCCGCTCAGGCCGACTTGATCGGCCTGCCCATCTCCCATTAGGTGCGACGGCAAGGGTCCGCTCCTGCATGGATGCGCTGTATGCGTGCTCCCACTGCCCGCTTCGCCAGCCGAGAAGAGCGGAAGATGGACAGGCCATCACAGCGTCCGCGAGCCGAGATGCGGATCGCAGCGGAGGGTTGGCCTGAGCGGGATCAGAGGGAGATGTTTTCATGCAGACATGACCTCAGGTGCGACCGGACCGCACCGTCCGGCAAGTCGTTGCGTTTGTGCCGATAGTGGCACGAAGCGCGGGCCCTGCCCCGCGATGGGGAAGGGAGAAACAAAACCATTTACGCAAGGACAGAGCCCGCGCGTTCGGCGTGCGCACCTGGTCGTGAGCGCTTCGGTCCGGACGGCCTGCAATAGGCGCACGCCCGGAGCGGGGAAGCGGGTTCAGGGCTTTCGGCCCTGGTCCGCCATCCGCTCTTGGCCGGAGGGCACACGGC
>JBATXP010000107.1:0-2827 GCA_049673465.1 Litorimonas sp.
GACGGCCACTGGCGCGACCGGATCCGTGACCCAGCAGTTCGTGGCGGACCACCGGCACCTGCTGGCGGACGGCGCAAAGGCATCCAAAGCGGAGCGGGCGGACTGGTCGGACCGGGTCGTGGTGCTCGACGAGGCCTCGCAGGTCTCCTACGCCCACGGGGAGGAGCTGATGCGCGTGCTCGACGCGCTCCGGCCCCGCAAGATCGTCCTGATGGGTGACCGGGACCAGACCAACAGCGTGGCGGCCGGCAATTGGTTCGAGCTCCTGCAGGACCGGGGCCTTCCGACCGACACGCTGCGCGAGGTCGTGCGCCAGAAGGGGGTGGAAGCGGAGTCCCCCGAATTGCTGCGCTCGGCCCAGAAGGTCGCCAATGGCGACACGCTTGGCGCGCTCTACGCCCTGTCGGACCGGATTCGCGAAGCGCCCAAACAGCCTAGCGGTTCCGCGAAGGATGGAACACCGATAGAGCCAACTTCAGGACCCGGCGGGGATATGCCCGTTGAGCCGCTGGACTATGTTGCGCTCGCCGCCCAAGCCGCGTTCGAGTCCGACCGGACGGGCCGGGACTACATCCTCTACGCGCCCACCAACTCGCTGCGCCAAGCCCTCAACGAGAACTTCCGCGCGGCCCGGCGCGAGGCCGGAGACCTCGGGGCCGACACGAGCCTGACCGCCCTCAAGCCCCTCTATACCAGCCCCGCCTTCATGGGTGCGGCGAGTTCCTACCGGCGGGGCGACGTGCTGCATTTCGGGCGGTCGGTCGCGCGCGGGACCTATGAGAAAGACTCCCTCTGGACTGTCATCACGGTCAATCCGGAGCGAAACATCCTCACCCTCGTCCCCCAGGGCACATCGGAGGCAGATCTGAAACGCGCCAAGCGCCACTGGCGGCTGCAACCCATGGAGCGGTTCCCCTTCACCCATCTGAGTGGCCGCGACGTGTCCGTGGCCGTCGGGGACGAGATCGCGTTCGGATTGCGGGACGCCGCGCTTCGGATCGGACGCGGCCAGCAGGCCGTCGTCACAGCAATTACGGACCGGTCGGTGACGCTCAGCCGCCCGGAAAAGGCGGAGGACCGGGACGCGGAGACTGCGGCCGCGTTTTCGGAAGCCGGGTGGATCCGCGTCGAAGGCGGCAAGGCGGGCCCTGTCCTCGAACTGACCTTGCCGCGCGACCACGTCCAGGTGCAGTCGCTCCAGCACGCCTACGCCTTCACGACCTACACGGTGCAGGGCCAGTCGCGCGACCAGGCGATCGTCGCGATGCACGCCCAGTCGGACGCGGTGAACCGCAAATCCGTCGGCGTCTCCATCACGCGCGAGGAGCGGGATCTCCAGATCTACACCAACGACGTCCGTGCCCTCCACCGCAACGCCGTGCGCACCGATGACGCCGCTCTGCCCGTCACCGAACTGGATCCGGACCGGTTCGGCGGGCTCGACCCGCTGACGGCCGGGTCCTTCGCCGACCAGAGCCGGGCGTTCGCCGAGGCGAGGGCGACGCGGTCTGTCTCCGCCGACGGGTCGCCGGAAGATCGGGAAAGGGATGTGGCCTCGCTGTTCGGTGACGATCCTGAGCCCCTCTCGTGGGACAACGAACCAATCGAGTCGCGGGAGGCCCTCATCGAAGCCCAGCACGCCTTCGATCCGGATGTCTGGGACGGGTTCGGATTTGGGGACGAGACCGATATCGGCGTCCATCAGCGCGAGGTGGACGACCGCGAGGCGGATCATGCCGGCCCGGCGTCGCTCGAGGCGGAGCTGGACGATCGTGCGGGTCACGATGTTGGGGCGTCGCGCTAGCCTGCGGCGCGCCGTCCCGGGCTGGGTACGGATAAGAGGGAAGGGGGCTTGGGAGAGGGTGAGCAGGCCGGTGCCTGCGAGCCACTCCACGAGGACCCGACTATGACCGCCACCCCGAATCTCACGACCCAGATCCCGCTCGACCGGATCGAGATGTCCCAGAACAATATCCGCAAGGGCGACACGGAGCCCGATCCGGAGCTGATGGCGAGCCTTCTGGCCGACGGGCAATTGCAGAATATCGGCGTGACTCCGCATGCGAGCAAGCCGGACACCTATGTCGCCGTCTATGGCTTCCGTCGGCTCCGCGCCTTTCGGGCGCTCGCCAAGGCCAAGGACATCGCGGCGGACGCGCCCGTGCTGTGCATGGTTGTGGACGCCGACGTGTCCGAGCAGACCGCGCGCGCCTTGGCAGAGAACATCTGCCGCAAGGCCATGAACCCGGTCGACGAATACGAGGCCTTTGCCAAGCTCGCCAAACAGGGTCTGGAGCCGGATGCGATCGCAGCAAGGCAGGGCGTGACTGTCCGGAAAGTCCGTGACCGCCTCGCCCTCGGCCAGGCTGCGCCCTGCGTCCGGGTCGCCCTGCGCAAGGGCGAGATCTCCCTCGACATCGCGACCGCCTACGCCTCCTGTCCGGACCTCCGGCGCCAGGAGCGCGTGTTCAAGGAGCTCGGCCGGGCGGACCCAAGCTGGATCCGGCGCACCCTGCGCTCGATCGGCATTTCGAGCGACGACACGCTGGGCCGCCTGATCGATGTGGACGCTTATGAGCAGGCGGGAGGCCGTCTGGAGCGGGACCTCATCGACACGCACGTCACCTTCCTCGACGAGGACATCGTCTTCGCCCTGCGCGACGCGCTTTTGCAGGACCGTGTGGCGCAACTGTCCGCCGACGGCTGGAAATGGGTGGAGGCCTATGCCAGCCGGGCCGACATCCCCTATGCCGGGCTCGGCCGGGCCTACCCGGAACCGGCCGACCTGACCGACGCCGAAGCCGCGACCCTGGACGCGCTGGAGGCC
>JBATXP010000108.1:0-2451 GCA_049673465.1 Litorimonas sp.
GTCCAGTGTCTTCGGCGCGCCACCAGCGAGGGGCCCAGTCGCTTCCGCGCTGCTCCTCGAAAGCACCGTCACTCAGAAATGCAACCAGTCGTTCCCCAGGGCGCGGCATGTGTTCGTAGAGCAACCCGGCAAAGCCGAGATAGCCGCCCTCGATGATACCGCCAGCGGTATGTGCGTTCACATGACTACCAAGCGGCGAAACGGGCCGACCGTCGGCCGCTATTTCGTAGGAATAGAAATCCCGGACAAAACGGGTCAGCCCCGGATCGGAAAAGCTGTATCGTTCCGTCTGCTCGGATGACATGTTGTCGACGATGAGGTTGACTGCATCGATAGCGGCGACGCAATGCCCCTGCCCCATCAGCCACGAGCGCGTCACGCCGCCAAGTGCATTCGCCAGCAGATAGCCGACATAGGCCGGAACCATGTTCAGCGATCCGCCGGTATGGCCGTCGGGGCTGGTCTTGAAATCCCCAGCCTCAAGCGGCGTGCCGTTGATCCGCACGGTGCGCGCATAGGTCATGTGCACGACCAGCCACATCGCGGCCTGTGCGATCCGGTCCGCTGCACCAAGGAGGCGATAGGCTTCGATCTTGTCCTTGATCTGTCCGCGCCGATGCAAAACATCGACCATGTCGTGAACGAGAACCTGTGTCCTTTCGTCACGCGCAAGCACGTCCGAGCTAGTTGCCCAATCGGCAAAAGCCGGTTCATTCGCTCGGTAGAGGGCGGCCCGATCCGCGATCTGGGGGCGCTCGGGACTAGGCGGGACGGGGATTTTCGTTTCCTTGCGGGTCATCCTCATAATCTCCAGTTTCCGGGGTAGCGTTCCGGTTTGCGCTCAGGACGAAAGCCGACAGATCCTTTCCTACGATCCGGTCTTGTACGAACTTGCGTGATCAAGGTTCCTTCAAGGCCGAAAGGGTCGTTTCGCTCAGGATGTCGACAATTCCGATCACGTTCGTTGAATGGGGTATGGTGTCGGTGGATATGATCCCTGCCGCACCTGCCGACATGATGGTGTCCTGCGCGCCATCGGCAAAGACCGCGTGGATGACAAGGCAGACAGGCGCGGCGGTTCCAGCCGCAAGCAACCTTTCGACGGCGCGTGCCATCGTGACGCCGGAAGATGCGATGTCGTCGAGGATCACTGGCGTGCCTTCGCGCAGCGCCGCGCTTTCGGGGACACTGACATCGACACTGCGGTCACCGGATCTCACCTTGCGCAAGACTTCGTAAGGCCGTCCGGCCAGCCGGGCCACCTCGGCGACCCATTGCTGGCTTTCGCTGTCAGGGCCTAGAAGAACGGCGTCTGGCAGGTTCGTGCTGATCCAGGTCGCAAGCAGCGGGGCGGATACGGCGCGCATCGCCGGCATCGGGAAGACATCCTGCAGCCGCGCGATGCGGTGCAGATGCGGATCGACGGTCACCAGCCAATCGAAACTCTCCCCCAGGAACTGCGCGAACAGCGGCGCGCTGACCGCCTGCCTGGCTTCGAACCGGCGGTCCTGACGCATGTAGCCGAGATAGGGCGCGATCAATCCGACGCGGCGCGCGCCCATCTCACGGGCCGTGGCCGCCGCAAAACGCAATGGTAGCGCAAGGCGGTCGGGATCTCGCAACGTGGCCAGCAGCGCCACGTCTGCGCCCTCCAGATGGCCGGGCAGCGAGATCAGGCTTTCGCCATCGGGGAAGTGGTGCCAGTCTAGCACGCGCGGTTCCGCGCCCAGTGCCGGTGCAAGGCGCTCGGCCAGCGGCATCATCTCGGGAAACGCGACAAGGATCATGACGCCTCCCCGGACAGCGTCAGCAACCCGGTCTGGGACTCCGCATAGGCCAAGGCATAGGCCAGTTCGCCTGGTGTCTCGGCATGAAGTTCATAAAGCGGCTGGCCCCTGTCCATACGATCACCGATCCGCGCCAGCAGGCGAATGCCGGCGCTCTTCTGACGCGGGGCACCGGCCAGCTTGGCGATGCGTGCAATCCGGCGGTTGTCCACGGCCGTCAATTCGCCCGCATGCGGGGCAAGTATCTCGATGCGTTGCGCGGCGGTGCCGGGTTCGCGGAAACCGCCCTGTGCCGCACAGATTGTTATGAACTTCGCTTCCGCCGCGCCACTGTCGAGAAGCGCCTGCGCGCGGCCCCGTCCCTGCCCCACAACGGCGTCCGGCGCTAGGTCCAGAAGATGCCCGGCCAGATCCAGCGCCCGTGCGCGCAGATCGACAGGCGCGTCCGGCGCGCGCCGCAAAACCGCCAGCACGTCCATGGCTTCCAATGCCGGGCCGATGCCGCGTCCCACAGGAGCCATGCCGTCGCTGATGTGCAGCGCCAGGTTCAGACCCAACGCCTTGCCGACCGAAGACAGCCGGGTGCCGAGAGCTTCCGCCGCTCCGGCAGACCGCACCTTGGCAGTTGGTCCGACCGGCATGTCGATCAGAACATGGGTGGCAC
>JBATXP010000109.1:0-1951 GCA_049673465.1 Litorimonas sp.
GCGTAATCCAGCACGCCATCGTCCAGCGCGCCCTGCGCCAGTACGGAAAATTCGGGTTGCAGGCTGACCAGCGGCGCGCGCAGATGCGCGGCCAGGGCGCGGGTCTGGTCGGCGGTGAAGTTGCTCACCCCGACCGCGCCGACCTTCCCGCTCTCCACCATGGCGTCGAGGGTCGCGGCGAGGTCCGCCATGGGCACGAGCAGGTCCGGCCGATGCACCTGGTACAGATCGACCCGGTCCACCCGCAGCCGCGCCAGCGACGCGTCGAGCGCGCCCATCAAATAGTCGCGCGAGCTGTCATAGGGACGGGGCGGAATGATCCCGCCCTTGGTCGCCAGAGTCATTCGGTCCCGCAGCTCCGGCGAGGCCGCAAGCACCTCGCCGAGGGCCGCCTCCGCCGCCCCGAATCCGGGATCCGTGCCGAACCCGTAAATGTCCGCCGTGTCGATCAGCGCCATCCCGGCATCCAGCGCCGTGCGGATCAGCCGGTCCGCCTCGTCCAGCCCATGCCCGACCAACCCCATGCAGCCATAGCCGATCTTCCCGAAATCTGGACGGCTCACCGTTCGAACTCGCGCGCGTCGGCATAGGCGGCGCGCCAGCTCGGTCGAGCCTGCAAGCGCTTGGCATAGTCCGCCACCGCACCCTCGCGCGCAACGCCGTAAGCCCGCATCCAACCAATATTCTGCGCCATGATGCAATCGGCGGCCGTGAACATGTCGCCGCAGATCCAGTCATGGCGGGACAGGCGGTCGTCCAGCTGCGGCACGATCTCGGTTCGCAACTTGTCGAGGCTGAACTCCACCGTGGCCGCGCTACGCAGGGGTTTCGGAAACAGGTCGCGGTGCAGCCGTGTATTCCACAACAGCGTGTCGATATGGGCCGCGTTCCAGAAGATCGTCTGCAGATAGTCGCCGCGCGCGACCGGGTCCGTGACGGGCGGGGCCAGCCCGGCCTCCGGAAACAGGTCCGCGAGATGGACGATCATGGCTCCGCTCTCGAACAGGGTCTGCTCCGCCCCGTCAGCGAACGTCAAAGTGAGCACGGGCACGGCGTGGTTGGGGTTCTTGGCGAGATAGTCCGGCTGCATCGCTTCTCCGCGCAGAACGTCCACGCGCACCACCTCGTGTTCCAGGCGCAACTCCTCCAGCAGCATCCGCACGCGCACGGAGCGCGAGATCGGATAATGGTAGAGGGTTGCGCGCAGGACGGTCGGCTTGGTCATGGGCCCTGCTTAGGGTAGCGCACGCCCATGGAATACCTCTTTTCCTACGGCACATTGCGCGACCCGGCCGTGCAGCGCGAGACGTTCGGCTGCGAGGTCGCGGGCGAACCGGACGCGCTGGTCGGGTATCGTCTGGAGGACATGTCGATCAGCGACCCAGCCGTGGTCGCGCTCAGCGGATCGTCGGTGCATCCGGTCGCGGTCCCGAGCGCTGATCCATCCGACCGCGTTCCAGGTCACGTCTTCGCGCTCACGCCGGAACAGCTCGCTCGCGCGGATGCCTATGAAAGCGCGGATTATCGCCGGATCGGCGTGAGCCTCGCCAGTGGGCTGGCGGCGTGGTTATACGTGAAGGACTAGGTCGTATACTCACATCTGGGGCCGGGTTTGACGGCCTTGGGGCGGTTCGTGCCCTTGGTCAGTAGTGGGCGCGGTTCGCAGGGAATGCTTGGGCCTTCGCGAAGACCGCAACGACGTCCACGAACCGCCCCAAGGTCGCCCGTCAGGGTCGCGATGCGCGAGCCTTGGGACGTCGTCGCGGCGTCTCGACGTGTCCAGACACGTCATCGACACCGCTCCTAGCCCAAGACACGCGCATCGCGATCAAAATCCGTCCCAGATTTGAGTATACGACCTAGGTTCTAGACTCAAAAGCTCTGCACCAGAGTCTGGCTGAGACGAGGGCGACGCTTGCGAGGTAGTTTCTGGCGAGTTTGTCCCCGGATC
>JBATXP010000110.1:0-2064 GCA_049673465.1 Litorimonas sp.
TTATAAGTTCGGCTATGAACACAAACTGGTCCGATTATCCCGTATTCCTTGCCGTGGCGGAAGCTGGATCGCTGACGGCGGCAGGCAAGAAGCTGGGCATGAGCCAGCCCACGGTGGGCCGCCGCATCCGCGCGCTGGAGGACCATTTCGGCACGCCGCTGCTGCGCCGCAAGGACGGCCAGCTCTCCCCCACCACTTTCGGTCAGAGCATGCTCGACCATATCCGCCGCATGCAGGACGAGGCCGCCGCCATCGACCGGTCGTCGGCCACGCTGGAGGATTCGCTGTCCGGCGTGGTGCGTTTGTCCGCGTCCGAAGGCATCGGCACGGCCTGGCTGCCCGGCGTGATGCAGCGCTTCCGCGCCGAACATCCCGACGTGCTGGTCGATATCGGCATCAGCTTCCGGTCCTTCAATCTCGCCCAGCGCGAAGCCGACATCGCCCTGCGCTGGAACTCGCCGGGGGAGCAGAACTCCCTGATCGGGCGCAAGGTGGCGGACGTGTCCTTCGGCCTGTTCGCCAGCCCGGAATATCTCGACCGGGCGGGCGTGCCGAAAAGCCTCGACGATTTGGGCAGTCATGACGGGGTCATGGCGACCATCATGGACGGCAAGCTGCTCTGGCTGATGG
This sequence comes from Litorimonas sp., assembly GCA_049673465.1. Taxonomy (GTDB): domain Bacteria; phylum Pseudomonadota; class Alphaproteobacteria; order Caulobacterales; family Maricaulaceae; genus Litorimonas. The sequence goes on from JBATXP010000110.1 coordinate 631, forward strand.
ACCACGACACGCAGGAGATGATCCACACGCCGGGCCGCGTGACCTTCAAGAGCAATTCCATCTGGGCCTTCTACGAGGGTCTGGAACAGGGCTACGGCATCGGCATGTTGCCGCTCAACGCGGCCGACTCCCGGACGCGCCACCTCGTGCGCGTCATGCCGGACATCGAACATACCGAGGCGCTCTATCTCGTGGCGCACCAGGACCTCAAGCGCTCGGCGCGCATCCGCGCCGTGTTCGACTATCTGGTCGAGGCGTTCCGGCAGGACGCCACCTTTTTCACGCGCGGCGGCGAAAGCGTCTTCTCGCCCGGCAAGCCGGGCATGGCGCCGCCATCCTCGGTGCGGGACGAACGCTCCCACGCTCATCTGTCGATCGTGGCGGAGTAGCTCGTGAGGTAACTTTACTTTCCGTTAATTTTCTATTGACTCATCCGTCCCTCTGATGTTGCGTGCAATTCGGGGGTATGCGCTTATGGGTAAAGTACGCATCATCGGAATCCTGTTTTCGGGCACGGTTCTTGTGACGGGATGCAACACGACCGGCGACGGCGTTCGGGCGGCTCTCGGTCAGGCGGACAAAAAGATCGCCTACAAGTCGGTCATTGACGAAACTCAGGACGAAGCCTTGGATCCCGGGACGCTGGAAGACTGGTTGGACACGGTTCTCCTCGTATACCGTACCGAATTTCCTGACGACTCGATCTGCGTGAATGAAGAGTCGAAAAACCTATCCGTTAAAACATTGTGCTTTCAGCATCTCCACAAAGCGCCGGAATTGCGTGACAGCTTTGTCCAAGCGAAGCTGGTCATCTCCAATCTGCGGTGCCGCAAACGCGCCGAGAATATCGCTAATGTCCTGACGGGGGTGGATACGGGGGAGAATTTCCTAACGACCCTTGCTTCCACGACCGGCCTGGCCGCATCCGATGCCGTCACGGCCCGCGCGGCCAGCGGGGTGATCGCCGTCACCTCGCAGCTGTTCGATGGCGCTCGAACCGACCTTCTGCGCAATGTCAACATCATGGCGGAATATGCCGACATCAACGAACGCAGACTGAGCCAGCGCGAGATCATGAGAGCCAAAGCCATGGATGATGACGGGAAGCGGAAACACATATCGGAATACAGCCTGATGGAAGCGGTGAACGATATCGACCGGTATGACCGCGCCTGCGACTTCATCAACTGAAGCGGGGCTCAGTCCGCGCTTGGACCTTGCTTCCGTCCGCCCTATAGCGCGGTCCGATGACCGCCCCTCCCGACGACACGATCGATTTCGGCTTCGAACAGGTTCGCCGCGCCGACAAGCAGGAGCGCGTGCGCGAAGTCTTCGACTCGGTCGCGCGCGACTATGACCGCATGAACGACGCGATGAGCGTCGGCCTGCACCGCGTCTGGAAGGACATGGCGATCACCCGGCTCAATCCGCAAC
>JBATXP010000111.1:0-1986 GCA_049673465.1 Litorimonas sp.
CTACGAGACGGCGCGGATGCGGCACCGCGGCTATGACATCTATTACATCGAGGGGGTCTGGCGCGACTGGGCGAAGGGCAAGGGAGAGATCGCCGATCCCGACCGCGCCTATCTCGCATTCTTCCGCACCTTTGCCGAGCGTAACCCTCTATAAATAAAACGATTAAACGGCAATTGCCAGTTGGCAATCGGATGTGACGCGGTCTTGACAAAGCGCGATCGCCCCGCCGGGCGTCGGGGCCTAACATTCTAGCATTTCCCCGCTTCCGCATCCTCCTGTCGGCAAGCGCGACTTGGGCACGAGGGGACGCAGGCTCGGCGCACCTACCTGAGCTTGCGCAAGGCCATCGTCGATCTGCGGATTGCTCCCGGCACTGCGCTGCGGAAGGAGGAGATTTGCCGCCAGCTCGGCGTGTCGCGCTTACCGCCGAATGGCTGATCGACGTAGTGCTCCAGGCCCGGAGTTTCGTCGCCGCCTGTCGCGGCGCGAAATCCGCGAGGGCGCTTTCCTACGCGAGGCCATCGAACTAGCCGCCGTCGAAGAACTGACGCCGCGGATCAACTTCGCAACCTGCGGCTGCACGCGGTGCTGGTCGACGAGGAGGATTTCTAGAGATTCTACGCCTGGATGCGCGGATGCAAGGGGTGCTCCTCAATTTCACCGGCTTACGGCGGCTGTCGCAGGTGGCCGATACCGCCGATGGGCGATCGGGTGGCGCGGACGCTGGAGAAGCACGAGGCGATCTTCACCACGCTGGAGGCCCGGGACGCCGCGGCCGCGCGGGATGCATTGCGCGCCCATCTGCGCCATCTCATGACTTTTCTAGCCCCGCTGGAAGCCAAGCGGGCCGACTTGCTTCACCCCGAGGAGCCACCGTAAACACATGCAACCGCTCGCGCTACGCCGCCCGCATCAACGCCTTCGAGCCGCGGGGCGGGGGGATCGCGGGGTTGATCGCCGAGGCTGGGGAGGTCGGCGGGCTGAACGCCGCGGACCTTAACTACACCGACTATCTCGAGGAGCAGATGCCCAAGGGTCTCTCGGACCATCTAGGCCGTGCGGGACTGGCGCTCAACGGGTTGGCGATGCGCTATAATACCGAGCCGGGGATCAAGATCGGCGCCTTCACTAACCCCGATGCGGCGGTGCGGCAGGTTCCCGTGGAACTGCCCAGACGCGGGATGGGTGCTCGTCGCGCCATGGGCGGTACGGTGATGACCCTCCGGATGGGGCAGGACGAGTTCGATTAGGAGTTTCGAGGCAACGACGGCGCGATGTGAGACGACAATATCGCGGCGTTGCAGGCCGTCGCCGATCACGATCCGAGAATGGATGTGGCGGTGGAATACAAACCCGATGAGCTGCGCGTCTACGCGTCTACGCGTCTACGCGTTGATGCCGGATGTGGGCACCACGAATAGGCGCGGACCAATGTGGCGCTGGTGGAGCAGCTGCGGGCGCCGGCGCGAGAGATTAGGGAATCCTGCCGGAGTTGCATGCCGCCATCGTACGGCAGGATGCGGCCGCGTCGCAGCGGCTCGTGGCGCGGGCGCTCTACGGTGCCTGAGGGTCGAGAGTGATCCTCCTCATGGGAAGCCTGCACTGGGTCATTCTGGTGCGGGCGTCGCTATTGCCCGCGCCGGACGAGACGCTGATGGGGGATGCGGTAACGTATCGTTTTGGCGGCAAGGAGGCGATCAGGCGGTCGCCGCGGCACGCTGCGGGGCGGAGATGGTGTTCCTCGTTGCAGTCGGCAGCGACGAGGCAGTGCCGCGCTGGCTGGCGGCATGGGCGCCGAGGACCGTGGCGAGGATCGAGGTGGACGCTCGAGTTGGCCTTGCGATCGACCGCTACGGCAAGGGTGGCCCGGGCTTCTCCGACCAGATGATCCGAGCTGCGGCCGGGGAGGCGGGATGTGAGGCTTTGGCAAGCTTCGATCGCCAAGTCGCCGCCCTCGAAGGCGGTTTCGTCCCGCAATAGGCAGG
>JBATXP010000112.1:0-63668 GCA_049673465.1 Litorimonas sp.
GCGCCCGACTGGGCCAAACGCTCGCGCGGGCAGAGCCGCACGGAAGCGGCAGCGCTTCACGGGATGCGCGGCGGTGATAGCGCCGGCAGCTCGCCCGGACCCTCTCTCAAGACAGATGACTAACGAACAGGAGATCTTCCCATGACCTGGAAAAGACCCCAGCCGGCTTATGGCCGCACGCCTGCGCCGACCACGCCCTATCAGAAGGCCGCTCAGGTCTGGGACGATCGGCTCGGCTCCGCCCGCGTGCAGGCCAAGAACTGGCGGCTGGCAACGCTGATGTCGCTCGGCCTTTCGGCCATCCTCGCAGGCGGCATTGCCTATCAAGCCACCCAGAGCCTCGTCACGCCTTACGTCGTCGAGATCGACACGACAGGCGAGGTGCGCGGCGTGAAGCCCGTCGCGCGGGACTACGTGCCCTCGGACGAGCAGATCGCCTTCCAGCTCGCGACCTTCATCCGCAAGGTTCGCGGCGTGTCGACCGACCCGGTCGTGGTCCGACAAAACTGGCTCGACGCCTACGACTTCGCCACCAGCCGCGCGACGGCGACACTGTCGGACTACGCCACCGCCAACGATCCGTTCGCGGAAGTCGGCGTGCGCTCGGTCTCGGTCGACGTGGAAAGCGTGGTCCGGTCATCCGAGTCCACCTTCGAGGTGCGCTGGAGAGAAACCGAGTTCCGCTCGGGCGTGCGCCTGCTCACGACGGCTCACACGGCGCAGCTCACGGTCGTGACCGAGACCCCGCGCGACGAGGCCACCCTCCAGCGCAACCCGCTCGGGCTCTACGTCCATGCGATCCACTGGTCCCAGGACAGGGTCCAGCCCTCCCTGACCAACTCATCCAACTCGAACGGAGACGCGCCATGAGAGCCGCCCTCATCACACTCGCTCTATCCTCCAGCCTGCTCAGCGGGTGCTCGACCCTCTCGCTCGGCAAGACCGCGCCTGCGGACTTCGTCTTGGACGAAGTGCCTATGCGCGAAGCTGTGTTGCAGCCGGCGGAAGCTGACGGCGGCGATGCATCCGAAGCGAAAGACACCGCGCCCCAGACCGTCATTGTGGAGCGCTTTACCGCCGTGCCCCTGCCGGGACAGCTCAAGCGCCGGGAGTGGCTGGAGAGTGCGGACACCGCCGACCGCAAGCCTTCCGCCAAGCCGCACGAGATCATCGACGCCGCCCATGCGGGCGCGACCGTGGGGCCGAAGCCCGGCTCATACGTCAACGCGATCCAGGTCTACGCGTTCGCGCGCGGCGCGCTCTACCAAGTCTTCACCGCGCCCGAGCAGGTCACCGACATTGCGCTTCAGCCCGGCGAGCGGCTGATCTCGGTCTCAGCCGGCGACACCGAGCGCTGGATCCTCGGGGACACGGTCTCCGGCGAGGGGGACACCGAGCGCGTCCATATCCTCGTCAAGCCGGTCGAGAGTGGACTCACAACAAACCTCGTCGTTACGACCTCGGAGCGGGTCTATCGGGCGGAGCTGACCAGCTACCGCGAGACCTACATGGCGGGCGTGAGCTGGCGCTATCCGCTGGAAGAGTTGATGAGCCTGTCTAAGCGGAGGAAGGTGAAGGAAAGCGCACGGACCGTGCCTGCGTCTTCCTCGGACGGTTCAGCGTCGGTCTCTCCGCTTCTGCCAACGGATGATCCGCGACCGCTGGGCCTGTCCGTTGACGCGCTCAACTTCCGCTACGCCGTGACTGGTGACCGGCCGCACTGGAGGCCGCTCCGCGCGTTCGACGATGGCCGCAAGGTCTACATCCAGTTCCCTGCGCGCCTCGATCAGGGCGAAGCGCCGCCGCTCTTCGTCGTGGGCGCGGACGGCGTCACGCAACTGGTGAACTACCGCGTCAAGGGCCGCTACTATGTCGTCGACCGTCTGTTCGCTGCGGCCGAGCTTCGCCTGGGCGAAAAGGACCAACAGGTCGTCCGCATCGAGCGGGTGGCCCAATGACTGGTCGGAGAGCGAGCGCGCCAAACTTGCAAATCCGTGGCAAGCCGCCCGCCGCCAAGCGTTTTGACAAACGGGTACTGAGCGCGCTGCTCGGCACGTCCGGCCTATTCATCCTGCTGGCCGCAGGCTTTGCCCTGCGGTCGCCAAATCATGATGCCGAGGCACCGCGTGAACTTTACAACACGACGAGCAAGGCGTTGCCGGACGGACTCAGCGAACTGCCGAATAGCTATAATGATGTGAAGCCAGCGGATGATCTGGGACGCATCCTAGGACCGCCTCTCCCCGGCGACATTGGAGCCGGTCTATATGGCGCGCCGAACGAGGTGCCGGACGACAACCCGTTCCGCTATCAGCCGCCGCCAAGCTATGGGCCCGTGCCGAGCTATGACGTGCCTGCCGCACCGACACAGGCGCAAGGACTGTCACCGCGTAAGTCCAAACTGTTCTTCATCGTTCATGACGGCGATAGGGGTAGTGCTGGAGCGGGCGCACCCGGTCCTAGCGCCGGCAGCGGCCTTGCCGATCCGGGCATTGCGGCTCTGGCCACGCTGTTCGGGCAGGCCGGGGCATTCGCATCGCCCGGTCAGAGTCAACCGTTTCAGCCTTTAGGCAGTCAGACGACAGGCAGCGTCGGCGCGTCAAACAATCCATTTTCGTCGTCTCTTTCGGACAGTGACATCTACAACCCGCATGCGTTGGAGCAGCCGCTCTCGCCGTTCCAGGTCATGGCGGGGACCGTCATTCCGGCAAGCCTCGTTACAGGCCTCAACTCCGATTTGCCAGGTCAGGTCATCGCGCAGGTGACGGAAAACGTCTTTGACACGGCAAAGGGGCGGCATCTGCTCATCCCGCAAGGCACGCGATTGCTCGGGCGTTACGACAGCGACTTGAAAGCCGGGCGGTCCCGCGCGCTTGTCGTCTGGACCCGCCTGATCCGACCGGACGGGTCTTCTCTCGTGATCGAGAGCCTGCCGGGCGTCGATCGCTCCGGACAGGCGGGCCTGAGCGAACGCGTGGACCGGCATGGGCGCTCGCTGTTCGGAGCGGCGATCCTGTCGTCCGTTATCTCGGTCGCGTCCGAACTCGGTTCTGATGAAGAAGACCGCATCGCCGACGCGATCCGCGACGGCGGGCAACGCACCGTCGACCAAGTCGGACAGCGCGTTGTGCAGCGCGCCCTGTCGCGCAAGCCGACGCTCACCGTGCGTCCCGGATGGCGGCTGGGCGTCATCGTCAATCGCGATCTCGTCCTCGCACCTTATAACCACACTCGAACCTACGGAGGCTGATATGCCGGAGACCCAGACCAACCAACCGAGCTTGCGCATCGGCAAGCTGCCGGACCTCACGCCTGTGAAGATGACGATCCACGTCGATCCGAACACGCATCGGGGGTTAGAAGACTACGCCCGCATTTATGCGCAGAGCTATGGTGAGACAGTGGAGCCGAGCGCGCTCGTGCCGACCATGTTGGCCAGCTTCCTAGCGTCAGACGCAGGGTTCAAGCGCGCCCGCAAGTCTCTCTCTGATCCGCAAGAGCGCTGACGCTCACTACCTCAAGAAAGGAAGCATCATGCCAACCATTGGACAGTTTCGCGTCAAGTACGACGGCTATGAAGGCGCAATTTCGACGCTCACTATGGCCCGCAAAGTCCGCTTCGTGCCCAACCCGAGCAAGAAACACGACGACAGCCCCGACTACTTCGTCAAGACAGGTGCGTGCGATCTAGGATTTGCGCGGAAGGCGAAAGCCAAAGGTGACGAAGGTCGGGCCTATCTGAAGGTCTATCTCGATGATCCGAGCTTTGCGGCTCCCATCTGGGCGGCCTTGTTCGAGGATAACGGCAAAGCCGATCTTGTTTGGTCTCGGTCCAAAGACCGTAAATCTAACGAGGCCGAACAATGAGGGCGGTGCAAGGTTCGGTGACCGAAGCTGATCTTGAGAGCGCGCTTCGGTCCGTAGCCATGCTCATCGAGCAACACGGTCAGAAATACTGGCCAATCTTCGAGCGTCTCGAAGACGAACTCGAAGCTCTGCGCTCCCGGCGTGCAAGGCTTGCGTCTGTGCTGGCACGATAGAGTCTTCCAAATTGGCCGCAGGCGAACACTTATGTCAAAGACGCAAAAGTGCACTGGTGTATGTCCGATAGCCAGTCCTCTAACGGACACTCTCGATACACATTATATATACCCCAAAATCCCAAGTATTGTGTGTCTCACATAACGCGTACGAATTGATTCTCAGTGAAGGGGCGTCTGTCGTTACAGAATGGCGCAGACCTCTTCAGATATCCGCATCGGCTACGCGCGATGCTCGACCGACACACAGGACCTGTCCGCACAGAAGGAAGCGCTTGCCTCACTCGGGGTCGAAAAGGCCCGCATCTATACCGATCATGGCCTTACCGGGCGGAACCGAAAGCGGCCGGGCCTGGACCAGGCTCTCGCAGCGGTACGAACCGGAGACACGCTTGTCGTCGCGAAACTTGATCGGCTCGCTCGGTGCCCGATGCTCGAGCCATCGCCGAGGAGCTGCAGGCGAAGGGTGTCAGGCTTCAAATCGGTTCATCGGTCTATGATCCAGAGGATCCCATGGGCAGAATGTTCTTCAACATTTTGGCCACGTTCGCCGAGTTCGAGTCCGATCTCATCCGCATGCGGACCCGAGAAGGGATGGCCATCGCCCGTACGAAGGGCCGGTTACGCGGCCGGGCGCCAAAGCTGTCCGATAAGCAGGCTGCCGAGCTCGCGAAGATGCATGGGACCGGAGAATACTCGATTTCGGACTTGGCCGATATTTTCAGCGTTTCAAGGCCGACGGTGTACCGGACCTTGAAGCGCTAGTGTCCATCCCTACGATTGACACAATAGGTTCTACGCCATTTCCGGCGGTCTGAAATCGCCCGTGACTGGAAGATTGATGAGCTGGCCCACTTGGATGCGGTCAGCATCGATGATGTCGAAGCGGTTTGCGGCCAGAATGTCGTCCTGTCGTCTCGAGGTTCCGTAGAATTTCTGGCTCAATCGACCGAGGTAGTCACCTGGCGCAACTTTGTGAGCGTAGTACTCGGATCCTGCCACCACTCTACTCGTGCCGGGAGCGACGTTTCCGCTTGCATGAAACGACAACTCTCTGTCCGCCAGCGTGAACGTTTCAGCTTCGGCAAGAATTTTCGACCAGACGTCCCGCATTGAGCCCGGGTTGTAGATGTCGTCCGGATCCGTCTGGTCCAGGAGGGAGTGCGCGACACGACGAACGAGAGAGCCGCTGACATCCCGAATTGTATCCGGGCCGCTTCGGACATGCCCATCAACATGCTTCGCCTTCACAGCCCAGAGCTTCTCCAACAGGCTGAAGTCAGGAGTATTGTCCAACGAAGCGGTGAAATTGGGTCGTGCCGTGAACATTTTGCTGTCCATATTGACGTCCACGCGCAATCCGGCCTGCTTGGCCCCTTCCACGACCCAGATCAGGGCCTCGTCGGACAATCCGCGTTCCTCGCCACCACCACCAACGGATCCGTGAGTGCCTGGAAAGTAGACCTGCTGGTGAGCCCGGCGGTCATCTTGGAGATAGTCTGCAAGCGACAGGTCTGGGTTTTGGAGTTCGGCATGGGCAAGAGCGTTCCGCTCATCGACGTTGTCGAATGGCGTGACATCGAACTCCTCGCGATACTCGTCGGCGGCAATTGCATGTCTGGAGGACGCGACGATCGGCACGAGCCCATCGATGTGGAATCGGTGCCCATCCTCATCGTCGCGGCCGGTCGTGATGGTCTTTACGGTATCCCAGACACCCAGATACTTGATCGACACGATTGGGTGATCTTCCGGATCGCTGTCAGTGATGCCACAAAGCAGCGACTGATCCTCAGCTGAGCAACTGACGCCAATTGTGTCTCTGAGCAAGCGAGCGGCGCGTTCGTCTGGTTTCTCGTCGACGAACGTATCCTCCCCGCGGCGTCGATACTCCTCATCCGCGTTCAGGACCTTCTCGATCTCCAGTCTGCGCGTGATCCCGTTGTGTTGTATGAATCCGCAAAAAGACCGAGCGGTGTAAGCGCCGCGTGAAAAACCGAAGACATAGATTTCGTCGCCGACTTCGTAATTGAAACACAGATCCTCATAGGCCTGCAGTACGACGTTATAGAGCCCTTTTCCTGTTGCCCCATAGACCTTCTCCTGAGTCCAATCCTTGAATCTCTGAAAGTGCATTTGGGCCTTAGAACGGTCGCCAACCTTGGTGCCCACACCCTTTTTGTAAAAGATGAGTTGTGCATTGCCGTCACCTGAACGGTTGGCGGTTCCCGATGCGGCGATGAGCACGTTCGTTGGTGCATCACCATCGATCTCGTTGCTCGTGCCGTCGAAGAAGAAGCAGAGTTTCTTGGGCATGGTCTATCCTTTGTTGGGTTTTTCTACGGACTCAGGAGTGAGGTCAGCGGCAATCATGTCTGGGCTCCGCTTTCGGAGGCGGTGAAGGGTTGATGGTGATGACAAGCAGCGTTCCGCCTCTGAATGTCGACAGCGCGGCGAGAGACAGTTTGAACCATGCGCTTCTTGATCGACGGAGAGCTGGGTTCGCAGTCCGGCGCGCTTCCTAAACAGGCTGCAGCGTATCGCCTGATGTCAGCCCTGAGGGTCTCCAGTTCGGTAACCAAGGCGGCGTGTTCGGCGGTATTCTCTGCCTCCGCTTCAAAACTGATCATCGAAGGCCGCAGGCGCAGAGCTTCGCGCCGTGTCAGGCGCCGGGAAGCGCGGTTCAGTGCGCTGCGGCAGCACTGTCCAAGACGCTTGCCACTGCCACATGGGCAGTGCCACCTGTCGCGACGGTGTTTCAGACTCAGTAGGGCAAGGAGAGCTCTGACCTTGTTCGGCCTAGCGTCGCAGTCGAGAAGCTCAGCCAGATATTCGAGAGCACCGGTATAACCATGACCGACTTCTCCAAACGGCCAAGTACCTCTTTCCTGGTAACAGAGGTAGCCAAGGAAGTAGTCGTGGAGAATTTCGGATATGAAGGTATCGACGCTCATGTCTGGTCGCCGCGCCGCGATAATAACCGGCACGCCATAGCAGATCGAGCCGTCGCCGTTGATGTGGTGCTCCGGTTTGCGTTCGATCTGGCCACCGGTCTCAAAAACCTTGGGTAACGAGGAAGGGAAGTCATCCGGGATTATGAAATCGATCTCGAAACTGGCGTAGGTCGTCGGAGGATTTCCGCTTTCCATAGTGACGAGATCGAAAACGCCGGAGATCGATGCGCGTCCCGTTTCATCCGTCGATAGCCGCAAGCGCGGCTGGTGGATGGCGAGCCAACGATCCAGTCTATGTCGGTCGTCGGCTCGCACGGCTTAAGCCTTATCTTCCGCAGGATTGCTCCACGGCCGTTCTGGTTGTCGCTGCTGCTGAACCCGTTCGACCTGACGGCGGATGACAGCCGGCGCGGCAGGCGTCGGAGTCTGCAATTCTGGCGAAAGACGTTTGTTGAGGGACTCCACGATCCGTGGCTGCACGGAGTCGTTGAGTACATGGCTAGACGTTTCGGAAAGTGGCTGGCGCATGAAGGCCAGATAGGTCTGACGGGCGCGTTTGAGCCAGGATCTGAAGAGTCTCTCTTTGCGCGGGCAGCCCTCCCATCGGTCTGCGAAGTTCTCTACGGGGTTGGTGGGATTGGCGATCCATGTGACCCCATCCCGAACCTCGATAGACTCGTCCATCGTCGTCAGAATGGTGTTCAAAGCGGCTGTAAGGGTCGTTTCGCCGCGGTAGGCCCGCGCGGCAAGCGTCGTGATGATGACCGAGATGGGTTTGTCGTCATCGTTCCCGAGGGTGACATCACGGTCCCACTTCAGAATTTTCACGACATCTTGGAGTGGAGTGCGCACGTCGTGAAGCGGGATGTCATCGACATTGGCGTGAACGGAACCGTCAAAAATGGCAGTACGTTTCTCAAGCAGGACAACGGATTGCTGACTGGCGAACCATTTTCCGTACCCTTCCGGATTGGACACGGGCCAATCCATCGAGAAACGGTTGAAGTTGGGATGCTCCGTGCACGTTATCGCGATCGAGCTGTCCGAGATCGACCCGAGCAGGCGCTGACGCAGGCCGTCAGAGAGCGCTTGTTTGCGCAGGTTTGAGCGCATCCCTTCCGCATCAGAGCAGGCTGGCAGAATGTCGACATGAAAATCCGTTTCATCGCGATACTCGAGGGTAACGCAACGACGTCCCTCATGCGGGGGCATCATGTTCTGCGCTTTCGCGTAGAGTTTGATTTCTTCTGTGATCAGGCGCTTCAATTGGGCCTGTGTCATCGTTGCCTTCGACCCGTCCTGAAGGAGGCACACAAGATCGACGTCGAGCTCATCCTTGTCGTTGATTGGACGGTTGGCCGTGCCCAGCAAGACCGACCCCTGTGGAGAGACGCGCGGGTTGAGATGCTTGATGGACGAGCCTTCGCGATCAAGGAAGCCTCCCACACTCTCGTAGCGGTCGACGATTTTTTTCATCTGTGTCGGGGTCAAAGATGTGCTGTCGGCCAGTGCTTGAAGATACTCTTCAAGCGATTGGATCTTGTCGAAGTTGTTGGACATGTAGCTCATGGCACTAGTTTCCTGTGACCGGATCGAACGGTTCGGCGGTTTGGGTGAAGAATATGGATGCGAGGTCTGCGGAACGGATGCGCGCTTTGGCGCTGCCGAGGCTTTTCAGACCGGCGATCTCGCTGGTTTTGTCGAGTGAATAGCGACCAGGTTCGACAACTTCGTCGACGCGGTAGATCGCCTTGTGGTCGTTGCCGCCGTGATCGCCGAGAAGAATGTGGGCCATCCCAATGGCCATCTTACTCTGGGCGGCCATAACCTTGGCGATGCCTGCCCCGAACGCCATGTCGAGTTTCTTCGTGTCGACCCGGAGCGATGTGGGTTCTGTCGTGCAGGAGATCGACAGAACGCGGATGTCTTCGCGCGGCCAACCGAGCTCCCCGACAGCTTCGGACACGGCTATGGCGACCGGATTGTTCGCAGCGATGCCGCCATCGATCGTCGCTACGCCCGAAGCTGTAGTATGCCCGCTGAAGAAAGTCGGTGCCGCGGCCGTCGCGAGCGCGGCGGTGACAGCAGGTTCGGTGTGATCGCGCGCGAAGCGCGCACTGTGGCGCGTCTTGAAGATGTAAGGTTCCAAAGTGTCCGCGTGGACGCTTGGGATGACCAGACGGGTTTTGGCTTGGCCCAGCAGTCGGTTTTGCAGAAGGGACCGGAGAGCATTCTCGAGAGCGTGTGTCGAATAAGACGGCCCGGACAATACGTTCCGCTTTGTTTTGAAGCGTTGCCACAGACCAGAGGAGCCACGCTGATCTTGCGCAAAGATGGCAGAACCGCGTGAAACATACATTTCTAAAATCTGGCGGGCGGAAAACCCCATGCCGAGGCCGATTGTGATGATGCCACCTGTCGACGTCCCGGCCATCAAGTCAAAATAGGTGTGGAGCCGCGGGTCCTTGCCTTCGCTCTCCAGATATTCCTCGATCTGGGCGAGGAAGGCGCAAGCGAAGACGCCCTTGATGCCGCCGCCGTCGATTGAGAGAACGCGGCGAATAGGTTTGGTGTCAGCGAATGGAGGGCCGGTCTCGTCCGCTGCTTCTGTATCAATCGCAAGTCCGTCCATGGTCTCAGCCCTTCGGTGGGAAAGAGTCGTTGCCGTAGCTGTCGCGATCGCGAATACGCCCCTTCTTGTTGTGAATGAGCAATTCGCTCTGCTGGCGGCGCGCCCGGTCTCGGGCGATGCCGATGGCCTCGCCTTGAGTCGATGTGACGTTGGTCGGCTTCTTCGCTCCGGCTGGCTTCACAGCCCACCCGTCTTTGTGCGGCACGACATGTTGGTTCTTTCTGGACATCTGTCCCTCCCTCGTTTCGATGCGGTGGAGGTAGGGACGATGTGATAAGAATACAAGCATCATAGTGTAAAAACAGCAAACAATGTTTGCGGCGTTGACACGGAGTCACTGAATCCTATTGTGAATCTGTGGAAGATCCGGCTCTATATTTGACCGTTGGTGAGCGTATTGCACGACGACGCAAGGCCAGAGGCATGACCCAAGCCAAGCTGGCCCGAGAGATCGGCGTGTCTCGTCCTTCGCTGGCCAACATGGAACGCGGAAAGCAGGTCATTGCCTTGCATCTTGTCTATGGGCTGGTCGAGGCCCTCGATCTCTCAGCCCTGACGGATCTGGTCCCCCTTCGTCCGTTGTCAGGCAGACTGGAGGGCGTCGGTGATCGCGAGGCGGGTTTAAATGTTCACTCGGAACACGAGCTCTCGGATGACCTCGCAGAGGAAGCGCTACGGCTGAGACTACGGATGACGTCGTGATGGTTAAGCGATCAGCGGTGGATGAGGGAAGACTTTCGCTCGAGCAGGTTTACGAGGCAGCGCGCTCTGTTCTTGAGGAGCATTGGGGAAAGAACAGTCCGGTAAATCTGAAGCGTCTGGCAAAAAGGATGGGCATCGTTCTCGAATTCGCCCCGTTCAAGGATCAGCTATCGGGTATCTCCTTCATCGATGACGGCAAGTCGTACATCGGTGTGAACTCGTTGCATTCGACAAACCGACAGAGATTTACGATCGCCCACGAAATTGGGCACCATGTACTTCACCAGGAGCTCCTGAAGTCGGGCACACATGTGGACACTGTGATACTGAGACGTGATCATCTCTCTGCGGAGGGAATAGATAGGAAAGAGATTGAGGCGAACGCATTCGCTTCCGAACTCTTAGTGCCCCGATTCCTGTTGGAAAGCCGCATTTCTGACGACACAGACATGCAAGACGAAGAGCTTGTGAGAAAGTTGGCCAACGAGCTACAGATAAGTTCGACAGCGTTGCACTTTCGATTGGCTCGAGCCTGACGTATCCGCTTGGGCTACGTTTTCTACGACACCGAAACGTCTGGTCTCAATCCCAGACATGACGAAATTCTGCAATTCGCGGCAATCACGACCGATGTGGATTTCTTGGAAACAGGCCGGTTCGAGCGACAGCTAAGACTTAGTCCTCACATCATCCCATCCCCGTCGGCACTGCGCGTCAATCGCATATCAGTCGCGGAATGCTACTCACCCCGACGTTCGTCTCAGCTTCAAGGCATATATGACATTCACAACTTCGTTGGGTCACGATCCCCGGCGACATATGTGGGTTGGAACCTCATTGGGTTCGACGAGGAGTTTCTGAGGCATAGCTTCTATCGTCAACTCTTGGACGCGTATCCGACAAGCAGGAACAATAATGCTCGGATGGATTTGCTTGGCGTGGTTCGTGCGACAGACGCCATCAGGCCGGGTACACTGAATATCCCGCACGGTCCGGACGGAAAGAAGACATTCAGGCTTCAGGACCTGTGTCGGGCAAACGGGATACACCCGCGCGCGGCCCACGAGGCGATGTCGGACGTCGAAGCAACGATCGCAATAGCCAAACTCGTCAAGTATCGGCAGCCCGAAATCTGGTCCGCGTTCGCGCAGACCTCTCGAAAGCGCTCAGCGATGGACATTCTAGACGCCAAGAACCCTTGCGTGGTCGTGACCGGATGGAAGGACAGAACGCGAATGTTTGTCGGTATCGAGATCGGCCGGGATCCTAAGCTGCCCTACAGCTACATCTTGGATCTAGCGGTTGGTCTGCCGGATTTCGATCCATCCGATTTTGACGCCTGTGTTGCCTGGTTCAACAACACCCCTAAGCCGGTCATCAAAATCCGCTGCAATGCTTCCCCGACGATAGTGCCGATCGATGACCTTGAAGAGTATGACGACAAGGTTGACGATCTTTGCGATCGCGCATCGGTTATTTTATCAGACACCGCCAAGGTAAATAGATTCTCAGACGCATTCCACGCCCACATTAGCCGCGACTACGATCCCGAACACGTGGAGGACATGCTATACAGTGGGGGGTTTCCGACAGATCGGATATTTAAACAGTTACATCGTTTTAGACAGGTCGATTGGGAAGATGCTGTCCTGATCGCCCGATCATTGGATGACCGTCGTTACCGGAAATTTGCGATGAGACTTATCGCTGAGCACGCACCGGAATTGCTGACCGATGAGGAGAGGCGTTTATACGACGAGTTTTTGCTTGCGCGATTTGAGCCGCTGCTTCCCAATGATGTGCCATGGATGTCTTTAACTCGCGCTAGGCAGGAGATCGAAATGCTGGATATCACAGCACAGAAAACTCTAGATCGAGAGTACGCTAAACAGTTCCTAATATACAGGCGTTGAGGGGGTGTGGAGACTTCGACGCCAATAATGGCTAGCATGAGAACTCGGAAAATGGCATTTTCGGTTGATGTGTATAAAGACGAATTCCCGTTCATCAAGGTCGCTGCATTAACCCGGGTTTCACGGAAAATAACAACGCAGACGAACGTTGTATGAAAGAGAGCTGTCAATCCACCAGCCCACTACGAAACGCCTGCAAAGCTGAGAAAAACTTTTTTTAGAAGCGTGACCGCCGCTTCGTGCTGGGCAGGGTTGCTCCTCAGGTTCGGATCGACGGCCAAGCCGCGAAGGCTGGCGACCAGCAGGGTCCGGAAGGCCACCATCTTCGCCTCGTCCCAACCCAGTTGTTTCCCGTATTGCAGCCACATCTTGTCGATGCGTTTTTCGCTTTCCGCGATGTGTGGCAGGACGGCGGCGGCGAGGGCTTCGTCGCGGCGCGCGGCCGCCAGCAACTCGATGGCCACGAGGTGGTGGGAGCCGAGATGCTGTTCGACGGCGATGTCCAGAAAGGTG
The DNA here is from genome assembly GCA_049673465.1 of Litorimonas sp. GTDB lineage: Bacteria > Pseudomonadota > Alphaproteobacteria > Caulobacterales > Maricaulaceae > Litorimonas. The sequence continues at coordinate 12,755 of JBATXP010000112.1, forward strand.
TGGAGCCTGTCTTCCAAGGTCTTCGACCCGACGAGCCGCGCCATCACGTCGGACGGTATGTTCTGCGGCAGGGCCTCGGCGATTGCGCCGAGCAGGTCGTTGCGGTCCTCGAAGTGGTAATGGAGCGGGCCGCGCGAAATGCCCGCCCGCCGGCTGATCTTCTGCATGCTGGTCTGCGCCAACCCCAACTCGGCGATGCAGGCGATCCCCGTGTCGATGATCAGCTTGCGGGTGCGGCGCGATTGCTCCGCCTTGGGTATCCTGTCCGTCTTCACCGTGCTCGACATGTCATTCCCTCTGATGACGACTGAAACCGAGACCTCGTCATCTACCCGGCTCCGAGTGAAACCGGTTGACCCGATCTAGCAGATATGTCCACCGACTCCAGAACGCATACATGATGGTAGGCATGTTCGGCGGAAACCGGACCCAGATCGCTGGCGTCCCGCGCAGTGGCGGTCAGAACGGCCCCGCCCGCCCATATGTCGTCCGGAACCGGTCCGGTGGAAAGGTCGGGATAGAGGGGAGCCCAGTCACCTGGCGACCGGGCAAGGCTCAGGCTGGGGGCGAAGGTTTCGGGACGTCCGACGCGCACGGTCGCTGTCTCGAAGCGCAACTCCAGCCCCGGACTGGCCGTGGCGCGCGTGTCGAAGCTGTAGTGGAAGGTGATGGACGGCCCTGACGCAAGGGCGAAGATCCCGGCGACGTCCGTGTCCGTCTCGACGCCGAACACCCTGCCCGACTGCGGGCCTTTGGCGATGGTCCGGGTCGGGTGGAGGCGGGACGACCGGGCGAAGACGGACGCGATGGGTCCGAAAAGGTGGCTCACGAGAGCCACATGGTAGATGCCCATGTCCCAGAGCGGCCCCGCGCCGGGACCATAGAGATGGTCCGGGCTGTGGTGGAAAAGCTCGGGCCCCGCATAGGCCAAGGACGAATGGCCCCCCAGGAACCGCCCGAACCGCCGTGATCGGATGTCGTCCGCCAGAGCCTGCCACGGCCGTCCGAGCGCGATGGCCGGGCCGCAACCCAGACGCAGCCCGGACGTCCGGGCCAATTCGACAAGCCGTCCCGCAGTCCGGCGGTCCGGAGCGAGCGGCTTCTCGGAGTAGACATGGCACCCGGCCCGCAGAAGCCTTTCGGTCGAGCGGCAATGCTGCGCTGCGGGTGTCAGGTTGAGAACGAGGTCGTACGCCCCTTCGCGGGCCATGTAGAAGAAAGCCTCGGCATCGAAGGCCGCGACGCCCCTCCTTTCGCCGATCCTGCGTGCGCGAACGGACCCATGCCCGGCGACAGCCGCGACCCGGATGCCCTGATGCTGTTGCAGACCGCGAATGTAGCGTTCGGATATGCTTCCCGCGCCCAGGACGCCGACACGGCAGCCCCCCATCAGTCCTTCGCCATGACCGCGCTCAGGACCGCCGTCTTCACCAAGTCGAGTGTCTGTGTGTCAGCGGCCTCGGGATGCGGCTGCAACTGGGTCATGACGACCGCGGCGACATCGTACTCCGGGCTTACGAAGAACTGCGTGTCGTAATGCCCGCCCCAGCCGAAGTCGCCGGATCCTGACAAGGTCGGGCGCTTGGACGGGTCTTTGACGACGGCCACGCCCAGCCCCATGCCGATGCCGTCGAACGGCGTGCCTCCGAGCATCGCCGCAAAGCTTTCGGGGAAATGGTCGTCGACCAGAAGCGCGAAAGCCGGACGGCTGAGGATGCGCGTCCCCTCCGTCGTTCCGTCCCCCGCGAGCATCGCGATGAACCGGGAGTAGTCGGCCACGGTCGAGACTAGGCCCGCCCCGCCTGACGGCCAGGTCCCCGGGTCCAGAGGGTCTCCGAACAGGTCGCCCGGCACCGGTTCGAGCGGACCGTCGGGCGGCTTGGTGTAGACCGTGGCCAGCGAGGGAGCCGCCTCGGGTCCGACGTGGAAGCCCGTATCGACCATCCCCAAGGGGTCGAAGATGCGCGCCCGGAGATAGTCCGGCAGGCTCCGCCCCGAAGCGACCTCGACCAACCGGCCCGCAATGTCCGTGCCGTAGCTGTAGAAGAAACGGTCTCCCGGCTGGAAGTAGAGCGGGAGGGCGGCAAGGGTCTCGACCGCGTCTTCCAAGGTCCCCGCGGTTTCGTAGGGGTTCGCCTCCGTGTAGAGACGCCCCACGGGCGAGACGGGGTCGAACTTGTAGCCGATCCCGGACATGTGGGTGAGGAGATGCCGCACCGTGATCGGGCGCGATGCCGGCGTGGTGTCGCCGTCCGGGCCCATGACGGCCATCTCGCCCACGCTCGGAATGAAATCGGCGACGGGATCGTCCAGCGAGATCAAGCCGTCATCGACCAGCGTCATCACCGCCACCCCGATGACGGGCTTGGTCATGCTGGCGATGCGGAAGCGCGTCGTGTCGGACAGGGGCGGGGCGTCGGGCTCCAGTCCCTGCCGGCCCACGGCGAAATCGTAGACGGGCTTCCCGGCCAGCAGAACCCGGCCGACATAGCCCGCGCTCTCGCCGCGTTCGACCCTGTCGGCGAACAGGGTTTCCAATTTCGACAGCCGGTCCATGTCCAACCCCTGGATTTCGCCCGAAGCCGGGACCTGGGTCCCATCGGCCGTCACGGTCGGAACCGGTGCCTGGCAGGCCGCGAACAGGGCGGCGGCCAAGGCCGCGGCCCAAGGTCTGCGCGGCAGCCGCATGACTCCTAGAACCGCGTGATGAGGGTCGCGCCGTAAGTGCGCGGCTCACCCGTGTAGAGCAGGCGCGTGTCCGCTCCCGCCGGGAAGGGGGTAGCCCCGGCGAAGGGCAGGAGTCCCGTAACCGCAGGATAGATCGGGCTGGCCGCGCGGCCGAAGGTGATCTCGTCGGTCACGTTCCGGCTCCAGAATTCAAGCGCCCACCGGTCCCGCGCATCGCCAAGCCCGAGCCGAAGATTGATCTTGGCGTAGTCGTCCTGGACTTCGAGCGGGTCGAGGTTCTGGTCCGTGAACACCTTGGAGCGATAGAATACGTCGCCCTGACCGTAAAGTTCGAGCGTGTCCCCGAGGGGCTGCTCGTACCGAGCGACGAGGCTGCCCGAAAACTCCGGCGCGTCGCGCAGGCGCTCTCCGGACAGGTCCAGTGGACCGGCGGGGCCTTGCGCATCCGGAAAGCTGTCGAAGCTGGCATCCAGGATGGTGAAGCCCCCGCTCAGCGTGAATCGCTCCGTCACGTCCGTGTTGAAGTCGACTTCGACGCCCTGCGACGTCAGGCTCGCGGCGTTCTGGAGAAAGAATTGCAGGTTGTCGTTCTCGTCCGTGAAGGAGGACAGGGACTGGAAGTCGTCATATTCGGTGCGGAACAGAACGACGCTGAAGAAGGTGTTCAGCGCGTCCAGCGTGCCCTTGGTGCCGAACTCGAAATTATCGACTTTCTCGGAGTCGAAGAAGAAGCTGGCTCCTGGTACGTTTCGCAGCAGGTTTGCGTCGTCATTGATCCCGAACGCCTTGTATCCGCGCGTGTATGACACGTAGCTGTTGACCGCGTCGGTCCAGTCGTACTGGGCGACGATCTTGCCGGTCAGTTCGCCGCCGTCGCGCTGCTGGAAGGCGGGCGGGATGGATTGGGGCGGCGAAAGGTCCGATCCGTCCGCCCGCGTCCGGCGGGCGAAGGACGTCGTCTCCTTGTCGTCGTAATTGTAGCGCAGGCCGCCCGTCAGGCTGAACCGGTCGGTCAGGGCGTATGTGCCTTCGCCGAACAGGGCGTAGTTCTTGTTGTTGATGTCGTTGCCCGACGGGGAGAAGTCGGGCAGGATGTTGCCGCCGAGCAGGCCCGCGAGTTGCGGATTGATCTGGAGGCCGCTGCGCTCGTCCACCGTCTTCTCGAAATAGTAGGCGCCGAGAATGTAGGTCAGGGGCCGGTCGCTGGGCGAGAGGAGCCTCAGCTCTTGGCTGATCTGTTCATTGTTGCGGACGACGCTGGGAAACGACAGCAGGTCGAGCGCCGTGAAATCGATGTCGGCCTGGGAGAATTGCTCGACCTCGCGGTACGAACTGATGGATTTCAGCGTGTGCCCGCCCAGATCGAAATCCAGGATGAGGCTTGTGGCAAAGCTTTCCTGCTCGAAGCGGTTGAGGCCGTCGACGGCCGTCACCTGGTCTTCGACCTGGTTGTCCGGGAAGGGAACGCCCGATCCGGTGAAGGGGAAATCCCGGGATGCCGTTCCGAACCGGTCCAGCATGTCCTGGGTGATGTTCGTGTAGAGGGGCAGGCAGCAGTTCTGCTTGGAGTCGGCATATTCCACGCTCCAGAGAGCCTCAAACGTATCGCTGGGTTCCCAGAGCAGCTTGGCGCGGATGCCGGCGCTGTCATTGTCGTTGCTGTCCGGTCCGGCCAGGTTCTCGATATAGCCGTCGCGTTCGTGACTGAAGACCGCCACGCGGCCCGAGAGCGTCTCCGTCAGAGGGCCCGTCACATTGGCGGCGAGCTGCACGCGGTTGAAGTTACCGAGGGTCGCCCGGATCTCGCCGCCGAATTCCCGGTCGGGCCGTTGCGTGACGAAATTGATGATCCCGGCCGGTGAGCTGTTCCCGAATACCGTGGCCTGCGGGCCACGAAGGACCTCGACGGCGGCGATGTCCGTAAAATCGCCGATGCCGATGGAGGTGCGGTCGGTGAAGATGCCGTCAATATAGATTCCGACGCTCGGCTCCAACGCCGCGCTGCCGCCCGCCGTCGAGACGCCGCGAATGCCGACATTGGACTGGATGGGGCTCTGGGCGTTCGAGAACACGACCGTGGGAACCAGCGTGACCAGCTCCTCGAAATTGACGGCCCCGGCATTGGCGATGATGTCGCTGGACACGACGGAGACCGAAAGCGGCGCTTCCTCGATGGTCTGGTCGAGCTTGGTCGCGGTCACGATGATCTCGTCGTCATTGGTTTGCGCCAATGCCAGGCCGGACGTGCCGACCATCAACGCGGCGACCAGACTGGCCCCCATGGCGGCCCTGACGGATGGCTGAACGCTTTTGAAATGGGCTGTCACGACGGCTCCCCTGCTATCTTCGCGGACGATCGAAGCGTCGCCCTTTGCCGTTTGACATTCCACCAACACAGTTACATGTCAACGTGTATGTATAAGAGTGTTGGCATCGGGAGCGGGCATGGCCTGCCTTAAGGAAAACGAACTCTACATCGTCCTGGGTGACGATCCGGATGCGACCCTTCAGGGAATCCTGTTCCGGGACACGGTGATCGCCGACCGCTACCGCTGGCAATTCGATGCCGTTCGCCTCTACAGCCGGGTCTTCAGAAACACTCTGCGCGAGCAGCACGCCGTGGTCGATGCGACCCGCAAGCAATTGGTCTCCGTTTCTCGGCATCTGACGCTCAGGGACGGCGAGATCGAGGACGAACTGAGGTTCCGGAACTTTTCGGCGGAGAAACAGAGCGTGCGCATCGCTCTCGCTTTCAGGCCGCGTTTTGTCGACCTGTTCAAGCTCCGCGACCCGGCCGATCCCGGACGGGTCGCGGAGCGGGTCTCGGAGGCGGGGATTCGCGAGTCGACTTACACCTCGGCCGACGGCACGACGATCACCGCCAGTCTGGATGCCCCCTTTCTCGACAAGGATGGCAAGGCGACGATCTCGTTGGACCCAGGAGAGTCCTTGCAAGTGACGGCCCGCCTGAGCGTCGCCCAATCCGGCTACGATCCGACATCGTTTCCCGCGCTTCCCGACTACCAAGACTGGGCTGGGCGGTTTGGCGCCATAGAGAGTGCCGCGTCCTCCCGCCCCGGCCTGCGGCAGGCGATAGACGACCTTCGCATGTTGCAGTTCCGCACCGACCGGGGACCCTATCTCTCCGCCGGACTGCCGATCTTCGGCAACCCGTTCGGCCGCGACGCGATCATAGCCAGCCTGATGCTGGTGGATCACGCGCCGGAGATGCTCCGCACGGTCCTGCTTTTCCTCGCGGACCGACAGGGGAAGGAAGACGATCCGTTCCGCGAGGAAGAGCCCGGCAAGATCCTGCACGAGATCCGGCGCGGCGAGTTGAGCCGCACGAACGCCATCCCCTTCGGCCGCTACTTCGGATCGGTGGATTCGACGCCGCTCTTCCTCATGGCCGTTGGCGGATATCTCAAGGCGACCGGTGACAAGGCGGTCGTCGCGGCGCTCGAAGCCAACTGCCGGCGCGCGCTGGCCTGGATGCAGACCTATATCGGCCAGGACGGCGGGTTCGCGACGTTCGAGTCTTCCGGCTCCGGTCTGACGGTCCAATCATGGAAGGACTCGCCGGACTCCATGGTCCATGCGGACGGGTCGCAGGCCGAGCAGCCGATCGCCGTGGCCGAGGTCCAAGGCTATTGCTACGCCGCGCTGCAGGCCTACGCTTCCCTTCCGTTCGTCGAAGCGGAGGAGGCCGCCGCGCTGCGGGCGCAGGCAGATGCGCTCAAGGTCCGGTTCGACGACCGCTACTGGCTGGACGATCTCGGCACCTATGCCATGGCGCTCGACCGCCACGGCGACCCGCTCCGCGTCCTGTCTTCCGATCCGGGGCATTTGCTGTGGTGCGGCATCGTGCCGGAGCATCGCGTGCGCCCGCTCGTGGACACGCTGATGTCCGACGCGATGTGGAGCGGCTGGGGCCTTCGGACTCTGGGCTCGGGCGAGGCCGCCTACAATCCCGTTTCCTACCACAATGGCAGCGTCTGGCCGCACGATACGGGGCTCTTCGGCATGGGCTTGGCCCGGTATGGGCTTATGGACGAATGCCGGATCGTCGCGGACGCCTTGCTCGACCTCGCCGATAGCTCACCCGGAGGACAGATACCGGAACTCATTTCCGGATATGGGCGCGACGCGTTCGCCGAACCCGTCTGGTACACTCATGCCAACGCCCCGCAGGCCTGGTCGGCGGCAGCGCTCGTGAAGCTGGCGACGCTCGTCTCGCGCGAGGACGGCTAGCGGGCCTTGGCGTCGATCTCGGCCCTGAGCTCCGCGAAGGCCTCGCGGTCCAGCGGGTAACGCCAGAAGAACCAGGACGAACTGCCCATGATCACCATGGGGATCCAGGCATAGGTCATCAACAGCGCCCGGAGCGCGGTGTCGGTGTTGGTCTCGTTCGACGGCTCGAACCCGAACAGGGGCGGCAGCACCATGCCAACGAACACGCCGAGAGCCGCGCCGAACTTGCCGACCATGCCCATCAGCGCGAAGAACAGGCCCTGGCGTCCCTGGCCGGTCTGGTTGAGATCGAAATCCGCGACGTCCGCCAGCATGGAGGCCATCAGGATGGCCAAGGCCCCGCCGGCGAAGCCCCGGACGATGATGATGGCTGCGTAGGCCGTGTGCTGGTCCGGAGACAGGAGCGGGATCGGGGCGCTGAGCAGGCCCATTAGCAGCGTCCCCGTGGCGAGCGCCCGGTGCTTGCCGATCCGCCGGGAGAGCCAGACCCAGAAGGGCGCGCTGATCAGCCCGGCCACCGCCTCCCCGGACAGAATGAAGGGAAAGAGGTGTCGGATGCCAAAATAGCTTTCCATGACGATGAGGTGCAGGGACGCGCCGATGATGGCGCCCGACAGCAACACCGTCATGCCGCCGAGCAGCCAGAGGAAGGGCTTGTTGGCCGTGATGGCCCTGAGGCCCTTGCGGATATCGAGCGGTTCCGCCTCGATGCGCTCCACCTTGGCGGGTGGAACGAAGACGAGTGTCGCGGTGATGAGGATGGGCAGGCCGATCAGAAAGGTCAGCCCCAGCAGCCGCATCGTGTCGGCCGTCGACTCCATGCCGAACCTCGGAGCGAGCATGATGAGGATTAGCGCGAAGAGGCCTGACGCCGTGCCCGCCGCCTCTCGCCATGCCGCAAGACGCGTCCGCCCATCATAATGGGTGACCAGTTCCGCCCCCCAAGCCTTGTAGGGAATATCCATCAGGGTGAAGCCGAAATAGATCAGGCCGAGCCAGATGACGGCATAGAGCGGAGTCACGTCGACCGGAGGCACGAAGACCATCCAGGCCGACAGCATGAGCAGAGGCGTTCCGAGCGCGATGAAGAGCTTGCGCCGCAGGCCGGGCGACTGGATGCGATCGGAGACGATCCCGATCAGCGGATCGGTGACGACGTCCGTCATCCGGGTCGCGAACAGGATCGTGCCAACGAGCGCGAGCGGCAAGCCGTAGTCGACGGAATAGAAGCTCGGAATGAAGACAAGCAGCGGTGTCAGCGCCATGGCCTTGATCAGGTACGGGGCCCCGTAGAGTGCTTCTTTCCAAGCCGGCAATCGGTCCACGTGGTTCCCCTCAAGTTTTCGTTGAAGTCCTCCTAAACATCATACATGTCAACACGTATGTATGTGTAAGGATGGCCGCACAATGCTTTTGAGTGACGACCCCGGGATTGCGAGCGCACTCGGAAGGCTCGATCTTCGCGAGAAGATCGGACTCATGTCCGGCCGCGACTTCTGGCATACGAAATCCTGCGACAGGATCGGACTGAAGTCCATGCGCCTGTCGGACGGACCGACCGGTCTGAGATCGATCGACTCCCGGCCCGCGACGGTGTTTCCCGTCGCGACCGCGCTTGCCGCCAGCTGGAACAGGGCGTTGGTCGCCGAGGTCGGTGCGACCATCGGTTCGGAAGCCCGCGACCACGGCGTCGATGTGCTGCTCGCACCCGGACTGAACCTGCACCGCTCCCCCCTCGGCGGACGGAATTTCGAGTATTATTCCGAAGATCCTTACCTGTCCGGGCACATGGCGGCGGCCTTCATCCAAGGCGTTCAAAGCCGGGGGGTCGGCGCCTGCGCAAAGCACTTCGTCGCCAACAATCAGGAAACGGACCGCATGTCGATGTCCGCGGACATCGACCTGGTCCCGTTGCGCGAAGTCTATCTCAAAGGGTTCGAGATCGCCGTCGCGGAAGGGCGCCCCTGGACCGTCATGACAGCCTACAACCGGGTCAACGGCACGTTCTGCTCCCAGCATGAAACGCTGCTCCAGTCGATCCTGCGCGACGCGTGGGGTTTCGACGGCCTCGTCATGTCGGACTGGATGGGCGCGCATTCGGGCGTGGACTGCGCGCGGGCGGGCCTCGATCTCGAAATGCCCGGGCCGGGCCGCATCTACACGGACGCGCTGGTGGCCGCCGTGGAGGCGGGGCACGTGTCGGAATCCGTCATCGATGCATCCGTCGGGCGGCTGCTCACGCTGGCCAAGCGTTGCGGAAAGCTGGGCGCGTCCGGACCCCGCGCGAACCCACCCGAAGCCGGTGCAGACGTGTCGGCCCGGTCCCGTGACGTGGCGCGCAAGGCCGCAGGGGAGGGGATCGTGCTGCTGAGAAATGCGAACGGCCTGCTTCCCTTGTCGGAACCGTCCAGCATCGCCATCATCGGCATGCCGGCGCAAAGCCCGGCCTTGCAAGGCGGCGGAAGCTCCCAGGTCGTGCCCGAACGGATCGTCACTCCGCTGGAGGCCATCCGATCGGTCCTGCCAGATGAGACAACCGTGACCTATCACAGGGGCGTGGATATCGAGACGCGACCTGCGGTATTGGATCGCGCCCTGCTCAAGCCGGTTCCCGGTTCACCCCAAACCGGCCTGAAAGCCGATTACTTCACGGCCGCGGACCTGAGCGGGTCGCCCCTTCACAGCGAGGTGGATGCCCACCTTGCCAAGATAGGCTTTGGGGCGGTGGCGCAGTCCCGCCATGACCCCGGGTTCGGCGTCCGATGGAGCGGCGTCTTCACCCCCCGTTACAGCGGGCGCCACACTTTCGTCCTACGCCATTCCAACCCGTCCGTCCGATTTGTTCTGGACGGGGCGACCCTCTTGGATGACGACACCTCCCGCGCCACGGAAATGCTCTTCATGATCCTGCCGCTCCACGTCCGGACCGCGACCGTGGATCTGGAAGCGGGCCAGTCCTACGCCATCGTGCTCGAATACCGTCAGGATGCGGATGACGGGGTGGCCGGGTTCAACATCTTCAATGTCGGCCTTGCCGAACCCAAGCCCGATCCCGAGGTGGCCATCGCCGCCGCGAAGGCCGCCGATGCGTGCCTGCTCTTTGCGGGGCAGGGACAGACCGCGCACACGGAAGGCAAGGACCTCGCCTCGAACCGGTTGGACCCGGCGCAGACAGAGATGATCGAACGCATCTTGGAAGCCAATCCGAAGACGGTCGTGATCCTCAACACGGCCGGGCCCGTCGAACTCCCGTGGGTGGACCGAGCCTCCGCCGTCCTCCATTCATGGCTCCCAGGGCAGGAGGGCGCGTCCGCCTTGGCCGACATCCTGGTGGGCCAGCTGAACCCGTCGGGCCGCCTGCCCATGACCTATGGGCGTGAACCCTTGCCGCATCACGCGATCAAGGCGGACCCGGACGGCGCTGGCATCGCCTATGAGGAAGGTCACGCCCTTGCCGACCACACGCCGGACGACGCCACGCTCTTTCCCTTCGGACACGGGCTGAGCTATTCGGACTGGACGCTTTCGAATGTCCGAGCGTTTCGGCGTGACGGAGGAGGGCTGTTGGTGAAAGCCGACGTCACCAATCTTGGCCCCTTCGACGGTGCAACGGTTGTTCAGGTTTACCACAAGGCGCCAAGCCGAGCCGGCCGGCCGGCTCCGCGCAAGCTGGTGGCGTTCCGGAAAGTCTACATGAAGAAAAATAGCACACACTCACTCTCGATAAGGATCGATGAGGAAAGGCTCCGCAGCTATGTCCCGACTGGTAGGAAGTGGACTCTGCAGAGTGGACCACATAACTTCGAATGTCTTACGGAAGCATGTTCACCACACCATGTGACACTTGAGCTCTAAAATAGCGTAGCAGCGCTGACAAACAACGCAAATTGTGTCGAGGGCTCGCAACCGGCAACTCACACTGAGCTTTCTTTGGTTGAGAAAACTCTTCTTTCGCGCGATGTAATGCAGCTTATAATGCGTCAACAAGGCTCGACTGAGCATCGAAAAATGATGCGTATAAAGACTATTTTGAGCGCATCACTTTTTCGACGAAGTTTCGCTCCTCGTTCTGAAAACCGCCGTTTTCTTACATTTTCAGTGAGCTTACCCCAAATATGAGGTGTGCGTGCAAATTCGGGTCGCGCCATTCCACCCGTCCATCCCTATGGAAATTCACGGCCAGCGATGGAGCGGATAGGTTGTCAGGCGCGGCGCGTTCAGAGGGGGTTGCCTTAGGTTCGAGATGAGCGAGAATCATCACGCGCGGCAAGTTACAGTCAGGAAGATATCCGCGATGCTAGGAGGATTCGAGGCCGGGCCGCCGTCTCCCTGACGATCTTGCGGAAGTCGGCTTTGAGGATTGCCACTTCCGCAATGCTTTTCATTAGACTCTCGCGCAACGCTACGATTTCGAGACGGATGCTCTCCGGACGATCCTCCGAAACTCGAAACACTGCGTCAAGCAGTTTGCCGAAGGGGACTCCGACGTCCTCCGCTATGAAGGCATGAACAAGTTTCCCGTTTAAATCCGGCCGCTCCTCATTCCAGCGCTCTAAAATTAATGGTGGTTCATGGGTCATCGCTGCGTTCTCAACAGCGTGCCGTGCCTTCATCAGCTCCGGAACATACTCCATCTGGCTTTCGAGTGCGGCTTCCACCATTGGCCAGTCGATCACATCCTTCGCCAAAGGCTCGAGACGCTGTAGTAGGTCGGCCAGTTTTGCGTGGAGAATCTGTGTGGGGGTGCCAAGGAGAGTCTCGTAGATTTCCACCCTCCCATCCACTCGCTGGAGACGGAGCTGCCGATGTGTGTAGAGAAGGTTCAGCAGACCGACAACGACGCTGATACCAATTGCCCACCAAGCCGGGTCGGCCACACGGGCCCACCCTGATTTAGGTGCGGCTGCGCGGCCGACCTGTCCCGCTTCGCACAATGCGGCCAGCATCGATGGTTCGCTGATCATGCCTTCAATTTCCGCGAGATCCAAAGGGTCAATTTCCGGAAAGCATTTCCGGAGGAGGCGAAACATGAGTGGCAGCTCCGGATTCGAACTCACAGCAGTCGGCGTGGCCGGATCAGAAGAGACATCCGCCGCTGGGGCGGTACTGACCTGCCCGGCAACGCCGTCCGTACTCTGAGCGACTGCCCACATGCTTACGAAAAAAGCCGCCATCAAAACGACGGCGGCCAAGATGAATGTCCGAAACGGCATTAGCAGAAAGACGCTAGGCTGCAGCGTAACCCCGGATGAAACCGCGCTGAAGAGCCTTGAACATCTCCTCCGCGATGATCTGGCGTTCAGGATCGGGATTGTCGATGACGATCTCCGTCCGGGCGATAAGCGCTTCGACCGAGCCGAGGCGCACTACGGCCGCGTCGAAAAGGCCCACCGTAAAGGACGGTGTGACGTCGATCATGTCGCCCGGGAATAACAGCTTGACCCTGTCTGAACCTGCATAAGCCTCCGCGATACCGAGGTCCCTGCCCATCTTACGACCGGCCGGGCCTGTGCTGAGGTAGCGGTTGTGCGGCCCGAGAATATCCTTGAAATCAAATGTTTTCATGACGTTACAATCGCTAAGTGCGGAAAAGAGTTCCACCGGAATTGACAGCCGGGCCTCGTGATGGCCGTGTCTGGCAGCGGCAGATGCTCCTTCATACGCTCTTTTTCAACCCCCATCTCCTGTTTTCCCCCCTGACACGTATTCTTAAAATGTGCGTAAACCCGGCGTGAACGCATCCTTAACCGATCTCAATGTCTGAGGCATTCATGGCAAGATGATGTCGAAAAGGATCGCTGTCCCCGGAAAGGACCTGTCGCCGTCGAGCTCGCGAATAGCCTTCGGATCAGGTGGCAAATCATCGCGTCCCTCCACGTTGAACCAAAACCGGTCGGCTCCGCCCTCGCATATCGCCGCCAGGGTAGCAACCGGAATGCGGGCCACGACTCGCCCCGATAAGATTGTGCACATGATGTGTTCGCCTGGCATGATGTCGGATAATTCCGCCAGGCATTCAATCAGCCACGTCATGCCCGTGCCGCATCCCGAGCGCGGTTTCTCGTTGTCAGACTTCTCGCCATAAGCCGCCGGAGCGGCAGGCAACACGGAAGCAATCACCGAGGAGTGATTCGTGTCTTCGTCGCGGACAGGCCGTGAGGAGCGCTGGACCTGCGTTGCCACGACGACCCCTACCTCGTCCTCGCTCATAAGCTGGCCATCGAGGCGCCGGTGTCCGTGGATTACATATTCGTCGAAGACCTCCTTGAGCTTGGGCCTGAAATCCCGAGCAGCCTTGATGTTGCCGGATATCGACGAACCCGGCCCGACGATGGCGAAGCGGAAACGATGAAGGTTGCCTTGGCCAGAAGGCGTTTCCCGGAGAACAAAACCACCGCATCGCCACGGACCGCTCCCCGGCTGACATCCGTGAGTTTCCTGATTGCCGAGTGATTCGCTGACCATTTTCGCGATTCGCTGGCTCGTCAACCACCCGTTCTGCATTCCATGATCGGATGCATAGGCCACAAGCGCCTTATGAAGGGTCTGCGAAGCGTGGCTGACGGGAACGACACCGTAGCGGTCGCCTGTCTCACGGCAAGGCTTGTAGGGCTCTTGAAGACACGGCATCCGGCGTATCGTGTCCGGTGGGGCGTCCTTCAGAGCATCGCCCAGCGTGTCCGGGCTGAGGCGGTCTCCGTTGCGAAAGCTGGACATCTGATACTGGGATCGCGCCTCATCAAGGATCAAGCAGACAGCTGGATCGAGAGCCATCGGCGGACAGGGCGAAACCCCAATATCCCCGTACCCTCTCGGAGATTCCGCCGTCCTGAAGTAGAGATCGACGACGTTTTCCGGCGTACCGGCCAGACTCAGAGTGTGAAGGTCGACATCTTGCGGAACATGAGCGCTAGTGTCGTTGGACGGCTCCACCAATACAGAACCGGCCGTAGCGCCACTGGTATTCGGGATCGTCATAGACCCTTCCCCTCGCCCGTCAGGGGATTCGCCCCTACTTTATGACACGCACATGACGCCAAGGTCATGCAACCGCAAGAGACGAGCGGGATGTTTTTACAGCGAATTTGTGAAGTCGCGTTGATCTGCCTTTATGAAGTTGTCCACGCGATAGATTGGCCTAATGACCTAGCGGGAAGCAAAGCGCAAGATCCGGCAAGAATTTGGAACTATCAAGACATGCTCTAGCCGCTACATAGTCTATTAGTCTGCGCTAATAGGCCACTAGTCTGCGCTAATAGGCCGCGCTTTTGAGCACAGTAACCAGCCGCTTGATGTCCCATTGATCAACAAAGCGATTGGTAAATATCACTTCTCTGACCAGCTAATACCTTGATAAAATAAGACACATTGGCTGATTACCAAAGATTTGTGTCCACCTTTCTTATTGGTCGTACAGCAGGGTTAAAGCGTTTAGATATTCAGCCGAACAATCTTTTCCATCTTCGCCGTATCGCCCGTTCGTTCATATTGCTTAATCGTCGTCGCGTTGGAGTGGTTGGCCATGATACGGGCGTTTTCCAAGTTGCCACCCGCGTTGAGGTAGACCGTGATGCCCGTGGCCCGGAAGGTGTGGTTGCAGACCTCCTGCACGATGCCCGCGTCGCTCGCCCGCCGCCAGACCATGCGCCAGACGGCGATGCGGTCGAGGGTTCGGCCGGACAGCCTGCCTCCGCGTCCAGTAAGAGATTGGAAGAGGAGCATGTCGCCGTCCGTCCAGCCCAGGCGCTTGATGAGGTCGTCCGGCATGAGCTTCAGCGTGGGGTGACCCGGCATCTTCGTGTCGCTTGGAGCCTTTCTCGTGGCAGAAGATCCATACGTCGTCGCCGCGCGGGACGTAGTCCGTGAGGCGTAGGCCGATTGCGGCGGAGGCTCGGAAGAAGGAGAAGTACATCAGTCTGATCAGGGCGCGGTCGCGCAGGTCGGCTTCTGTCGCCTTCGGCCCGTCCGGAATGCTGTCAAGGATCTGCCAGGCCTGCTTGGACACAACAACGGGCGTCTTGCAGGACAGCTGGCTGTGCCGGGGAGGGCGCACGGATTTGGCCGGGTTGACCGAGAGCAGCCCATCCACGACGCAGATGTCGAGGAACATTCGCAGGGCGGACAGATAGAGGCGCACGGTCACGGTCTCATAGCCATCCGCGCCCATGTGGGTGACGAAATCCGCGACGTGTCGCGGCTCCACGTCGAGCAGGTCCTCGAGGCCGGCTGTCGACAGGAAGCGAAAGAACGCATCGATGCCGTTTGCGTAGGTCGCGCGCGTGTGCGGGTTGAGCTGACCGTACAAGAAGGCTTCGTGCAGCTCAGCTAGCCGGAACCGGTCAAGCAAGGCGTAGTCGGGAGTGCCATAAGTCGTGGTGGCCAAAGGGTGTCAGCTGGGTCATCACACAGCATAATCTGCATTACCTTGCGCAATAATGCCGATAGCCGTGGAACTAGCTTTTGATGAAAATAAATAGTTAAGGATCACATATTTGCGTGGGCAAATAGTCTTACTACACCCTCGCTGCAGCGGACTCTTTCCGTGGGTCACATCACCCTATATGTGTTGGGTCACAATCCCCTTGACATCGCTCTCTACCTAATTGAAATAGATATGGAAATCGCTTTGGGTGAGATACCTCCCCGGTGCGCCATCTCTCCCTCAACACCTAAAAAACTAAATATTACAGAGGCTTGAGGTGTTCGAAGTCCGCTTTTTCGACTGTATCGAATCTTGTAGGGAAACACCATTTTCAGCAAGTTTCTGCGCTCGTTGTAATTCCCATTTTCCCATATTTTCCAAGGGTTTGCGAGGAATGTCAGGGCGTGTTCGAACAAGTCGTTGTAGCATGGGCGTTTTTTGCTCATTTCCGCGATGGTTTCGCGTGTCCTCAAGGCTTCATCGTCTAGCTGCGCAATGCGTTTTTCGATGTGAGACCCCACAGTTTCATTGTCGGTTGCGAGCATCCTATCAACCATCTTTGAAGCATTGCCCTCAATCCGGGAGAGCTCCTGCTTGAGTTTCGCGATACGGTCTTTGACCTGCTGCTCCTGATAGTCCCACAGATAGCGAAACATCTTGGACGCAATGTTGAATAAGCCCTCAGAAGGTTGAAGGTCTCGGATGACGGCTGTCAGTTCATCTTCGAGATCAGCGCGCTTGATCGATTTGCGACGGCTTTCACACTCTTTGTTCCAGCAAAAGTAGTAGGGAAATTGCTTTGCCTTCCCGCGCGACCAACACGCTGTCAAAGGCTTGCCGCAATCATCGCAATCGACAACGCCACGAGCGATAAAATCTTTCGAAATATCCTTCCGGTTCTTGACGCGGCCTTTGGACGCTAAAAGCTCCTGAATCCGAAGAAACTCATTGTATGAGATCAGAGCCGGATGGTTGCCTTTGCGTCGGGAGACGCCCCATGCCTCAGACTCAACCATTCCGGCGTATAGAACATTGGTCAGCACATCGTTGGCGCGTTGATGGGTAACTTTGCCTTTGCGGCCCTTGGGGAATTCAGGCTGAGCTTCGAGGAAGGTGCGGACTTCTCCTTGAGAACCAAACCGACCTGAAAGAAAACCGCGCAATGCATCTTCAACGATCGTCGCGAGTGGCTCATTCCTGCGCAGTTCCTTACCGTTACCTTTGACGTAGATATAACCGACAGGCGGAACATTCTTGACGTAGTAGCCATTCATCAGCCGCGCCCGCATCCGATTGATGGTCTGCTCTCGGTTTTTCTGCGCAAAATGTTGTGCTGAACTGGCCAACACATTTTCTAGGAATTGTGAGTCAGAATCAGAGCCAAATACGACAGAGGGACTTTCCAGACGACCGCCTGCTTTGAGAAGTTTTTCGCGTAATTCCCAATGGGCTTTCACGGATCGGGCTATACGGCTGATATCATCAATAATGACGACATGCTCATTGCCTCTATTTTGTTTCAGGAAAGCCAACATCGCATCCATGCCCGGACGCTTGGATGTTGTCCCTGTCATATCGTCGGTGAACATGGCGACGACGGTATAGCCTTTACTCTCGGCATAGCTCCGCGTTCGCTGAAACTGACTGTCGAGGCCGGAGCCTTCCGCCACCTGCTTCTTCGAACTGACCCGTGCATAGAGGATAGCGGGCATACCCTTGTCTGGCTTATTCATCTTTCGCATCCTCGCAGTTTACCAGAATCCGTGTCTTCGCGGTCGATTTTTCGAAGGATGCAATCAAATTACCCACAGGCTCCAAACCGAAGCCCATACGCACATGTGTCGCCATGATCTCGAAAAGCGTGTCGAGCAGATCATGCGCTTGTGCATCGGATAATTCGAGGTCGGGAAACTCTGCTCGAAGATCGTCTATATAGTCTGAAGGGAGAGGTCGGGCTGTCTCTCTACTGTCTTGTGTTATTGGCGGATGTCGCATGGTGTGTTCGTCTTTCTGGGCTTATGTTCGGCTCCGTTGGTTGGGAAAAAAGAGATCACAATACGTGAAATTTTCCGAACCGTCTAGGATTTTGTTCCTATTTCGTTCTTTTTCTATTTCACATCTCCGGCGTTCGGTTCTGGTCTGGTTTGATGGCTTGGTTGTCCGGCTGCTGAAGTGCAGTTTTTTTCGCGAAGGCTGCATCGCGCTGCGCTTTCAATCCACACTCATTTTCAGGGCGTCGCTGGTTGAGCAGGTCGATGGTCTGATTGGCCTGCATGATCAGACCCGGCAGCGCATTCATTTGCGCTTGCGTCAGACTTGATCCATCACGGGCTTGGCCTGTGTCAGGGTCTGTGAAGGTTCGGCCTACGGTCGCCGTGTAGAATAGCTTCCCGTCGTCGGTTTGTTGTTCCCAGACTTTCGCAAAAACGCCGTCGGGTCCGTAATGACGCTTTATAGGGCCTTTGGACGTGACGGTGTTCTCAGTTGAGGGCATATTTTGATCAGACATTTTGAAATCCTTTCTGTTCTGATTGGCTATCGGGTTGGGGTTAGCGCAATACGATTGTATGCATCGCGCAGGTGGGTGCTTCGTTCGTTCGAAAGATCGTTCGAGCCTTGATACGGCGAAGGAATATTTGAAAACGCGGCGTCGCGTTGCGCTTTTAGTCCATGTTGCTCAGAAGTGTTTTCGGTGATTTTCACCGGGAGTTGAGCAATGCCGCGCCGCATGTGTGGCGGCGGCTTCAACGCAGGTTCAGGCTTGTCCGCTTTGCGGGTTTTACCCTGCGTATCCTTAGGCTCGCTATCGGCCCGTTCGGTCAACGGATCGCTACCTCGGTCGAATTGAACACGCAGGCCCAGACGAGCCGCCTGTTCGCCAAGCCACGGCCCGTCCGCTATATTGGCATACGAACTCACCATGATACGGCGTCACCTGAACGGGTATCGATGACGGCAACAAGCGGGCATGGATGATCGGATTTCTTGAGAAATCCGCGAGCGCCGACATAGTGGCATTGAGATTGGTCCAGTAATCCAAGGCTGACATGCGGACTTATTGGTGAAGTTATACAGACAACAGCAAGCGTGATCGGCCAGAATTCGAAGAGATTGGCTTTTAGCCGTAGAAGCTTTGCTAGTGATTTGAGAAACGCCTTACGGGTCATGTCGTCCCCGCATTGAGCTTAACATTCTGGTAAACCTTGGCAGCCTTAGGACCGCGAATGGACTTGATGATATTTGCGGGCATCCACGGTTCGTATCTCAGCAGCCAGAGCTTCATAGGTTCGATGAAAGGCTTGCCATAAAGAGGGTTTTTGGCGAGCGACCGTCGGAAACGGACGATTTGAGAAATCCGCGTCAGGTAGGGTCTGAATGGAGGCTTGTTGCCGACCAATAAAATTCCGCGATCCGACGATCTTCGGACTTGATCTTTCGTCAGAAGCGGTTTCGTCTCTTCAGTATAATTATACCCATCAAGGCCTGATCCTGTGGGACCAGTGCGATGACCGCTTTCGCCCCGTACAATAATCGACTGGTTGCCAAGGCGACTTTCCAAAAAGTCCAAAATCTCGGGCTCTCGCAAGCCTTCGGGCAGAAACAGCATGATTTCCGCTTCTGATTTGAGAACTTCGCTCGCGCCGCCGCCATAGCAGAGATCGAAATTACTGAAATTTTGCAGGTATAAAATACAGCGCAGCTTGAACTTCCGAATCCAAGATAGAGCGCGGCGTAAGTCGGGATATTCCCAGTTATTTATCTCGTTCAGAAAGAGCGTAATCGTCTTTCCAGCCGTATCAGAATGGCGCACCCATTCCTTCTGCGCGATGGACATAATGAGCGACATGATCCGGTTTTGAACATTCTGCTTGGTACTATCGAGAACGATGAAAACGGTCAGGTCGGGGCCAGCGTCCTTCTGATCGGAAAATTTGAATGTGCTGCCTTGTAGCTTTCTTGAGGCACGGGTCGCTGGATTAAAGGCGCGAAGTTTCTGCAATGCGCCCGTTAGAAAAGAAAGGTAGTTCCGGTTATCAGGGGCCGTCAGGATTGACTTCGTAGCTCGCGCAAGGTTTGCCAATTCAATGCCGAAATTCTTGAGGTCTTCGGCATCTTGAACCTTTGCCCATTCCGCCATTGTCAGGTCAATGCCCGCTGGTTCGCCTGTCTCTTTGACAAGCTCCCCGCACACCCATTCGAGATTTTTGAGGAATAAATCAGTGTCCGATAGGAGCGACAACACTTTGTCCAAGGTCGCATGACGATTTTCTACAAGCACTGTGATCAAAATGGCGAGAACTAGGAGGTCGCGGGAGCCGTCTCTAAAGTAGCTACCGTTTTCGCTGTCCTTGCCAGTGCTTTCAGGCAGGATTGCATTTGCCAGCTCAACCGTGTCTTCGATCACATCTAATATCCCGTGATCAGCACGCTCAAAGCTGTCGATAATATGATCGAGTGGATTGAAGAGGTCGGACTCGCCAAGCTGTTCATGGTATCTGTCGCCAAGATTGAGAATGGCGACACGTTCACCTTTTCGACGTAAGGCGTTCGCCAACATCACCGTATCCGTGCCATCGAAATCGACGATAAATTTTGGCCCCGGAACGCTGAGAACATTGATCAGTTGGTGCAGAATTCCTTTCCCCGATCCCGTTGATCCGACCACTGCGGTCACGGCGGGAAGTTCCATGACGATGGGCTTTCGTCCCAACCCGAAGAAACCACGCTTTTTCAAACAGCCAAAAAACGCTCCATGTCCGGTCTTGAACAGTGAGGGTTTAAGAACACGGGGGCCAAGCTCGGAGAGCTTGCGGCCCCATCGCGCTGTCCCCTTGATATAGTCCGGTATGTTGGCCGCCGCTTCGTCAGCGCATTTTGCCAACCATCTCAACGCTGCCGCCGCAAGACGGGGCGCACAGACGATCATTGCCCCTACGGCTCCGAGCGTGACCAGATCAAAACTATAGACATAGATGGGATCAAGCGCTTGCAAGGCCCACAGGCTCGCCCCGCAAACAAGTGCGGAGCGAATGAGAACCGATTTATCCGTTTGACCAGAGACGGGCATTATTCAGCCGGAAAACGGCAAGACTGCCGCGCCGCATCGAACTGAGCGCGACTGACGGAAACGCGGTTGAGCGCCGCATCTGAGGCCGCTTTCCAGCGAATAGCCTTACCATAGTTTTTGGAGCCGATCTCGACTTTGACCGACGTCCCGTCGGATTGCATTCGATTGAAGTAACACCAGCTCGTCTCGTAACGATGCGGGAAGCCCTCATCATAGCTGACCCCCGTCGTCACAGACAAAGAGCGCACGGTCGGATGGGCGACGTGTGTAAACTTCGAGAAGTCCGTTACACCGTCTTGAACACCTGAGCGTCCAAGCGCCGCCTCGTAGCCAGCCAGTTTAATCTCGGCACCCTTGCAGCGTTCTTCGGAGGCGTTCAGGTCGGATTTGAGAGAAGAGATTTGGCGACTGCTCGTACGGGTCTGATCAGACAGTTTGGTTTCAAGCGTGCTCAGGCTATCAATTGTAACCTGCGTTGCTCTGCCCGACATGTCCGCAGCGATCATGGCTGGCTCAATCGAATGGTCGAGGTCTCTGACCTTTAGCGGCGTAGTGACACCTTGCTCATATCTCTTGATGCACCGCCCGACATCGGTCGAAAAGGTCGCGAGAGCCCCCCCATTGAGTTCTATATAATGCGCCCACATGCGGGCGATTTCATCGCTTTCATGGGGTGTGACCTTCGGCAGGATCGCGCAGTAATGAACGATGACATTTTGCAATGAGGACTGATCGGTTCCGCGCCCATAAGGCGATGCGATTTGATCGCCGACCAGAAAGCCATCGCTCGGGACTTGAATGACGCCATTCGGCCCCTTCATCGAGAGCGAGGCATTTTGCGAAACCTCATGAAGACCCGGCGCAATCAGTAAAAGATGTGTCGTACTTGCCTTATCCGTGCGCAGTTCACCGACAGCCCGCAATGTTGCGATGACATCGCTTGATTGGTCGGACCCTTTCGTCGAGACTGCCTTGCGAACGAAAGATTGGAAGGCCCGCAGCTCGGCTGCATAGTCCTTGCTCTTGAAGGTGGCGCGCTTATAGCGCGGCTTGTCAGCAATATCGAAAGCAACGACGAGCTTGCCATCTTGGGCGTCAAGAACGCTAAGCCTATCGTTTGGACCAAGCTTATCGAAGGCAGACTTTGCCGCAGCGATGATTGGTTTGGACTCGTCGCCCGTTTGGGCTGAAATCGCCAGATAATAGTCGTCTGCATTGGCGGATGTGGCAACGGCCAAAGCGGAAATCAGGGCGCAGGTGTGCAATAGTCTGCGTGTCATAGGACAGCTCCTTGAGAAAAAAATTGAGGTGGGGATGGCCCGCCTAGTGGCGGGTCACGTCGGGATGATCGGGGGTGTCGGTAAGAGCGCGATCGATCGCCAGATCGGATGCAGATCGTGCAGCAGCCAGTTTCTTTTGAAACCGTCCGATACCGAGCGAGATGAGTTTCTGCCGCATCAGGCGCGGTTGCCGCGCCTGTTCGTGATGCTCGTCTATCTTGCTCCCAATAGTGTCCAGCTCGATCTCCGCTTGAGGGATCGTGTCTTTGTCCAGATGGTCGACAGCGAGGTTTTTGATGGCGCTGACGATGCGTTTTTGCGCAAGCCTGACTTCGGCCACAGTATGAAAGACAGCCCCAGAGGCTAGCTCCAGCAACGCGGTTGAAATAAACAGAGTGGCGATAGGAAGCTGCAGGGTGAAGCCGGATTTTGCGCCGTCGCTTACCGTTTCTACACCCCAGCCATCGTCAATCACATCGACCCTAGGCGTATCACCGAAGGTAATAGGGTAGTTGCAAAGAGCGAGCGTCGTAATCCAAACGACCATTAAGACCATAGCCGCTTTGGAGACGAACTGGTCATTGCGAACACGCTCGTCGTCAGTTTTGAGCGTGCTGCGATAATAGGCCGATCCTAATATGCCTGACAGACCCGTTATGCCGAACACACCAGCTAGAAGTGGCGAGTCTGCAAGCAATCCGATCTTGGCAGTTTCAGTCAGAGTTGCGGAAGACACTATCGGAATAACGCATAAGGCGATCAGCAATGCGAACAGACCCAGCCCACCGAACAGCTTCTCCATGAAATGCAATTCTCGAAAGGGAATATACTCATATTCAAGGGCGGCAGGGGCTTGCTGATTACGCATCGTTTTGAGTCTCTTAAGTCGTTCCGCCGCTTGCTCGTAATCAGCCTTGAGTTGTTCGCGAACGAAGCCTTGATCGGTCTCAGGGAAAGCCTCAAGCGCGTGACGCTCAAGGTCCTGTTTAAGGGTAGCCAGAGCTTTCTTGGAGCTTTTCTTTCCCAAAGCCGCTCGCACATTCGCGTCAATGACATCGTTCGGAATAAGCTCGCTCAAGTCAGTATTCGGGTAAGCAGACACCGCGCCAGCCGTGTTCTGTAAAGGATTGTGGAAAGGGCTATTCATCGGAATGACCCCCGGCATATTGCTTCTTCTGGGAGAGAAGCATTTCTTGCGCGGTATCATAGCCTTCGCACCAAGCGTCATGCTCTGGCGAAGTTTTTATGATGAAGGGCGAATGTCGCGGGCGACCCGCAATCCCAGCGTTCCAGCCCGCATTCCGCCACCAGCGCATGGCGTCGAATGGGCCGATCCCATGATGAAAATTAAGGTGAGCGTGACCACCACCCCCGCAAGGGTATTGAAGTTTTTCTCGCAATGTCATAAGAGATACCTTCTTCGCGATTTACCGATTGCCGAAGACCCAGCGCGTCAAAGGTTGCAGCCTTTGACGCGTTTTTTTTTCCGGAACAATGTCCGAGACGCAGGGTCGCGATTTACGCCATGGATGACCATACTTCTATGTGACCGCTATTCTGCGGTCAGTCAAGTCAAAATTTGGGGGGGTATTTGGTCAGGAATGATCAGATGATGGTAGCTTTATCAATCTGGATTGAAGCGCATATCCTGCCTTGTTGAGGACTTTATTCGTCTGATCTATTGTTGCTTTTCCGGCAAGTATATTCGTGAGTGTGCCAAACACCATATCATGTTTTTCTGCGAACTTTCGTTGTGACAACCCTGACTCTTTAATCGCAATACGTAACGCCTTGATTGCCATTTCGCGATCAAGTATTTTTTCAAATTCCGGTGTGACCCTTGCGGTGTCTTCTAGCTTTTTTTCATCCAATATTACAGGCGACTTATCCGCCGTGTCGTTTAATAAAGTATCATCAAAAAATGGTGGAATTACATTATCAGATTTGATGACTCGAGCGCCACAAATTCTTTCAAATTCTTCCCAAACGATTCCTTTTGAATTTCTAACCTCAATGTCTTTCTGCCATCGTCTCAGCGTTTCATTTAGAGAATCCAGCGTGAAGTATGCATCCTCTTGAAATTCGAGGTCATCGAAAAAGTTGATCAGGAATATATATTGAGAAAAAACATGACGGCGGCTTTTTTCTGCCTTGTCAACAAGGTGTTGAACTTCTCGGCTGGCATCATGGCTATCACCTTGGGATATAAGCCTTTCGCATTGGATCCTAAGAAGTCCTATCGCGTTATTGTAGTTGTGTCGGTCAATTTCTGAAATACAGACACGAAATGAAACATTGAGGCAGAATTTAAAAAAATTCTTTTGTTCCCTCGGCGACAAGACTTTCGCAAAAGCAAGCTGACTATCAGAGTCAGGTATAAGACTCCTCTCGTCGGTCTGTGGTTTACCTACCATAGGAGATTCATATTCTACTTCGAAGTTTGCATCAACAGTAGTGACTTCTCTATGTTCTATCAGAAATGAAGACTTCGGCTTCGCCTTACGCAAGCTGTGCGTTTGTAGTTACAAACGCGCTTGGGAAGGAAAACCCGCTGCGCGTTTTCCGTTCCATCCTTTCCGGCCTATGAGCCGATCTTGAGACTCATAAGAGGGTCATGATCAACTCATTCGCCCCGTATCGCCGGGGCAAACCCCACTCGCAGGGTTGGAAAATAACCTCTCCACTGCACCAGCCATGTTTGAACGCTTGCTCGTTCAAATCCGCAGTCAGGAGCCTTCAAGCTCCTAACAACCATGATGAGCGTTTGGCCGCTCCACCACCATCAACCGTCCGCCGATTGAATGCCGCCAGCGTTTCGCCGCTGCATCACACTCCTTTCTGCTTTCTCACCCAATCCTGCAATGTGCCTGTATCATATAGATTGAACAGATGAGCTTTTGCTTCATCGAGGCTTGCAAAGACCTGATTTCCGATCAAGTCTTCCACCTGAATTTGAAAGGAAGTAGGCGAACCCGTAATGTCAAAGTGATCGCCGACAATGGTCACGTTGATCTTATAGAAACGTGTGGACCAAGTATCCTGAAATTGCTCCCAATTCTTCGTGCTCATGAACCTCGTTTTTCGGTTTTTTCTCTTTCGTGCCTCGTTAAATTCTTCGGATTGCGTCATGTCCTCACAACAATCCACGCCTACATCTAGATAGCCCCATGATTGATGCCAGACCGTGTAAACATACCGAATGTCGTTTCCACACCGCTCACATTCGCCATCTAGCCCGCCCAAATCTTCATCTTGAATGAATTCCCACCCCGCACTTGGTGGAATGATGCCGTGCTCTTTCGCACGGCATCCCTTGCAGATGGTTTCACAGTCTGATGGAGGGTACTCCCACGGAAGCGCACCTGAGCGATATTGCTTGTGGTGAACCTGCAAGACTTTGTCTTCTGCTCGCCCTTTTCCACAGTGAGTGCACTCATAACCGTCAGCTTCGAATATCTGTTCTCTGAATTCGACCCATCTTGGATCACGGTAGAATTTGGACATGAGGAGACCGTATCAGGATTCGCCTCTTAGGGCCTGCATGTTGGTGCCAAAAAAATATTCCCCATCATTCGCGCATACGTCGATACGCCTTTGTTGACACAAACAAATATGTTCTGGCTCCTTAAGGGATGGCTAAAACCATTATCACTAAGAAAGTAAGAAATGAGCTACGTCGGATGCGGGAGGCAAGTGGTGTCAGTGGCATGCGTCTTTTGCGCTCTCGTGAAGGTGTGCCAGAGGGATTGGACTCTGGTCATATTACCGGATGGCTCAGCGGCCAAATCCGATACGCTGAAAAAGCTCACCTCGAATATGTCCTCTCGATCTGGCCGAAAGTCGATCCTCTCATCAAAATCACTGATCAGATGGTTAGGCAGATCAACGCCGAGTTCCAGAGGACAGGCGTTCAGGTAAAATCAGTTGCAAAGCAGCTTTCAGCGATTGACCCAAAGTTTGGCGAGAACGGTATTACTCGCATGCGCAAGGGAAAGCGCACGACGATCTACCAAAACACATGGTCGAGCTTGCTCGAAATTCTAGCCCAATATCCCGAACAAAAAAGTTGGAAATCGAAGTCCAGAAGTGACAAGTTATCCAAGCCGAAAATGAAAACAAAAGTGCTTCCGGGCACTGGTTTCAATCCTAAGCAGGACAGCCAGTCTCGCTATAGTTCACAATTCGCCGATGACTATATTGAATTGCTGGAGAGCCATAGAGTTGAGCTCGTCAAACATCGCAACCGGACTGGCGTTGCAGCGACGGAGTTGCTGAGACGGTTCGCTGCAACGAAGCCCGATAAATTATCTGCAAACACTATTTCTACATGGATCAATTGTCGTACTAAAAAGGCCTCAAGGTCGCGATTGAGTTGGGTTTTGCAGAAGTGGCGTTCTCTGCCCGACAAACCATCTTAATAGATTGAATTTTATCTTTATTTTACTCTAATGCTTTCCATAATTTACTTCGTTTTAAAGCCCATCTGACATAATAAGAATGCGCGTGGGGAAACGCGCTAAGAACGATAATAACATGCGTGGGGGCGCATTTAGGGGCAATGAGTTTAGGACTTACAGAGCTATTCGATGAAAAGCGTGACGTGATGGCATATGATGCCGTTCAGCAGCGTCGTGAAGCTGATCAGCAAGCCAATGACCTGCAAGCGTTTGAGCGCCAACGTTCAGGCGCTGCCGCCGATACGGGCGAGATGGCGCGTGACACAATGGCGTCGAACTCATCTATTCGCGAAGCGGGTGCAAAAAAAGAAGCGGAGCGCCGTAAAGACGCTTTCGAAACGCAAGCGCTTCTCAATCAGATCAACCTTCAAAACATGTCAGACTATGCTGACCAACGAGCGCGGGATGCGGCCAATCTTGAGCGCGACTTGGAAGACATGTTTGGTGCAGATTGGCGTCAGGATGTTGCCTTGCGCGTATTTGGTCCCGACGAGTTCCCGCAGAAACGTGAAGATGAGACGCCAGCGGAATATGAGCAGCGCCTAGAAGATGAACTTATAGACCGCATGATCGACCCAGAGACAGGCGAAATCCGCAACGAATACAAAGATGATCCAGAGTTAACCAAGGCCGCAGAATGGGCGAAAGCGCGTTATGACGAGCGTAAGGCCCGCGACTATGTTCGCGTTCATAGCGATCCGAATTCAACACCGGAAGAAAAGGCTGAAGCGACTGCAGAAGTGAAGAAGTCTTCGTTCAATGAACAGCAGCAAACAGACCAAGAGGCGTCAATCGCCGACCCAGTTCAGGTGGCGGAACTTAGCGAGACTATAGCTCTTGAAGGAGATGCGGCTCTAGATCGGTCTGCAGAGGAGTATGATGAAGTCGAAACAGAAGCGGCTAGCTTAGGAAGTCTAATGCCGCCGGGGCTGGGGTAGGCTGATTACTCGTAATGTGCATCAAGCGCTGATGCATAATCGGTAGCCTTACCATCAGACAAACGCACAACTTTTTCAACTTCGGAGACAACATTCGCAGGATCGGAAAAAGTCAAAGGGCCTGCGACATATGCATCAGAATGAATGGCGAATGCAGTTGCTCTGCTTGTGCCATCTTCCCAGAAATACCTAATTCCAGTCTTGCCGCGCAGGCCGAACTGATAATCCATCGCTGTTGGCAGATTTGAGATCATCTCATCGCGGTTTTCTGATCCTAATCTCACAGAAATTGCAATCCGATCTGGGTTCCCAGCGACCCAAGCATTAGCGGGACGTTGTGCGTCGGGTAGAACTTCGACCGCGGGCACGGTTGCTGACACAGTTTGCACGGGTGAAGACGCCTGTTGAGCCGATGCACTTAATGGCGTCGCGAGCATTGTAGCCACAAGCATAGTTCCGCCGACGGCACGACCGAATGGTGACGTAACTCTCTCTACAAGTGATTTTGCGGGTTTCTCGCCCCCGCTTAGGCTAGCAAATGTCTTCAAATATCTCTGTGGTGGCAATTCGACCCCACCAAAGTCTCCAACAATATACCGATATCGTGGGATAAGTGCAAGCTTTTCAGTATTTTGGCTTGAAGGGACGCCGCTAAAAAAGGATCGTTTAGTTACGCTGATATCGTGATCGAAAACGCCAAAACTAAGGCGCAGCCAGATCAATGACTTAGCGGAAATGTGACTGAAAAAGAGCGGTGAAATGGGAAAATCGAAAAAACGATCCTTTTCAAGAAGACAAGCAGACAACGAAAATGACGACAAGGAAGCCAAAAACTATAGGATATGCCCGTGTTTCTCGCGAGGACATGAATGAGAATCGCCAGACGAATGAGCTGAACAAGATATGCGATAAAGTTTTTATTGAGAAGCTATCCGCTGTCGCGAAGAAACGTCCAAAATTCGATCAAGCCATCGAGGGGTTGCGGGAAGGCGACAGTTTGGTTGTGCTGGACCTCGACCGCGCATTTCGTTCAACGATTGATGCGCTGTTGACAGCCGAACTGCTAAGAGAGCGCGGCGTGAACTTACGGATCTTGAGTCTCAATCTTGATCTCTCCACCGAATATGGTGAGTTGATTTTTGCAGTTTTCTCTGCCTTCGCGCAGTTTGAGCGTCGAATTCTTTCTCGGCGAACAAAGGAAGGTTTGAGAGCAGCCGTAAGGCGTGGGGTCAAATTGGGGCGACCAAGTAAGAGCAATAGATGCAGAAGTCTATAGAGACCTCGACATCAAGTTAGGGCCAAGCATATCATTGAAAATTTAACCATAGTTACAGTATACTTGGTCGCGACAAACGGTGTAAATTGGGGAGCGACCTAATTGATTATGAGAGGATCATCTATGAAGCTAAAATGCGTTGAAATATCGAATTACCGAAGACTTCGTAACGTTCGCATTTTTCTTGGGTCAAAGAACACGGTCCTCGTAGGCGCAAACAACAGCGGGAAGACGACCGCCGTAGTAGCGCTTCAGAATTTTTTGAAAGTCACAAGACGAGATAATCTCTCGTTAGACGACTTTCCTCTTTCTTTTTTACCAAGGCTTGCGGAATTAGGGGCCAGGATTGAGGCTGATGAAGACCCCGAGTCACGTCTAATCGAAGAACTCTTGGAGTTTTGCCCGTTCATTGACCTTTGGCTCGATGTCCCGGTTGATGAGGCCTACCGTGTCAGAGCAATTATTCCGACCCTAAGCTGGTCAGGTGGGATGCTTGGCGTAAGATTTCGTCTTGAGCCAAGGAAACTGCATGCCCTCAAAAATGCCTACATCGCCGAGAGAATTGCGGTGCAGAAGCTGAAGGAAGAGGCGGTAACAAAAGGCGGAGATGATACGCCAGACTATGCCCTTTGGCCGAATGACCTCACGGAGTATTTGAGCAAACATTTCTCAAAACTCTTTGTTGTTAGACCTTATGTGCTCGATCCTTCAGAATTCCATGATGGTGATGAACCAAAGCCTGTTGCTGAAAAACTCCAGATGCGAGCTGTCGCGTGTGAAGAGGAGCCGCTTAAAGGCTTAGTTCAGATTGACGAAATCAGCGCACAGCGAGGATTTGGGGTCGAACGGAAAGGCCCAAGGGATCAGTCTGCGCCTGCCGCAACAAAGAAACTTTCGACACTCGTAAGTAAATACTGGTCGGACCACCTCGATCCGACCGAGAATCCTAGCTTTGAAGACCTTGAAGCGATGAGAGCTCTTCAAGAGGCTCAGAAAATTTATGGGTCGACTGTGCGAGCCGGGCTAAAACCTGCAATCAGCGAAGTCGAGGTCATGGGTTATCCCGGTGTCGCCAACCCTAACATTGAAGTCGATATCAAGATTGAGCCGATGGAAGGACTTAATCACGACGCTGCACTTCAATACGTCATTGAGATTGACAATGGGGGATCGAAAACGTCTCTCAAACTCCCTGAACATGCAAATGGCCTCGGATACCAAAACCTTATCTACATGGTCTTTAAGCTCATCGGCTATCGTGACGCATGGATGCGAAAAGGAAAGCTCGCTAAGACCAACGACCCACTTAACGAGCCCGAAATTCCACTTCTCCATCTTGTCCTCATTGAAGAACCTGAAGCCTATTTGCATACTCAAGTGCAGCAAGTCTTTATGCGACAGGCCTATGAGGTTCTTAGAAAACATCCTGAATTGGGAGAAAACGAGAAATACGGCACCCAGCTCTTAATTTCGACGCACTCAAGCCATATCGCGCAGGAATGCAGTTTCGATGAACTCAGATACTTTAGGCGCGTTCCGCCGAGCTTAGGGAATGCACCGACATCGCAAGTCATCAATCTCTCAAATGTCTTTGGAGATGATAAGGAAACAGCGCGATTTGTAAGCCGCTATATCAAGGTCACACATTGCGATATTCTTTTTGCGGATTCAGCAGTCCTGATGGAAGGATTGGCTGAACGTGTCCTTGTGCCGTTCTTCATTCAAAACGATGAGAGCCTCGCAGCGCTTCATCAGTTCTATATCTCTTGGATTGAAATCACCGGAAGTCATGCGCACAGACTTCGGCCTTTGATCGAAACGCTCGGTCTCACAACGCTAGTCATTTGCGACCTTGATTGCCAAGATTCGGCAAAGAAGAAACAGTGGCCTGAACTTGGCAAAGGCTACACATCGCGAAGCTACACGCTTAAAAATTGGGTGCCTCAAAAGGATGATTTGGACACTCTTATCGGATTAAGCGAGGAAGCAAAGGTGGTGTCCTTTCAGAAGCCGGACTTTCAGGTGCGAGCCGCTTATCAAGACCGAAAACCTATCACATACTATGGCGAAACAACGGAGCTGTTGTTCAATACGCTCGAAGATGCGCTCGTGATGGAAAATCTCGATGTAATAGCGTCTCAAACTTTTCCCGGAACATGGAAAAAGTACAAGGAGGCCATTGCAACGGAAACGTCACTTGAAGGTCTTTCTAAACGCATCTACGACCTCACTAAAGAAGCGAGCAAAGCAGATTTTGCTTTGAATTTCTTGGAACTCCCAACGCCTTCATCGATAACTGCCCCGCAGTACATAAGAGACGGACTTCTCTGGCTGGCAGCTCAACTCAGCCATCAAAGAGAAGCGTCAATGGGGTCGTTGTTGAAGTCTGAAGCCGGCATACCCGGTGAGCCTCAAGAGGGTGCCACTGCGGATGAGTGAGGTTGTCGACAACACGCGAGCGGACGAAGGTGTCGATGCAACAATCAAGTCCTGCCTTGACCCGGAACACTTCAAGCACTTTTTCTTATTTGCCGGGGCAGGGTCAGGAAAAACGAGGTCCCTAAAACTTGCCTTAGAGCATTTGCTAGAACATTGCGGACAGGAGCTCTTAAAAGATGGCAAGCGCGTTGCGGTCATTACCTACACAAACGCTGCCGTCGATGAAATCAAAGACCGTGTTCAGGACAATCCACTTTTTTTAGTCTCAACGATTCATAGTTTTGCATGGGACATTGTCCGTGGTTTCAACGATGATATCAGAGAATATCTCCGCGAAAAGCTTGCGGAAGACATAAAAGACTTAGAAGCCAAAGAGGCGAAAGGTCGTGCAGGAAAGGCTTCATTGGAAAGAAAAAGGTCCATCCAAAGTAAAGCCGAAAGGCTTGCAGCTTTGGGTGGCATATCAACATTCAAATATAATCCAAACGGCGATAACTCAGGCAGAGATAGCCTAAATCACCAAGAGGTTGTCGATCTCACCGCACATTTCTTGAACAGCAAGTCTCTACTGGGTCAGATGCTCGTCAATCGATTTCCCATCATACTTATTGATGAGAGCCAAGATACGTTGAGGGCGCTCATCGAAGCTTTCCTCACCCTTTCCGAAACTCACCAATCGTCATTCTCTCTCGGAATTATCGGCGACATGATGCAGCGAATTTATGGTGATGGAAAACATGACCTTGACCAGGCAATCCCAGAGACTTGGGAAACGCCGATTAAAAAGCTTAACCATAGATGCCCGCGCCGCATCGTTGAACTCATCAATCAAATCCGAACAGATCATGGCGATGTCATCGTTCAGGAACCGCGCTCAGACGCTAAAGAGGGCGTTGTCAGAGCGTTTATTGTAAATCGCGCGCTTAATGCCCCGCAGGAGGCGGAGAACGATATCAGAAAAAGAATGTCGGCGTTTGTCGAAGGGTCTGATTGGTCAGAGACAGGAAAAGTAAAAACCCTCGTCTTAGAACACCATATGGCGGCAAGTCGGCTGGGTTTCTCAAACATTTTTGACCCGATTTATAAGATCAACCAACGTCGGACCTCCCTGCTGGATGGGAGTTACCCGCCTTTGCGATTTATGACGCATCGAGTTCTTCCATTGGTTGAAGCCATTCATTCACACGATGACTTTGAAGTTGCGCGATTGATGAAAAAACATTCCCCGCTCATCTCAAAAAGTGAGCTTCAATCCAGCAGGCAGGGAGAAAGCCTCCAAAGTGCGTCAAAGGGAATTAAAGTTCTGACGCGCATCCTGTCCATCAATGACCTGAAATGCGTTTATGTTTTGAAGTGCGTGAAGAAGTACAGACTGTTCGAGGTCCCTGAAATTTTAGAGACTGCGCTTGAGCTCTATGTATCAGATAATGAAGAGAACGAAAGCGACCCGCTCACACAAGAAGGGGAGGCCCTGCAAACCATTCTTGATGTTCCCTTCTCACAAGTCAGCCCTTACAGGAACTATGTTGAAGACAAGGCGGAATTTGGAACGCACCAAGGCGTAAAAGGGCGAGAGTTTCCTCACATCATGGCAATCACTGACGATGCTGAAACGCGGGGCTTCATGTTCAAATATGCGAAAGTGTTCGGCGATGCAGAACTCACTGAGACGGACCAAAAAAATCTTCAAGATGGCAAGGATAACGCAGTTCATCGCGCCTTGCGTCTTCTTTATGTCATCTGCAGTCGGGCCGAACAAAGCCTAGCGCTCGTTATTTACACTGAGGATGTTGCAACCGTTGCGCAGCAGCTTGAACAGAAGGGCTGGTTCAACAGTCAAGAAATCGTCTGCCTTTAGCGAGAAAGTCCTTTGTTGCGGATCAGATTTCGCAAGCCAGAGATACCTTTCTAGCAAAGTTTAGGCGTCCGAGCGGGCTTTCGTGAACCGAGCTTCGCTGTGCACGTCTCGGCCAGTCGGCTTCAATCCCTGACGGCTTAGGGGGGACATCCCCTCAGCGCATTTCGTAAAAAATAGACGGTCTCCCGAGGCTCAGCTACGCCTGCGCCCGCCGTCGATTTTGCGCTCCATTTGCACACCCCCGTTTTCGGCAAAGGCCAAGGGTTCATGTCGAACCCACTTTCCTACGGAGGTCTTTGAAATGGAAGATAAGGACGAAATCAGAATCTGTGTCGCGTGTCTCGCGAGTTACAATGACGGAACTTTGCACGGCGCTTGGATAGACGCCACACAGGGAGAAGATGGCATTTGGCGCGATGTCAGTCAGATGTTGCTCAAGTCACCTGCTGAACATGCCGAGGAATGGGCTATCCATGATTATGATGGTTTTGGAGACATCTACCTCTCGGAAGGTGCCAGCTTTGAAGCGGTTGCCTGCTATGCCGACTTTATCGAAGAGCATGGCGATTTGGGCGCGAAGCTAATCAGCTACTACGGCGACCTTGAGGATGCGAGAGAGGCCATCTCCGATCATTATGCTGGGCAATATGACAGCTTGAGCGATTACGCCGAGCAGTTGACCGAAGAGACAACGCAAATCCCCGAAAGTCTTCGCTTCTATATCGACTATGAGAAGATGGCGGCAGACATGGAAATCAATGACGTTCTTGCCATCAAGTCAGGTCATTCAGTCCATGTGTTCTGGAGGCATTGATGACCTATCAGATATTCACGCTCGTTTGGCGAAAGACCAAGATCAAGGCGAGATATGACCCTCTCTATGCTGGCGGTGTAATCGCCCATTTAGAACTCCAAACCATAGAACCAAGAGGTGAGAGGTTGCCCGTAACACACACGGGCTATCGTTCGCATTTTGACCCCGTTGGAACAATCGAACGTGACTTTGAGGGTGATGTCGTGGCGGCTGTCATAAATTGGCTTGATAACGCGGCGCAGTCACAAGCGTGGCAAGAGTATGAAGAGGACACACGGCAAGGCGTACTGTTTTGATTGCAAAACCATAACGTGATGGTTTATACTTTTAAGATGAACTGGGACGCCCTCACACAAAAGAAAGAGCAGCTAGACGCCTACCGTCCGCTGCCGCCCGCGCTCGTCCAAAATCTCGATGAATGGTTTCGAGTGGAGCTCACTTACACCAGCAATGCGATTGAAGGAAATACGCTAACACGGCGCGAGACTGCCCTCGTTGTCGAGAAAGGGCTCACCGTCGGCGGTAAGTCCCTGACGGAGCATCTTGAGGCAACAAATCACGCGGCTGCTCTCGATTGGGTGCGTCAGCAAGTAAGCCGCGCCCCTGATGAGGTAACAGTCAATGACATTCTCCATCTGCACACTGTAATCTTGAAGGGTATCGACGATGCCAATGCGGGCATCATCCGCTCGGTTCCTGTGCGTATATCAGGGTCTCGCGCTGTCATGCCAAACCCGCGTAAAGTACCTGATCTCATGGATGCGTTTGCGGCATGGCTACAAAGCGCCTCCGATCTTCATCCCGCAGAATTTGCAGCGATGGCACACTATGAACTGGTCTCTATTCATCCTTTCGTGGACGGCAATGGACGCACAGCGAGGCTGCTGATGAATATGATCTTGATGATGCAAGGCTATCCGCCCGCCATCATCCGTAAGCGCGACAGGCTTGCCTACATCACCGCTCTTGAAACCGCGCAGACAGGCGGCAGCCTAGAGCGTTACCTCAAAATCATCGCAAAAGCCGTAGAGCGCTCGCTTGATATCTATCTGAAAGCGATGACGGATGATGGCGATGCCGCAGATCAGGCGAGCGAGCCGGATGATGACACGCTGCTTAAAATCGGAGAACTCGCCAAAGCCGCAGGTGAAGCGAACTCGACCATTCGTCACTGGATTTCATCGGGATTGATCGAAGTCGCTGACACTACAGAGTCCGGCTACCAACTGTTCAGCCCCGATATGATCAAACGCGCGGAGACCATTCAGTCTTTGAAGGCCGAGCGCTACACACTCGCCGAAATCAGGGAGAAGCTGCTTGATTAGGTTTTTGTCAGGCGGGAGTGGTGAAGTACCTCCATTTGAAACCTACTATCCGTCTGAAGACATGATGGATCGCAAACAAAGGGCGTTCTATAAAAAATTGGAAAGCGCGTTGAGACGAGGTGATTACCTCGATGTAAAAGGAAATATCAGCTACCTCTTTGTGTTTGCGTATAAAATTCTGTCTAAGTGGAAGTCTGATGGCTTGCACCAAACATCGGATTTTCTCATCAACCTCTCCGAACAATATAGCCACGAAAAAAAGTTCTCGGGTTATTGTCTTCATTGGGCTTACGACTGTCTTTTGGGAACGGGTGATTACGAAAATTATCTTGAGAAGACCGAGCCAAAGCAAGTTTTCGGAACGTCAACTCACTTCTCAAACTTGCGACTGAACATACAAAGCCATTTGGAATATGAAGCCAATCCGATTGATGTTCTCTTAATGATGGGTGGTCGGAGAACAAAATTTATCAAAGAAAATCAGAGCCTCTATAAAGATAAAATTATTGAAGTATTTGATCAATTCTCGTCAAAAAATGGGTCGTGGTTCGACATATTGAAGAGGTGGATGAAAAATTCTGACGTTTATTCGCACTCGCTGTTCAACGGGGCGCCTTTGATGGAGTCGCCGAAGCTTGCTTTTCAAACTTATGCTTTCTACGCGATTTACGATCATACTGATCAATTTAAATCTTTGTCGAAGCAAGCTGAGAATTTGGCACGCGAAGAAATGGGTGTCCCAAAGATAGGGGAAGGGTGGATTTCGGAGACAGCGCTGTTCCGGCGTTTGGAAGCGGAGTTTTCAACCACGAAAGTTATTCAGCACGGAAGACCTAAATGGCTAGGCAGACAACATTTCGATGTCTGGTTTCCACACTGGAAAATTGCCGTGGAGTATCATGGTGCGCAGCACTTTGAACCAGTAGAATTTTTTGGAGGTGAAGAGGCGTTCATGGCTACTGTCG
Organism: Litorimonas sp.; assembly: GCA_049673465.1. Taxonomy (GTDB): domain Bacteria; phylum Pseudomonadota; class Alphaproteobacteria; order Caulobacterales; family Maricaulaceae; genus Litorimonas. The sequence goes on from JBATXP010000112.1 coordinate 48,536, forward strand.
AAAGAGATAAAAGGAAAACCAATCTCGCTAGGCGGCACGGAGTAAAACTGATTGTAGTAACGGAAGAAGAGGGTCACGATGAAGTTGTAGAGTCGATTAGGAGCATTCAAAAAGCGCGTAAAGTGAAAGCGCCATTATAAAAACTACATCATCTTATTACGCACCGGGTAGTTGCGGATGCTGATAAATTCGTTTGTCCAGCTGAATATCTTCCGTGATTGATTGAGCTCGTTCTCTGTATCTCAGCTTGAACAATTCAGTCCGCTGTCGCTCCTGCAAATGCCGCCAGATCATGGTTTCTCGTGCATTCTGATCGGCCTTGAGTTGTTCGAACGCCTCTCTCTCATTTTGTTTCCGAATGCGCCGATGCTCGCCGCGCAAACGGTCCCAGATGCCACTTAAACCACGATTGAATCGCGTCTGCCGTTCCTTACTCGCAGCCTCCCATTTCCGCGTTTGCGCTTGAGTCAGAGCCAACCGTTCCGCCTTTTGCTTTTTCACTAAAGCTCGCCGCCGCGCTTCGAAGCGCTCTTGTGCCTCCCGCGAGCGCCTCTCGACGCTCTGACTCAAACGATGCAGGCTATCGCTCATCTCTGATTGGATCTGTTGAGTTACCGTCTCAACATCTGACAATCGGTCGTCAGGCTTTCCCAGACGCGCCGCTATCTCTTTCGACTTGAGACCGACCCACCGTGAGATAGAGAAGGGTTTCAGGTTGTGATCTAGTGCCACGAAACCGCGACGATCTCCTTTTGCTAGCCAATAGCCATGTTCTCGGAGAGCGTGACGGAAGCTTGTTATGCAATCTGACTGAGCCCATGCGCTTTGAAAGTCTGCTTTGATCTCCGCAGCTTTTCGACCAACGCGCTTTGCTTGTTGATACTCCGCCAAGGAGTAGTTTGTTGGATTCCTGTTTTCAGAGTTGATAAGCCCCTGAGGCATACGCCAGCCATTCTCGATGAACAGGTCGCGTGTAATGCTCACCAAACGTCGTTTGTCGTGCGCGATATGAACCGCTTTCATCTGAGCCGTATCAATACGGCTCCAAACACAATGTGCATGGCGACGACCTTCCTTTTCATGGAAGACGACAACGCGCGGCTGTCCCTTGAGCCCTAGCGCTTTCTCGGATCGATCAATGGCCGACAGAAAATCGTCGGTTGAGACCTTCTGGTTTGCAGGAGGATTGATAGAGAGGCTGTAGAGAAACTTGCGGCAGCGCGTTGCCTTCGAAGTCGCATAGGCTTCGTTCAGTGCCCCCATGACGCTATCTGAGACGAAGCCTCTAACCTGATGGACTTCCACATGCTCATTGTCTTGCTTCAATAAATGAAGCGCCAGGTTTTTCGCTCCACCGCGTTGGCTGCCAACGAGGATCATGTCTTAATCCTCAGTCTTGATGCCAAGCGCTTCGATTAAGTCGCGCCGTATCGCGATAACAAGTGCGCAGGCGGTTTCGATTTGCTCTATGGTTTCATCGTCAAGTGGCAGCGAGCCTGACTCGGCAGCCTCGGCCATTTTGCTCAAGCTTGAAAAGAGTTCTGATTGTCCGAGTGCGCCGAGCAAACGAGCGGACAGATCAGCTTTGATGGAAATGTCAGACGACCTGCGCTTCGCCTTATTCTTGAGGGCTGCATCGCGAACGTAGGCGCTTACCGAACGACCGTTCGCGAGACAGGTAATCCGTTCTTTCTCTTCTGCTGTAACACGAAATGAGAGAGGGTAGAGCGTTGGTCTAGTCGCCTTACCGACAGATGCGGCGATGAAATCAGGCTTGGTTGAATGTGTCATGGCCCGTCCTCCCAAGAGGGTGGAGGGGCGTACTTAAGGATGTTATTCCAGCGCTCTAATTCCTTGAAAATCTCCTCGGAAGTTTCTCCTTCCAAGTGCGCCATTTCCCAAGGTCATTTTTGCTATAAGTCGCCGAAATCCTTTTGGATTTTAGCATCGTCCTTAACGCGCCTCAACCATCCTCCACTATTGGGGGACAAATTGGGGTCCAAGTTGGGGTACATAGCTTTATGTCCATCCGCCGAAACCACTATCTCGAACAGCGGGGCTACCGCTGGTATTATGTCCGCCGCGTTCCAAGCCGTTACCGCGTCATCGACAAGCGCCGCCGCGTGAAGGTCGCGCTGCTCACGGACAGCCTCACCATTGCACGCGAACGTCGCGATGCGCTCATGGATGCGGACGAGTATTTCTGGGAAGTCAGCCTTGCCAAGCACACAGGCACGACCCACGAGGAGTCGCCCGAAATGTGCCGTTACCGCTCGGCCAGACGACGCGCGCGAGCGATGGGATTCGAGTTCAAACCGATGGCCAAGCTCGCCGCTTTCGAGCCAGTGGAGGGCTTGATCGAGCGGATCGACACGCTCGACAAGACGGACGTGACGGAGCTGGAAGCGCAGGCCGTTCTCGGCACGATAAACCCGCCGAAAGATACGATACGCGACGCGTTCAAGCTCTACTGCGACAAGCTGAGTGTGGGCGAGACGAGCCGGAAGTCGCCGGAGCAGATCGTGCGCTGGAAAGCGACCAAGGCGCGCGCTGTGGACCATTTCGTGGCCCTGTGCGGTAACCTCAACATGGATGAGATCACGCGCAAGCATGGTCGCGACTTCTACGATTGGTGGGGAGAACGCCTTCGTCCTGGCAATGCGGAAGGCCGCACTTATCGCCCGAACAGCGCCAACCGCGAGCTAGGAAACCTGCGTCAGCTTTTCCGTGAATATTGGACCTATCAAGGCGACGAGGACCGCGAAAATCCATTCCGCAAGCTGCGTTTCAAGGACACACCCGCCGAGCCAACGCCGCCGTTCCCGGACGATTGGGTGCGCTCCAAAGTCATCCAGCCGGATGTGCTGGAGGGCATAAACAAGGAGGTTCAGCTCATCGCCTACGCGCTAATCGAGACCGGATGCCGACCGAGCGAGATCGCCAATCTGCGGCCGGAGAACATCGTTCTGGACGCAGACGTGCCGCACATACGTATCCGTCCGACGGCCAAACGGGAGCTAAAATCCGTCGCCTCGCGCCGCGACATTCCGCTTGTCGGCGTGTCGCTGGAGGCCATGAAGCGCGCGCCTAACGGCTTCCCGCGCTACCGGGATCGGGGCAATTCACTATCCGCCGCGCTGCTCAAAAGCTTCCATAATCGTGGTCTCATGCCGACGGACAAGCACTGCATCTACAGCTTCCGCCATGCTTTCGAGACGCGAATGCTTGAGGCCGGGTTGGACTATGGGCTGCGCTGCACGCTCATGGGCCACAAGAACAACCGCCCGCAATATGGCGACGGCGGGTCGCTTGCCTATCGCCGTAAAGAGCTACTGAAAATCGCTCACCCGGTCAGCGAACGCTTCACCCAAAGCTTGCCGGAGGTGCCGAGCTAGCGCCGTCGCGCAACAGGTCGTCAAGCAACGTCTCACGATCTTCCATGGCGCGAAGCTCTGCTCGCAGGCGTTCCATGAGTGGCCAATACGCATCGCCATGGTTTCGGATGAGAAGCGCAACTGTCTTCATGGCGCAGCGGATGTCATCAGCCGTGATCGTGTCATTCGGCATGATTGCAGAATAGCACATGAAGGCGGCCAATGCGCCGTTTCATGTCGAAGGCCAATGAAGGCTGGATGAGGTTTTGGGGCCGGGCACGGGCGGAGGGCGTGGATGGCGAGATAAAAGAGGGTGTGCCCACCCCAAGGCAAAGCCCTTGTCTGCACATCGTTTTCTTGGTTCCCACTGCCTGTCATGGTGGGAACAGCTTTTCGGCCATGTCCATGTTTCTATTGAGGGATTCGTGTTCCCACCCGACTTGAACCCTAATTCCGCCTCTAAAGATCTCTTTCAGCCTACGGACCCGTTTCGCCGCGATGCGGCGAGTTTCCTGCGCCCGCTTCCGCTCGTGTGGAGCGGCTCCAGCGGGAGCAGGAAACGGTCTCTCGCGTCTCCGATGGGTTGCTTACAAACGGGTGTAAATGGGTATGGAATTGGGTATCCGAGTCCATGTCCCCGCTGAGACAATGACGCATACGACGTTCGTTCCGTGCGTCATTGCCGGAATATGACGCACGTTTTCGCGGTTTAGTGCGTCATCGAAGCATGTTAGCAAACGATATGCGCGAAACGTTTCTCATGCCTGATGCTCGCGGAACGCTGGAGCCTTTGCCGAGCGGCAAGGGCTTCGCCTTCCTGCCTGCCGCTCTCCCACCAGAGATCGACTTGGGCGGTGATGCGATCATCGCCGCTCTGGGCGAAGCCAATCGTGCCATTGGACGGCTGGACGGCATTCGGGACTTGCTGCCCGACATGGACATGTTCCTCTATCTCTACCAGCGCAAGGAAGCCTTGGTGTCATCGCAGATCGAGGGCACACAATCTTCGCTGTCGGACCTCTTCGCCTATGAAGCCGACGTGACGCCGACCGTGCCCGTCGATGATGTGGAGGAAGTGTCCAACTACATCGCCGCCTTGAACTACGCGCTCGACGCCATGCAGCGCCTGCCTCTTTCGTCGCGTCTGATCCGCGAAACCCACGCGCGTTTGATGCAAGGGGTGAGGGGATCGACCAAGACGCCGGGCGAGTTCCGCCGAAGCCAAGTTTGGATAGGAGGAAGCTCGCCCGACAACGCCCGTTTCGTCCCGCCGCTTCACACGCGATTAGCCGTGCTGATGACCGAGCTGGAAACGTTCATCCACAGCGACCAGCTCGCCAGCACGCCGCTCGTCAAAGCGGCCATCATCCACGCGCAGTTCGAGACTATCCACCCCTTCTTGGACGGCAATGGACGCTTGGGCCGTCTGCTCATCCCGCTCTACCTCATTCAGGCAGGCGTGATCGAAGCACCGATGCTCTATCTCAGCCTCTACCTGAAGAACCGCCGGGCCGAGTATTACGACCACCTCAACGCCACCCGCGCGGCGGATGGTTGGGAGCCGTGGATTAGGTTCTTTCTCGATGGCGTCACGCAAACGGCAACGGCGGCCTATACAGCCGCCCGAACGCTGCGCGATCTCGTAACGAAAGACGCGCAGACCGTGACGGCGATGGGGCGGACGTCAGCGACGGCGTTTCAGGTTCATGCGGATATCAGCCAGCATATTTTAGTCACTGCGCCGTCAGTGGCAGAGCGAACGGGCTTGAGTGTTAACGGGGCGAGAGCTGCACTTAATCGACTTGTGGACGCTGGAGTCATTGAGTCTAGACAGGCGAACAAACGCGACAAAGCCTATATTTATCAGAGTGCCTTGGATGTCCTCGCGGAGGGCGCAGAGCCACTGTAAACACTATCGAACTTAGCGTTTGACCTGCAGGGCATATTCATCGTTATTGCAAGGATGAGTCCAGAGGACAAAGCCCGCGAGAGAATTGACGCGCAACTAAGCGCTGCGGGGTGGGTGTTGCAGGACAAGACCAAGCTAAACCGTAAAGCAGCTCTAGGCATTGCGGTTCGGCACTTCCAAATCGGGCGAGAAGAAGCAGACTATCTACTAATCATCGACGGAAAAGCGGCTGGTATTATTGAAGCCAAGAAAGCAGGCATCACACTGTCTGGTGTCGCAGAACAATCCGAAAGTTATGCCACGTCCGATCTCGGTTTCATGAAATCATGGGGCACCCCGCTGCCTTTCGCCTACGAAACCTCGGCCGAGGAGACGTTGTTTCGAGACAATCGTGATCCCGTTCCTCGGTCGCGGCACGTTTTTGCCTTTCACAAACCCAAAACGCTGCATCGATGGTTGAAAGCGGATGAAACATTCCGCGCAAAATTGGCAAAAATGCCGCCCCTCGATCAGGCCGGTCTGAGGGACTGTCAGGAGGATGCAATCGAAGGGCTGGAGACCTCACTCTCCTACGACAGGCCGCGCTCGCTGATCCAGATGGCAACAGGCGCAGGTAAGACGTTCACGGCCTGCTCGTTTTCTTGGCGGCTGCTGAAGCACGCCAAAGCGCAACGCATCCTCTTCCTCGTGGATCGCGCCAATCTCGGCGCGCAAACGCTCAAGGAGTTTCAGAACTTCACACCGCCCAGCACTAATCAGAAATTTACCGACGTTTATGTGACCCAACACCTGCGCAGCAACGTCATAGACCCAGACGCTAAAGTCGTCATCACGACGATACAACGTCTCTACTCGATGCTGAGAGGCGAGGAGCTGGACCCGGAAGCCGAGGAAACCTCTGACTTCGAGATTTGGGAAGATGAAGGCGGCGCCGTGCCGCCGATAGGCTACAATCCTGATCTTCCCATTGAAACCTTTGACATCATCGTCACGGACGAATGCCACCGCTCGATCTATGGCCTGTGGCGGCAAGTGTTGGAGTACTTCGACGCACACATGATCGGCCTGACAGCAACGCCGGGCAAACATACGCTCGGTTTCTTCGGTAAAAACCTTGTCGCGGAATATCCTTATGAACGGTCCGTCGCGGATGGCGTAAATGTCGGCTATGAAGTTTTCCGCATCAAAACGGAGATCGGCGAGAGGGGCGGGCTGATCGATGCAGGCTATGACGTACCCGTGATGGACAAGCGCACCCGCGCCAAGCGCTACGAAGCGCTGGACGAGGACCTGGAATTCACTCCAGGCGACCTCGACCGGAGCGTGACAGCCCGCAATCAGATTCACACTGTGCTGGAAACCTATCGCGACCGGCTCTTCACCGACCTCTTTCCCGGCCGCTCGGGCAAGTGGGTACCCAAGACGCTGATTTTCGCAAAAGACGACAACCATGCCGAAGAGATCGTCATGGCAGCGCGCGAAGTGTTCGACGCGGGCAACGACTTCGCAAAGAAGATCACCTACCGCGTGTCCGGCGAAACGCCCGCCAGCCTGATCAGTGCCTTCCGCAACGACATCAACCCGCGCATCGCCGTCACCGTAGACATGATTGCCACGGGCACAGACATCAAACCCGTCGAAGCCATTATCTTCATGCGCGATGTGAAGTCGGAAAGCTATTTTGAGCAAATGAAGGGGCGAGGCGTGCGCACCATCGACGATACGCAGCTCGCGACCGTTACACCCGACGCCCAAACCAAGACGCGTTTCGTGCTCATCGATGCCGTTGGCGTGACTGAAGGCAAGAAGAATGCCTCTCAGCCGCTGGAACGGCAGCGAACGGTGGGCTTCGAGAAATTGCTGGAACAGATCGCACAAGGCCGCCGGGACGACGCCGCCATCAGCTCGCTCGTCGCCCGCTTGGCTGCCATGTCCCGACAATTGAACGACGCGGACCACGCACAAATCGCGGAGGCGGCGGGTGACACGCTCGCCGCGATCACGGGACGGCTCCTGACCGCCATAGAGCCGGATGAAATCGAACGGCGAACCAAAGCCGCGCACGGACCCGACTACACCCCTGAACAGTTCGACGCGGTCACCGAAGCGATGATAGAGGACGCCTGCGAACCGTTTGACAATCCCGACTTACGCCGCCTGTTGGTCGAGCTGAAAACCCGGGCCGACATCGTCATCAACGAGATCAACGAGGACCGCACCATTCTCGCCGAGTTCGACATGGAGGCGGCACAGAAGACCGTGAGCAGTTTCGAGGACTTCATCGCCGAGAACCGCGACGAAATCACCGCGCTGCAGATTCTCTACAGCCAGCACATCGGCAAGCAACGCCTCACTTACGCACAGATTCGCGATCTGACCCGTGCCCTGACCGATGCGCCGCCCTATCTGCGCACCGCCGATGTATGGCAGGCTTACACGCGGCTGCGGGCGGCCGAGGTGCGCGGCGCGCCTGTGGACCGTCTGCTGACCGAGATTATCGCGCTGGTGCGCTATGCGCTGGGACAGACAGACGAGCTGGAGCCGATCAGCGCGGTGGTTGAGCGCCGGTTCAATCTCTGGATCGGGCGGCAGAAGAATGCGGGCGTGACCTACTCGGAGGAACAGATGCGCTGGCTCGAAAACATCCGCGACCACATCGCCGCCAATGCCGAAGTGACTCAGCGCGACCTAATGGAAATGCCGGGTTTCACGGATGCCGGCGGCTTGATCCGCGCGCGCGCGGTTTTCGGGGAGGGGCTGAAAGGTTTGCTGGACGAGTTGACGACAGCGTTGGTGGCGTAGGGTGAGTGATCCAAACCTCGAATGCCTACCCGGTGGTTGGGCGCTGACGACGCTCGGAGCGAGTACCCGTCCACCAAGGAAGAAAATCGCGCCGAGCGACCACGGAGACCTTCCGTTCGTTGGGATGGAGGATGTTGAGGCTTTCGGTCTTAAAGCGAGACCGTCTTGCGAATTCGGGAGCATGAAGAGCAACGGCTCTGAGTTCAGGCCTGGTGATGTGATGTATGGTCGCCTCCGGCCCTACCTCAACAAGGTCGTCGCGCCACATTTCCACGGAGCAGCATCAGCAGAATTCATCGTGTTTCCACAGTCTGAGGCTCTGGACCCTGGGTTCCTCAAGTATCTCCTACATCAAATGCCCTTCGTCCAGTTCGCGAATGAGCGCAGCTCCGGTGATCGTCCTCGGGTGAAGCACGAAGACCTAATCGGCTTTCAGTACAGACTCCCACCTCTAGCCGAACAGAAACGCATCGTCTCCAAGATCGACGAACTCTTCTCCGCTATCGAGGCGGGAGAGCGGGCGGTGGCGCGGGCGCGGGCGAGCCTAGCCCGGTACCGCAAAGCCATCCTAAAAGCCGCCGTCACGGGAGAACTCACCGCCGACTGGCGCGCCGCCAACCCGCCTACAGAGACTGCCGAGGCCCTCCTAACCCGTATCCGCCAAGCCCGCTACGACGCCTGGGAAATATCGGAGCTCGAAAAGCTCGACGCCAAGGGGATGGCGCGGCCAAAGACGGAGAAGCAATGGGAGCGGTTTCGAAGCCGTTTCACAGGCCCGGATGCAGCCAAGCTAGAAGTTGAAGAAAAACTTCCGAAGTCGTGGTGTTGGACCAAATTCGGATCATGCTTCGACATCTTTACAGGGGCTACTCCTTCAAGAAAAAAGCCCAAATATTGGAATGGAAAAATTCCATGGGTCAGCAGTGGTGAGGTTGCCTTCTGCAATATACGTGAAACTGTCGAGTGCATCACTAAAGAGGGATATCTCAATTCATCAGTGAAATTACACCCGGAAGGAACAGTTCTTTTGGCAATGATCGGAGAAGGTAAAACACGCGGACAAAGCGCGATTTTAAAGATTGCGGCGACAAACAACCAAAACGCTGCAGCTATTCGTGTTTCTGAAACCCCTATCCTTGAAGATTACATCTACGACTTTCTCTTCCTTCGTTACGAAGTTTCGCGAGCGGAAGGGCAAGGCGGAAATCAACCAGCGCTCAACGCTAGAAAAGTTGCAAGCATAGTTTTTCCTCTCCCACCCATCGACGAGCAACGCGAGATTGTATCCCGCGTCGAGGTGGCCCTGTCTCGCGCTGATGCCGTGGAGGCAAGCCTCGACGGCCAGACCCGCCAGGCCCGCGCCCTCAAGCAAGCCATCCTGAAACGCGCTTTCGCCGGAGAGCTGGTCGAGCAAGACCCCAATGACGAACCGGCTAGCGAGCTGCTGAAACGGATCATGGCGGCATGAGCCACCCTGACATCCTAGAGCAGATAGAGGCTGATCCGCCCAACGTCTGGCTGACATCATTCTATGGTTTCAAACCTGACGAGTGGGGATGTGTTGGCTTTTCGGTTGATGGCCAACGCGAAAAGTATCTGAACGCGACGAAGGACGGAAATCTGATTGTTGTCTATGGCGCGAAAAACAAGGAAACGCCTGAGGATGAGCGCGGCAGGGTGCTTGGTTTCATGCAAATGAGCCGGGAGACAGGTCATTCGCACCAATGGATCTCGCTCATGCAAATCGAGCGTAACAAACGATTAGGTCGCGAGGATAAGTGGACCAATGCCGTAAGAGCAGAACGGGCTTTTCGGCTTGTGCCCGAAGAGCGTCCAATCATTGAAGATTTCGCGCCACAGACTTATGCGAACAAAAATCTTCAACACGTTGGCTCCCAAGGTGTGAGGTTGTTGCCAGAAGAGGCGAAACGGCTTCTAAACTACACGTTCGTGGAGCAAAGCGTATTCAGTCAAAGTCCGCTGACATCTCTGGTCCCATTAAAGCTGAAATCTTCTCGCGGGCTTCATGCTCCAAAGCAGGCATACACCCGCACTACTGAACCAGATGGTCCCAAGTACCTCTATATCCTGAAACTTAAAGGCGATGTGAGCCGCTTTCTAGGGCGAGCTAGAGAAGACGTTGAAGCGCTGCACATAGTGAAAGTCGGCTTTTTGGTGAGTCCGCAAACGCGATGCGACTATTTCAATAACGTCCTGCCCAATGGTGCCTTTATGTGGGAAGTTCTCGCCTCTACAAACGAGCCTTTTGAAGACCAAGCGACTGCACTAGCTGGTGAAGACAGAATGAAAGTCGTCTTGGATACGCATGCCGAGTCGTTGGGTAGAGAGTTCTTTCTTGCTCACGAAGATAACATTAATGAAGCATGGTTTGCCGGGAAACGTGCGGCCCTAAACTATCGGAAGCCTGCATGATTGAACATCAACTTATGGTGCATTGATGAGCCTTGAAGTCTTCATGTCTTATTCGCACAAGGACGAAGCCTTGCGTGATGAGCTGGAAACACACCTTGCCATGCTGAAGCGGCAAGGATTGATCTCGGTATGGCATGATCGGCGTATCTTGTCTGGTCAGGATGTGGGAAACGAGATTGACGAAGCTATGCTTCGTGCAAGATTGATCCTGTTCTTGGTCAGTCCAGACTTTCTCGCAAGTGATTATTGTTATGATGTCGAGGTCGAAAGCGCCATTCGACGTCACAACTCGGGTGATGCTCACGTCATCCCTGTTATCTTGCGCCCTTGCGAATGGCAGCAGGTTCCTCTGTTCAAGAAGTTGCTCGGAGCGCCTACCGACAATCGCGCCGTAACGAAATGGCCTGATCGTGACGAAGCGTTCTTGGATGTCACCACGCGCATCCGAAATGTTATCAAAACACTTGTTGGCTTTAAACGAGAAGCATCATCGTCTCAAACTGAGAAATCCGACTCCAAAACATCGCTTCACGCTTCCGCACGACTGCCGCGATCCTCTAACTTATCGGCAAAGCAAAGTTATTCGCAGCGTGATAAAGATAGTTACCTTGATGATGCTTACGCGTACATCAGGCAGTTCTTTGAAGGCTCGTTAGAGGAATTCTGTGCGCGCAACACAGAGTTTGAATATCGTCTCAAAGATATCGATAACCAGACATTTTCGGCAAAACTTTATCAAACTGGCCGTTCTGTCTCGACCTGTCACATCTACATGGGTGGTTCGTTTGGTAATGGCATTGCCTACTCATCTGGCGATAACTTCAGTCGAAATTCCATGAACGAGCAGCTAAGCGTAGAAGCCGACGACCAAAAATTATACCTTACAGTGCTTGGCTTATCCTCTTTTGGACACAACCGAGACAGCAAGCTTACCCATGAAGGAGGCGCTGAGCTGTTTTGGTCAACATTTATTCGCCCTGTTCAACCGGAGCGATTTTAATGACGCGCGAAGACCTGGTCGCCCGTGTCTGGAGCATGGCGCATGTGCTGCGTGAGGAGGGTATCTCCTATGGAGATTACCTCGAGCAGATAACCTACTTGCTCTTTCTGAAAATGGATGACGAACGGGAGCAGTCCCTTGGCGAAGTTTCGCGCGTTCCCAAGGGCTGCCGCTGGGGCGACTTTGCGTATCTGTCCGGCGAGGAGCAGGAGACGGCTTATCGGAGAATCCTAGAGACTCTTTCCAAATCTGACGGTCTCATGGGCACGATCTTCGCCAAGGCGCAGAACAAGCTGACGACCGCTTCCAGACTGACCAAGGTCATTGGCCTTATCGATCGTGAAACTTGGCTCGGTCTGGATGTCGATGTCAAAGGTGATATCTACGAAGGCCTGTTGGAAAAGAATGCTTCTGAAGTGGCGTCCGGCGCAGGGCAATACTTCACGCCGCGACCGCTGATTCAGAGTATAGTCGAAGTCGTCGATCCGCCAATCGGCAAAACTATCCATGACCCAGCATGCGGAACGTCCGGCTTCCTGCTGGCCGCTTATGAACACTTGAAGGACAAGGCGAGCGGGGACCGTGAGCAGGCGGATCAACTTCGAAAGCACACGTTTTCGGGAACGGACATCGTCGCCGATGTGGTGCGTTTGTCGGCTATGAATCTCTACCTACACGGCATTGGAGGCGACGAAAGTCCGGTCAGACGCGCGGATGCCCTCGCAAAACGCGGCGACAGTTATGACTATATACTGACCAATCCGCCCTTCGGCCGGAAATCGAGCCAGAAGGATATTGCAGCGGATGGAACGGTTGAAACCATCAAGGACGACTATGCGCGCGATGACTTTCGTTTCGTCACATCGAACAAACAGCTGAACTTTCTACAGCACATCATGTCCACGCTAAAAGTGTATGGCACGGCGGCAGTCGTGCTTCCTGACAACGTGCTATTTGAGGCAGGCAATGCCGGGGAAGGCATACGCAAGCGGTTGCTAAACTCCTTTAACTTGCACACGATCCTGCGGCTTCCGACAGGCATTTTCTACAAACCCGGTGTGAAGGCCAACGTACTCTTCTTCTCTCATCCCAAAGTAGATGACCCCGAGACCGCGACCGCACAGACGGACGCCGTCTGGTATTATGACTTGCGAACAAACAAGCACTTCACTCTGAAAAAAAGCCCGCTGCGCCGTTCCGACCTCGAAGACTTCGAGGCCTGCTACAAGTCCGGAGCATTGCATTCCCGCGAACTCTCAGAGCGTTTCCAGAAGTATGACCGAGAGGAATTGTTGGCTCGCGACAAGACTAACCTTGATATATTTTGGTTGAAGGATGACAGCCTTGAAGACATTGACGCCCTTCCGCCACCTGATGAACTTGCCGCAGAAATCGTCGAAAATCTTCGCGAGGCGTTGAGCTATTTCGACGAAGTTGAAGCTGATCTTGAGAGTTAGTAGCTGGATTTTGCTGCTTTACACCGAGGGTGCGTATTTTAGGTGAAACTAAGGGTGCGTTGACAATCTCACCCAGTTCATCCTATTGAAAACGCATGCGAAAATAACCTTGGGGCTGCCCATCCCCGGTGCGCCACTATACTCCTACCACGCACACTCAAGTTACTGGAAAACCTGCGTTTTCCTTCGTGAGCCTTCCTTGGCCTTCGACTACCTGAAATTTGTGCAACAGATTGTGTAACAGCAGCGTGGTACAACATGGCCGAGATGCAGAGCCTAGGTTCAGGACTCATTGTTCGATCCAGTATGTAACGATGGCAGCGATTGTTATGGTTGCGAGGAAGGTGTGGGCACATCGATCGTATCGGGTTGCGACGCGCCGCCAGTCCTTGAGCCGACCGAACAGGCGTTCGACCTTGTTGCGTTGTCGGTAGAGGGTTTTGCAATAGGTTGCGGGTGATCGCCGCCCTCGCCGGGGCGGGATGCAGGGCCTTATGCCTCTGGCGTACAGGACTGCGCGCAAGGCGTCTCCGTCATAGCCTCTATCTGCGATCAGGATCTTTGCACCGGACGGCAAGGTTGGCAGGAGGGCATCGAAGCCTTTGTAATCGCTGGTCTGTCCGGGCGTGAGGTGCAGGCGAACGGGGCGTCCCGCGCCGTCGCAGACGGCATGGAGTTTGGTCGTCAGCCCGCCACGGCTTCGCCCGATAGCGCGGGGAACACCCCCTTTTTGAGCAGGCTCGCTGCCGTGCGGTGCGCCTTGAGATGGGTCGCATCGATCATAAGCCTGTCAGGTGGTCCGGCCTCGTCCACGAGGCTGGTGAAGATACGGTCGAACACGCCCATCCGGCTCCAGCGGATGAAGCGGTTGTAGAGCCCTTTGCGTCGGCGGACTTTATCCGCCTTTGGCTGCGATGTGGGGACCATAGTCCGACGGTGCATCGCGCCAGCGAAGGCCGTTCTTGAGCACGAACACAATGCCCGACACGACGCGGCGATCATCCACCCGCGGCACACCGTGCGACAGGGGAAAGTGAGGCGAAATGCGTGCCATCTGAACCTCGGACAGCCAAAGCAGCTTAGACATGGTGATCCTCCTCGAAAAAAGGAGAATCACAAAACCAAAATCAAGGCAAATTAATAGGTCCTGAGCCTAGGGTCTGTTGAGATTTAGGATTTCTTTTTCCTGCGAACGGTGATTCAAGCTTTCTTTTGGGAGGCCTTGATGACCCGATTTGTTCTCACCGACCGCCAGTGGTCTCTCATGGAGCCGCATTGTCTTGGCAAGCCGGGTGACCGGGGACGGTCCGGCACGAACAACCGCCTGTTTGTCGAAGCCGTGCTCTGGATCGCGCGCACGGGCAGCCCGTGGCGGGACTTGCCGGAGGTCTTCGGGAAGTGGAACACGCAGTTCCGGCGCTTCCGCGACTGGGTGCGGAGCGATGTCTGGGCGCAGATGTTTGAGGCGGTGTCAGATGAGCCCGACATGGAGTTTGCCATGATCGATGCCACTATCGTTCCGGTCCACCGCCATGGACACGGCGCAAAAGGGGGACTCAAAGCCACAGGACCGCGCAAGCGCGTCGTCTAGGCAAGAGCCGCCGCGGATGGACCACCAAGATCGTCGCGGTGACGGATGCACTGGGCAATCTGGTGCGCGTCTCCCTGCTGCCGGGCCACCGCTTCGACACGCTCGCCGTGCCGGGCCTGCTGCGCGGGCTGCGTTTTGGAGCGTTGTTGGCCGACAAGGCCGGAATCCTGCCCCGGACATGATCCGGGGACAGCGATGCCATCGTGGCCGACGTGCAACAGCGTGGCGCGCAGGTCGTGATCTCGCAACGGGCCAGCCGCAGCCGCCCGCTGAAGATCGACGAAACGATCTATGGCTGGCGGCACCTAGTCGAGAACGACTTCTGCAAGCTCAAGGAGTTCAAGCGCGTCGCCCAACGCTCCGACAAAACTGACACCAGCTATGCCGCCATGATCAACATCGCCGCAGCCGTCATCAACTCACGCTAAATCTCAACAAACCCTAGGTTGTGTACCTAAATCTTGCTTTTGGTGTTCTGTCGTGATTCCTGCGTGTCATGACCCGTGCTGCTTCCGATGATCTGTCTGACGCCGAGTGGGCGTTGATCGCGCCCTTGCTGCCGCCGCG